>NZ_JAVRHN010000004.1:0-336956 GCF_031846645.1 Autumnicola psychrophila
AGGTGACATCCAGGTTACAGTCAAGCTGAGCCTGTCGAAGCGCATTTAATTAACTAACCATAGAGCTTTCGACTCCGCTCAACCAGACATTTAAAATAAAATAATTTGGATTAAAGGTCGATAAATGTCATTTTTGATGTGTGCCTAAAGACCTTATTCATTGTGATGAGATACTGAAACAAGTTCAGCATGACACCCCCGAAAACTCCAAGCCAATAACTGCCATTTTCAGCACTACTCTTGAAAAGGAAAGAGAAAATTACAACTTTACACCTCAAAAGGCTAATAATTGCCTTATTTGAGCCGCCTCCATCAGAAGAAATTAAGAAATCAGCTTCAGGGAAAATGGATAATTGCAGGGTTCACCATTACTTGCTTTTATAGCATTAATTATAGGAAGCACTATTCCAAAAATCCAGATTATTCCTAGCAACAACAGCCCAATTCCGAAGAGAAAAATAAGCGGTATACAAATGATGCTATAAAGAAAAAGGCTAATCTGAAAGTTCATGATCATCTTCCCGTGCTCGTCCATTCCCATGACCCTATCCTTTTGAGTTGCCCATAAAATAAGCGGAACGATGAATCCGCCAATTCCGGTAATTAAATCCAGTAACTGACTTATATGCGTTATAACCAGCATTTGCCGGTCCTCTCTCATTGCTGTATAACTTTCCATTTTTTGATGATTATAGTTAAATTTTCCAACGATCCCGTCAGAAAAAGATGGTCTTTATAAATAAGACGACCTGGTTTTTAAATTGTTACAGGATTTCTGAAATTGAAGCTGATTTCTACTTAAGATTTTCAGCTTACAAAGTCGAATACGGGCAAATTGGTGGCGGTTTCTTACCTTTGCCAAATGAAATTGAACGATACTATTGTTGCCCTCGCCACGCCTTCTGGAGCAGGTGCAATTGCAATTATAAGAGTTTCAGGACCTGAAGCCATTTCTATTGTTTCTCCACTTTTTACAGCTAAGAGCGGCAAGAAACTAGAGGATCAGCCATCCCACACCCTTCATCTGGGAAATATAATAGATGCTGAAAGAATTATAGACGAAGTTTTAGTATCTGTCTTTAGAGCTCCGAAATCCTATACCGGCGAAGAAACCATAGAAATTTCCTGCCATGGAAGCCCTTATATCCAGCAGGAAATCATCCAGTTAATGATTCGGAAAGGGTGTCGTTCTGCGGAAGCTGGGGAATTCACCCTGCGCGCTTTTCTGAACGGCAAAATGGATTTGAGCCAGGCTGAAGCTGTAGCCGATTTAATTTCTTCTGAAAATCAGGCATCCCATCAAATGGCCATGCAACAGATGCGTGGCGGATTTTCCAATGAAATCCAGCGGCTTCGTCAGGAATTACTTGATTTTGCTTCTTTAATTGAACTGGAACTGGATTTTGCTGAAGAAGATGTGGAATTTGCCAATCGCGATCAATTTAAAGAGCTTATTGCCAGGATTCAGCAGGTTCTAAAACGACTTATAGATTCTTTTGCAACAGGAAATGTGCTGAAAAACGGAATTCCTGTCGCCATTGTAGGCGAACCGAATGTAGGAAAATCGACTTTATTAAATTCCCTTCTTAATGAAGAACGCGCAATAGTTTCTGAAATTGCAGGAACAACAAGGGATACCATTGAAGATGAAATGGCCATTGGCGGAGTCGGTTTCAGGTTTATCGATACCGCCGGGATTCGGGAAACGCAGGATGTAGTTGAAAGTATCGGGATTAAGAGAACTTTTGAAAAGATAAGTCAGGCGCAGGTCGTGGTTTTTCTGCTGAACGCGGAAAAATTTACAGAGTTAAGTTCTGAATTTAAGGTTGAAATAGAAAAGATCATAAACAAGTTTCCGCAAAAACCAATACTTATTATTGCCAACAAAACAGACAAAATTGAAGAAACAGAGCGGGAAAGGCTAATTACAGAGCTAAATGCCATTTCCGGAAAAAATGAGAGATCACAAGTCTTACTACTTTCAGCCAAGACCGGAGCAGGAGTTGAAGAATTAAAAGATAAGTTACTGAACTTTGTAAACACAGGAGAACTGCGGAACAATAACACGATTGTCACTAATTCAAGACATTACAACGCGCTCCTGCAGGCATTGGAAGAGATCAATAAGGTTCAGGACGGGCTTAACGCAAATCTCTCCGGAGATCTTTTGGCAATAGACATTCGGCAGGCACTCCACCACTTTGGAGAAATAACCGGCGAGATCACCAACGATGATTTATTAGGAAATATTTTTGCTAATTTCTGTATTGGCAAATAAACAGCAAATTTTATTTGATATCATTTGGTATCAAATAGCATCAAATCCCAACAAACAAGAGGCCTAATAGCCTCTTTATATTTTCCATTCTTTTCTAGTAAAAGGAGGTTGGTACACCTCATTTTGCACCTTTGGTACACCTCGTTGTTAATATTTGTACCCCAGGTGTACTTTGGTACACCTCATATCTTTTTTTTATTTATCTTTATGAAAAAGAAGGGGTTATGAAAATTAAACTTAAGAAGAAGAAACTAGCCACAGGAAAGTATAGTCTATACATTGAATACTATAAAGGTAAGGTTAGAGATGCAGATGGAAAACAAACCCATAAAAGGGAATTTGAATATCTAAAGGAGTACCTATATATTTCACCACAAACACCTTCTGAAAAAAAGGAAAATGCCGAGACACTTTTAAGGGCCGAGCAAATACTATCTATTCGACGGGCAGAATATGCCCAGGGGAAATACGGGATTAAAGACAGATCTAAAGATAAATTATTGTTCCTTACCTATTATGAGAAACTAAAGGAAGAAAGATATGAAAGTAAAGGAAATTATGATAATTGGGATGCTGCCCAAAACCATATAGAAGACTACTGCAAGAAAAGAAAAATAACTTTTGAGGACATTGACGAAGAATTTGTAATAGGGTTTAAACAACATTTAAATAAAAAAGCCAGGACAAAATCTAATGTTCCTCTATCTCAAAACTCTAAGTATGCCTACTATAATAAATTCAAAGCAGCTTTAAAAAAGGCCTTTGAAGATGGTTACACCCGAAGAAACTTCGCTACCACCGTTAAAGCTTTTGCCCAGGGAGAAACTTCCAGAGAGCACCTTACCCATGAGGAACTTCAGGCAGTGGCTAAAGCACGCTGTAAACATCCTGTTCTAAAATCAGCCTTTATGTTCAGTTGTTTAACAGGACTGCGATGGAGTGATATCAATAAACTTACTTGGTCTGAAGTTAGGGACGAAGAAGACGAAACCCGTCTCATTTTTAAACAGAAAAAAACCTCCGGACAGGAGTATCAATTTATTTCAGAACAAGCCAGAGAACTTTTGGGCAAAAGACGACAGGAAAAGGATCTTGTTTTCCAGGGTTTAAAGTATGGAGCCCATTTCAATGCGGAAATCCTCAGGTGGTGTATGCGTGCCGGTATTACAAAGCATATCACCTTCCATAGTGCTCGTCATACACATGCAGTTCTCCTACTCGAGAATGGAGCAGATATCTATACTGTTTCTAAGATACTCGGCCATAAAGAAATCAGAACCACTCAGGTTTATGCAAAAATTGTAGACAAGAAGAAAAAGGAAGCGGCTTATTTAATTCCTAAGCTGGAAATGGATTATGAAAATTGATCTCTTTCAATACCTGGCTAACCTTAGTTTTATCTACACCTATGGGCGATTAGCAATTCACTTTGCCCCAAAACTTTTCTGCTATTTTTTTAATGAGCCCATTGCCTGGCAGCAGCAGGTAGAAAAACCAAGGATATTTCTACACTTGATCGGACTTGGCTTTATGCATCTTATGGCCTACGCCAATTCATTTCTGGAAAATACTGGATTACTTATTCAATTAATCTTGTGGCTTACATTTATTCTTGGCTTCCATGCTTGTCAATTTACCTGGACGAAAAATTTTGAAGTCACTTTTGCGCCACAGCTTAAAAGATCTACAGCTAAATCTTCTGAAAATTTTAATCTCTCTATTTCAGATCTTCAATTAATTCAGCTTTACAATGAACTAGTAAGATTCGATCTGTTAAACCAGGATTTAACTACCGTAGAGGATTTTAAAAATGTCATGCGAAAGGATTGGAAGGAACACAATTCTAAACTTCACTTAAAGATGGACGGCCCCAGCTGCAGGGAATTTTACGAATATTTGGTAAAAACTTTTCCTTCTAATACCTTAACTTTAAAAGGATTCTTTAATTCCTCCCAGCTTGTTCTAAGACCAGATGGTAACACATATAAGTACAACACGGTGAAGAATGCTCCGACAAGAAGCAACTATTCCAAAAGGCACGCCGATTTAAATAAAATCTTCCAGAAGTTCAATTAGGGTATAGTAATCTCATTAAGGAAATCGAGCAATAAAAGAATAATTTAGGGGGACGGATACATTTTAATAACTATATCCTAACTAAAAGAACATTTCAGGAACCTACAATTGACAATATTTTCAGCGAAATTCGTCCAAAGAGCACTAAAACAATAAAACAAAATGAAGCCCTTAACAATTGTAATATTTTTTTTATTTTTTACTCATATCGGTTCATCTCAGGAGAATGTTTCTAAAGGTTTCTCTGAACATCAATCCGTCATTAACAGCTTAGCAATTTATGGTAGCAGTGATTGCCATTATTGCCAGGATACCAAAGCATACCTTCAAGAAAAAAATATCCCTTTTAAATTTTATGATATTTATGAAAATCAAAAAAACATGCAAGAAATGCTTCTAAAGCTAAAAAAGTCAGGCATGAGTCTTAATAACATCAGATTACCAGTTGTAGTACGATCCGATAAGTTGCTGATGAATTCAACCGATTTCGAAAGTTTTCTAAATGAACTTACCAAAGAATAATTTGAAGCCCATAGGGTATATAGTATTAGCTAAAAAAAAGCAATTTATTATTAACACTCTATTTAAAATGTAGATAACAATAAAATAAGAATCTTCAACTATTTATTATTAATGAATCAGGTGAAGTTTATTTTTCTACACAACAGGTTTAAATCTTAACAGAGGTTTATACAATGTATGTAAATAAGCAAATTTTATAAAGACTTTAATTTTGATGATTGAAAGACCCGTTCTTCCCAATAATTCTTATAAAAATTTAGATCGTTTTAATTTATTTGAATATTTGAGCTCAAAATATCTTCTTGAAAAAAATATAACAACAATAGAAATGGGGCCTAACAAGTATATTTATCGTCCCCCAGAAAATCCTGATTTTTATTATGAAATCATAAGTGGCGCCATAAAATTGGGTTCCTACACTCAAACAGGTGAAGAATTTGTGCACGACATTATTTGGACTGGTGATTATTTTGGGAATCTTAAATACTTAAACGGACAATTTTTTGAGTTTTCAAAGACCCTCGTTGCCACTAAAATTCGTTGCTATGATCTAAATGTATTTAAATCCATTATTGTAGAGGACGGTAAAATCTCGGAATGGTTTATTTCTTACCTGGTATCACGGTGGTGCCGTTCTGAGAAAAAAAATAGTATTATAAAAGAAAAAGATCCCAAGAATAAAATTAAATTCTTGAGATCCTATTTTAATAGTACAATCTACGATAGTAACAACGTTAAAAGTGTTCTTTACGAGCTACTAACTCAGAAGGATCTTGGAGATTTTGCAGGTCTTAGCAGGCAAAGTATTGCTTTGGCTCAAAATAAATATTAATCTTTATCTTCAGCCAGTAGTCCAGGATAACAAACCCCATCTGGAGCATCAAATTTGAGGTTCAGTAGATGCGCAATAAAAGGCGCTACATCTTCCAACCCCATCTTCGGAACAGCCTTTCCTGATGAGACACCAGCGCCCCAGGCTATAAAACCGGTCTCGATCTCACGAAAATCAGGATAGTAACCATGGGTCCCACCAGAACTTGAAATTAAAACCTCTCCAGAGGCTTTGCTAGACATTGAAACTCCAGGTATAGGTGCCAGTGCCAAGGAAGCATGAGGATCTGCCCCTATTACTCCCAGTTCAGATTTATCAACAACTCTAAAGAGCTTTCGGTACTTAAGAGGTAAACTATTCAACTTCTCTTCTACCTTCTTTAAAGTAATACTATCACTAGCATCCTTTAAGTGTAAGAAAGCGGAAGCACCGGAGGTATGGAATGCCGCTGTCCAATTTCCACGATCTTCTTTGTCTTCTATTACTCCTAATTCTTTTAGCCATACATTGGGTTTCAAAGCGGAATGTATATTTACGAAACCGTGATCGCCAGTTACAACAAAAGCGGTTTGCTCTAAAATAGAGGCTCGGTCTGCAGCTTCTATTATTTTACCAATTGCACGATCTATAGCACTGATGGCTAGATGTACCTTTTCACCCTCACGACCCTGCTCATGTTGAAAATGATCTGCAGCGATAAGGTGCACGGTAATTAGATCAGGTTGGTAATTTTCTAAAACATATGCTGCCATTTCACCGATACGATCTTCACGGTTGAGATAATCGCCGTTAAAATTGGTCTCATTCATTTTACCTAATACATTTTCTTCCATTTCCGCTAGTAGTCCTTCAGGGTTTTCGTGATTTCGCATGGGTGCAATACGCCCGTAATCGCTATCCAGTGTCCAAACTTCTGGAATGTTATAATCAATGGGCGCTCCTACCGATACAGGCCAGATAAAACTAGCACTCTTGCCGCCTTTTTCCCTTACTGCGTCCCAGAGGGTAGGAGTTTTAATTGTTGCGCTTTCCCAATACCAGCGACCGGTTTGCCCCTCCGGTTCGAACGGACTATTATAAAAAATGCCGTGTTTTGCTGGTTTTGCCCCGGTAATCAGCGTTGTGTGTGATGGATATGTGACTGAAGGGAATACTCCGCGTACACCATCAGAGTAAACTCCATCTTTTTTCATCATCTTAAGATTGGGAGCGGGCCACTTGGCTTCCTTATAAAATTCTGGACGAAATCCATCTATCGAAATTAGGACAACATGTTTTGCAGGCCCAGGCACCTGTTTCTGAGCATTCAAGCTGTTTAAGCCGAAAAGGAAGATAATTGTAAATTTTAGGAGTTGCTTCATCATTATAATGTTTGTTATAAATATTGTGATTTCTACTACTAGAAAAAATTCAGTTGTAGTATTATAATCTTATAGTTTTTTTAGAGTGACTTTACTACGTTTATCTGTTAGTCAAATGAATACCGTGCACCGAGCTGGAAACGCCAAGGCGTACCGTTTATAGGCTCTATTCCTGCACCGGTCTGTACATCATATTTGTAAGAATTGTTACTAGGTTCAAAACCAACAATACGCGAAACGTCTCGATTTCCGAAATTATTATTTACTCCCCAATCTCTATTAAGAAGATTCGCAAAATTGAACACATCGGCAGATAACTCTAAAGAATGATTAGACAACCCGGGAAGTTTAAATTCCTTTTGCAAACGAATATCCACAATGGCTGAAAATGGATTTTTTCCACCATTTCTTTCGGCAAAACCCCCAAAGCTGTCTCTCAAATATTCTTTAAAGCCGTCGGCCGTTTCGGGATCGTTCAGTACCTGATTGTAGGCATCAACAATATTCTGTGGTGTGTTAGGATCGTTAGGGTCATAAATATAGGCGATATCGTTACGCAGATTAAAATCGCCGTTACTACTGGTATTCCCAGCATTGGTAAGGGTATAACGTGTCCCTCCAGTACCGGTAATAGTTGCTCCCAATACAAAACCTTTCCAGGTAGGTGTAGCTCCATTTACGACAAGTTTGGTGTCGAATTGATTATCAGAATACCCATAATTTAAATCTCTGGGATCGCCCGAAACCGGTAAAAAGGTAGAAGTATTGGCTACACAACAATTGTAGGAAGAGTTGTCTTTTGCCCGGTTAAGGGTGAAACTAGCATTTACATAACCATCATCACCTAAACGTGCTGAACCTTCAAAAATTAATGATGCATTATCGAGAATACCATCTGAAGTTAGTAATAGGGCACGGCCTACTTCATTAGAGATTCTTGAATTTAACCAGTTAGAATTTCCATTTTCTGCAATGGTCGATGCCGGAACAAAAACTTCCCTGCCTTCTGGAGTCACAAAATAGGGTTCAGCAACCAAATTTGACTCTTGGTACACATAATTATTGGTAGTATGGCTAAGGAGGGCATTAATACCTATGCTATAGCGTGAACCGAAAAAACGTGTGTAACTTAAATTTGCTTTATAGATGTTAGGTACTTCAAAGTCATCGCTCACGGCATTTATAGTCGAAAAAGGGATGACTCCTGTAGGCACCCCAGGTATCGAGCTTGGATCTTCCCGATACCCTATAAAATCGGGATTAGGTATTTGATCCCCTGTAACATCTACAGCACCTAGCATGGTACCGCTATTTTGGATATTGTTTACCTGGGCGTAATAATGTGGTTGGGCAGAAAAAATACCGCCTCCAAATTTCAGAATATCCTTGTTTTCACCTTTTACATTCCATGTGAACTGAAATCGAGGTTGGATGTTATTGTAATCAGTAGGCCGGTTATCGGTACGTATTCCCAGCCCTTCATAAACCGTAGGGTTAAATTCAGCATTATCTAAAAAAGTTGTCGCATCCCAGCGTACCCCTCCTGTAAAGTTCAGGTCTGGATGTAAATTCACATCTACCTGGGCAAAAAGGGATAAATCTAGAACGGTCTGCTTTACAACAGGAAGCCCTTGTAAAGGTACTTCACGAGCAAATCGGGAAGGATTTATGTTTTCAAAATCGTCTAGTGAATCAAAGAAAAATCGGCCGTTTTGCTCATTTGATAACAAAGTTTCTAAATAAGTGATCATATTATCTGTACCAAAAGTAAAGTTGAATTTACCGGCACTTAAATATGTGGTATTAATTAGTTGAAACTGATTCTCCAAATTCGTCTCCGGGCTGTAGCGCTGTCCACCCAGTTGTACACTTTGTGTTCTACTATTCCCATTAGGAAGTTCAGAAGTTACCTGAACGATTGCTCGCGGGATATTTGAAGAAGGTAATAATGGGCTGGGCAAAAAAGCTCGTTCCGCATGCTGATATTGAATTTTAAATTCATTGGTCACGCTGGGAGAAAATACGGAGCGCAGGGAAAGAAAAGTACTATTTTCTTTTGATTCAAAATCGGAGTACGATTCTAAAAGATTAAAATTACTATTATCGTTATTTCCCAAAGGATTATCCCAGCTGTTATAAAGATTTCTTAAGGTTAAAGTGTTCTTATCGTTTATTTGCCAGTCCAATCTTAAAAAGAGATTATTGGCTACTGTTTCCCTGTCAAACTGACCTACCTGTTGCGTATCTCCAAGACCGTATGATTCCCGTCCAATTTGTAAAAATCTATCCAAATTATTTTGCGTTATACCAAGCCTGTTCTCATCGTCTGTACTTTGAATATCCGCTATGCTCACCGGGTCTCCGGCGTCCTGTCGCTCATATACCAAGAAAAAATGCAATTTATTTTCTATGAGTGGTCCTCCTAGACTAAGACCATATTGTGAATTGTAAAAATCAGCACTACGATCTTCACCTCGTATATTGTACTGGCTTTGCAGGTTATCAGCACGGTGGTAAAAAAATGCACTACCTTCGAGATTATTAGTTCCCGATTTTGTAACCGAAGTAATTGAACCGCCTCCCTGACGCCCCTGAGTAACATCATAATCGTTCGTAGAAACTTCGAACTCACGTATAGCTTCAAGAGAAATAGTGTACGGTCCTCGACCGGCCTCACCCGCAGTAAGCATATTTCTAAAATTAACACCGTCAATGGTAACATTAGTTGATGTCCTCCGCTGCCCGGCAAGGTTTATTCCGCCGCCGCCTTGAAGGGGTGATAAGCTGGTAAGATTTGTAAAATTCCGACCCTCAGTAGGTAATTTTTGGATCTGATCCTCACTAATTTTAGTAGAAGCCCCTAGTTGATCGATTCGTTTATTAAGACCACTACTTTTTATTACGACTGCATCTAATGCGGTTGAAGATTCTTTCATTACAAAATCGAGTGTGACTACATCACTCAGATCAAGTTCGAAATCATCCTTCACCACCTCTTCAAAACCTAAATAGGAAGCAGTAACTTTATAGGGTCCGCCTAGAGGCAACTGGTTTACAGTATATTGCCCGTACTCATTAGTAACACTACCAAAGGTAAACCCAGTAGACAAGTTTTGCACAATTATTTCTGCGCCCAGAAGTGGGATTTTATTTTCATCTACAACAGTTCCTTGTATTTTGGCATTGGTTGCCTGTGAAAACGCTGAATTGAAACACAGACAAAAGCATACAAACACAAATACCTGTGAATAAAAATTAAATGTTTTGGATAATTTGAAATTCATAATTATTATTTGAAAAGGTTTAGAAAGCCAAAAGTAATAGCTGCTTCATGCTTTGTAATGTTAGATTTTAACATGGTCTTCTTATTTGATAATGGCTTAACCTTAACTTAAAATCCAACGTTCAAAACTACTAGTATAGGCTCTATAGAAGTATCTATTGATTATGATAAGTCTTAGCAGCATTTTACTTCAGTTATTGATAGCTATTGTTTTTATCCTAGGATTCCTCTTTTGCCATTTATCCTGGACCGAAAGATTTAAAATTTCATTTCAGGTACAATTAAGAAAAGAAGCTGAAAATTTTTTGAGAATTTTGATCTCTCTCTTCCGGAATTAAATTTGATTCATTTGTAGGGGGAACTCTTTAGAGTCGATTTAGGAACTCAGGATTCAACTTCTTTGGAAGATTTTAAAAATGTTATGCGAAAGGATTGGAAGGAACACAACTCGAAGATTCACTTAAAGATGGACGGACTCAGCTGCAGGGAATTCTACGAGTATCTCATCAGAACCTATTTGTTACTTCTAAGCTGGTTCTGCGTCCTGATGGCAAGAGTTACAATTATAACACCATCAAAAATACTCCTATTAGAAGCAACTTTTCAAAGAAACATTTAGAATTGAAGAAGGTCTTTCAGAAAGAGTAACTGAAAAAAAATAAAATCGTAAATAACTGCTTCAATTAGAAACAACTCTTTTGTATTCAGCCTCCACAATTTGGGAATTATCTTCTAAGCTTTACACTTTGTAGCACCTTAAATTTCTGTTTGGAAAGAGAATCTTAATTTTCCTCAAGTTTGGAATATCTCTCTTCTAATAATCCGATATATTTTTCCTGATATTCCTCCGATAAAAAAGAACTCCTGATCCAGCTTGAAGCAAGCTTTTTATTTCGGAAAAATCTTTTGAAAACACCATTGATTTGTTTCCTGTTCAGTTCCAGGTTCTCTCCCAATCGTTCAAAATGTTCTTTCTTTAATTTTTTCTTTTTGCCTTCAAGGGTCAAGGCCAGTTCCTCATCGTCATCCGGATTAACAATAGACACATTTAACAAATCATAAGCAGGTGATAAAACCCAAAGTTCTTTTCTTTTGATCAATGAAAAATTCTTCAGGTGCATATCATTATTTCCAGTAAGGAAGCTGAAAACGGCTAATTCTAAAAAATAAAGCTTATCCAGTAAGGTATTATTGGAATAGGCACCTATGGCTTTCCCCACCCTTTCCATAGAACCTTTATATTTATCAAAAGCTTCCAGTATCTGGAACATATCCAGCATGTGTATCTTTTCATTGGATTCAGTGCGATCAACTCTCCTGGTAATATATGATAGGTCACCACTTTGCAGCCTGATTAAACTGGACGAAACCGTTCTTATTCCGAAAGCTTCTGCAATTCTCATCGTCACATGTTCATTCTGTGGCATTTCAGGAAAGTTTTCAGAGGGTGGTTTTAAAATATAATTACCTCCTAAAGCACCCACTACAGTTAGCCGCCCCTTTTTTTCTGCAAGAGAATTTTTTACAAGGGATAAGGAAAGTTTCGGTTGTACTCCCGGTACTGTGATTCTTCTTTCCACTACATTTTTTGCCAATTCTGCCATTTGCTCCACAGAATAATTAAGATGTGGTGGCTCTTCTGTACCGAAAAAGGCCAGACTACATCTCTTGTGGAAATCCTTCGGGTCAGAGCTTTTTAATTCCTGATAACAGTAAAGGCACTTAATCTTCATTTCCTTCAAAAATTTGATGAACACTTACTGCACCTATACAGTTCTTACAACAGGCTAATAGAAGTCCCATTCGGTCGTTCCTGTTTATTTTCCAGTTTTTGGAAGCTATGTCCAGTAACCATCCTTCAGGAATAAGGCCTTCAAAAAAAGGAAATAATCTGTTGTCAATGTATAATTCCTTTTTTACAGGCATTGTAAAAGTGATAAACTGGTCAGGGTATTCTTTAATATAGGAGCTGTTATACTGAAATGTATATTCCCCATCATTGGTTTCAGTCAAAATACCTGCTACTTGATCCTGATAATATATTTTGGCTCGTCGCATGATTAAAGATCTTTCTCATTTACAGGAGCCAAAACATGGCCAAACATCCTGAGAACCTGATTGACTTTTTCCAGATTCAAATTCTCTTTACCTTGTTCAATTTTCCGCACTACTGTCAGTGCCACTCCTGCACGTTCAGCAAATTCTTCCTGAGTAAGATTATTTTCTTTCCTCTTTTCCTTCAAAAATTGAGAGAGATTTTTCACTATATGCAAATAAGTATAATTATGTAAATATAGCTTTTTTATATGTAATAGCATACAAATCTATAATTCATGAAGATCTATATGTAATTACGTATAAATATCGGGGATGAAATTTGGATTCTATAATGAGGTATACCTAGAGGAATTATCTTCGGAGAGGCACCAGTCCGCTAATCAGGCTAAAAGCAATAAGAATGATAGAGGCAATATCGGCATCATAAATTAAGCTGCTAAATTTTTCCCCGCTGGTCACGTACGCCCAGATTACAAAGGCAAGAGATGATAAAATAAGATGTATGATCTTAGGCTTGTTCTTTTCGGCCTGAAAATATAAATATATCGGAGTTAGAATGAAACAAAGAAAAAAGATCCCGATTAAAAAATTTTGTTTTTCTACCAGAAGACTTCCTTCTTCTTTATCTAAAAAGCCAACCATGGCTAAATAGCCGGCAATAATTTCAGCTGGGACCAGGGTTGAAACTTTTTCCAGATAGCTGCCTGTTTTGCTTTGCTTTCCTTGCTCCACCCTAAACCGGGTTATTTCCTGATCTTCATAATAAAGCCTGCTCATCTCGATTTCCTAAAAATTTAATTTAATTTGTGATCCACTTTTCTTATAAAAGGCATCATTTCTTCTTCTAAACAGGTTTCTTCTACTACTATTTCTTTTTCTAAATTGTTTTCCTGGAATTTAAAATAATAAATAAAGGTGTCCCTCACATTTTCATCCCTACGGCTCTCTTTTTTAACTTTTTCAAATGCCTTTTTTTCAGACTCGTCTAAATCATTTGTTTCTATCTCACAGCTTCGCTGGAGACCTAAAAAACCACCACTTTTTATACAGTTGATCTTCATGCCACTTTAAAACTTTATTAAATCTAATGTACCTTATCTTTGCAATTCTTTCCATTCTTCATAAAGAATAGTAATCATAATTCACATCATTTAAACCTACTGTTTCCCATCCGTGTACTACAGCTTTAAATTCATCACTGCCGGGTCCATAAAATTTTATGCTAATATCCTTTGTCAGCTTTACCAGCCTTTCAAAATTGCTTTCTGGTGTGAGTTGGAGCATAGCTTCGTACCATATCCTCCCCGCCTTTTCCCAGGAATATCCACCTATTGCTATAGCCGTTTCACAAAATGCTTTATTTGGAATTCCTGAATTTATATGTACCCCGCCATTATCCTGCATTCCGGTGTATTTATTTGAAATGTGGTCAGGCTGGGGATCAGTTCCATTAAGGTCCGGGTCATTTATATATGCAGTTCCAGGATTCTTCATATCACGAATGCCTCTTCTTGTAGGTGCGGGAATTATAATATCATTTCCGATAAGCCAGTCTGCAGAATCTGCATCCTGTTTTAGTATCCATTGTTTCACCAGAGATCCAAATACGTCTGCTAAATGTTCATTTATAGCCCCGGCTTCATCTCTGTAAACTAGGCGTGATGTATAGGAAATTATTCCGTGTGTAAGTTCGTGGCCAATAACATCCAGGCCTTTTGTAAAACGGTGGAAAATAATCCCATCTCCATCACCATAAGCCATTTGGCTTCCGTTCCAAAAGGCGTTATTGTAATTCACATCTAAATGTACCGAAGAAATAAGGGTTAGTCCATTATCGTCAAGGGAATCCCGGTTGAAAATCTCATAAAAAAAATTGTAAGTGTGACCTGAATAATCATATGCTTCATTCACAGCAGGATCATTCACAGGCTCTTCTCCTTCCCACCTCTCCAATTTCCCCGGCATAAGGTCCCGCCGATTCGGTTTATTTTGCATATCATATACCTCCCGGTATTTTCCTTCTTTATTAGTTAAAATAGAAGCCACTGTTTCAGGCCAGATTAGACGGCGTTCCGTTCTAATTTCTGCTGCAGTTTCCATATTCTTTATAGCCCTCATCCTTACAACCTCATTGGATGATGTTGCCATTGCTTCCAGCATATAAGGTGGAACAATACAATGAAAGGGATTGCGGTTTCCACAAGAGCATTCCTTTATCTTTTTCATAAACCTCTTCTTTTCTAATTAATACAGTCGTAGGCCTGACTCGAAGGAATCTTGAAATTCTCCAGGCTCTGGATTACGGCAACTTTTTTTTCTTCATTTCTCCTATTCGTATCGCGTATAATGTCTAAAACTGATGTTGCAATTTGAGTTAATTCTGCTATAGTCACTACCGTTGGAAGAAAGGGTTGATTTTCACAGTCACCCGCTTTTGTTTTACTTAGAGCTATTAAAGCCTCGTAAGCATGATTTAAATTAGGATCAGCCCTGACAAATTCTGAACTATTTATCTGCTTAAAGGTGTTCAGTCCCTGCCGGGATTTGGCAAGCATTAGGTTGTGGATGTATGAGTTTAGAAAGGCATTGTAAGATGCTCTAACTTCCTGGTAAGTAATAATGAAAGCTTCATTTCGGGAGCATTGGCAATAATTAAGGAGCATATGCCCTTCGACCCATATATTTACTTCAGTCAAATATTCTATGAGGTTCCCGTTATAAATCTGCGGGTTTAGCTTTTCCTGTGCGTTTAACTTTCGCATCGGCAGCAGAATAAGAAGGACGAACACTATGGTATTATATATCTTCAAAATATTTTTTTTTAAATATTTCTTTGTTGACAAAGCGACGTAAACACGAGCTTTCACAGTTCCCTTTTCACTGGTTTTCAGGAATTCATATAACAAACATTAATTTATAAAATAAAAAGATACAGTATCCCTTTCCACCTCATATTTTATTTTAAAAGATGAAAATATTCCAGGTGAAAAACTAGCTTGACATAAGTGCAGGTATTTTGAGGAGACATTTTTAGTCTTAAATTCCTACGGAAGAGTAGTACCTGCAACTTAAAATAAAACCTGCTGCCAGACATTGACCTTCTATTATTACTGCACATTGACTCTCCGCGATTATAAATGCTGAAAATTTTATTCTTTTAAAATCCCATTCTTAGCTATTCCAAACTGGAAATCTGTTTATGTGAATACCATAAGTAAAATTTTACATACCATGTATCTAAAGCATACATTCTTCATTATTTCCCTTCCTAGTTTAGCTCCATGAACCGAAAAGCCAAAGCGCTTTTTTCAGTATCAACCTTAAACAATTTAATTATGGACACAATTAAAATTCTGGAACAACTGGATCGTATTGAGAAGCTATTACGGGCAAGTAAAACCGTCATGTCTTTGGAGGAAGCAAGTGAATATACGGGGATCTCCCGGAGTTACCTCTACAAGCTGACAGCTAAAGGAGAAATTCCTTTTTCAAAACCCAGGGGTAAAATGATCTACTTCTCCCGGGAAAAACTGGATCACTGGCTTCTTTCCAATTCAAAAAAATCAGCTGGTGAATTAAAGACTGAAGCATTAAACTACACCTTCAGGAACAAGAAAAGATTCTTCTAATCTAAACTTTTTGTTATGTCCGGTAACGAGGAAAAAATGTATGGGGTTAAGGAACAGAAAAAGAAAACTGTCTATGACTTTATTTGTGAATATGCATCAGAGAAATATGATCTTCGGTACGATGAATTAGGACATGAATTTCAGATTTCATTTAAGGATGAAAACAAATGGGAAATATTGGATGTGAACTCCTTTTTAATTGAACTGGATCAGTCTAATATTCAGGTCAACCCTGCCAAACTGGAAATCTATTTAAGGTCCCAATATGTTCCAAAGTTTAATCCCATTGAGGAATATTTTCGGTCTTTACCTCATTGGCACGGAGAGGATAATATAAAGGCATTGGCATCATACCTACCATTAAAGGAACCTTTACTATTCCAGTACCACTTTAAGAAATGGCTGGTGCGTGCGGTAAGGTGTGCACTTGAAAAGGAATACTTTAATAAACAATGTCTGGTTCTTGTTCACCCGCATCAGAATTCAGGGAAATCAACCTGGTGCAGGTTCCTTTGCCCTCCTGCCCTATCGAAATACTTTGCTGAGGATATGACCACCGATAAAGATGCAAGGATTCAGCTAACAAAAAATTTCCTAATCAACCTGGACGAGCTATCTATTCTGGCAAAAAAAGAAATAAATGCACTGAAGGCCTATTTCTCCAAAACGATGATCAATGAGCGGTTACCTTATGATCGTAAAAATTCCACGCTGTACAGAACCTGTAGTTTTATCGGCTCTACAAATCGTGCAACTTTTCTCAATGATGAAACCGGTTCTGTACGCTGGTTATGCTTCGAACTGGAAAGCACCATTAACTTTTCCTATTCCAGGGAAATAGATATTAATAAAGTCTGGTCCCAGGCCTATTACCTCGCTTACATAGATGAAAACTTCTATCCGGAACTTACTTTAAAGGACATAGCTGAAAACGAAGAAAGGAACAAAACTTACCGGGAAACTACCATGGAAGAAGAGCTGCTATGCAAATATTACTCACAAAGTTCCAATCCTGCTGATTTTAAAACCGCTTCAGATTTGGTTGTTCAATTAGCCTGTATTAATCCCCGCCTGAACATGTACTACATGGGAAGGGCTTTAAAGGCTTTGGGCTATGAAAGAATAAAATCCCCTCAAAATCGGATTTACGGTTATCTGATTAAAAAAAGGTTTAAGTCCTCTCCTTTAGAACTTTTATAAAAAGTATTTACCTAATTACCCCAATGAGCTTGAACACTGATGAACAGTAACTTAAGGTGTGGTAAATAGATTTATTAAACTATTTACCCATAACTACCCCCGGGTAATTAGGTAAATAGAAAAAATAGCTAAAAAAGAAAGAAAAGCCAGCATTCATAGGGGCTGGGTAAATAGGTAATTAAAAAATAGAAAAAATGGAATTAAATCAGTTATCGTGGAGAAGCGCCCGTAATATTTGCATCGTGAAAATACTCGCAAAATTAGGGCACTACCCCACCAGAAAATCGGAAAAAGAAGCTTGGTTTCTGAGTCCCTTACGGACAGAAACTCAAGCCTCTTTTAGCGTCTCTTTGATCAAAAACTTGTGGTTTGACTTCGGATTAGGAATAGGAGGTAATACCATAGATCTTATTATGGTAATGAAATCCTGGTCCGCAAGGGAGGCTCTGGAATTTTTAGAACACGATATAGAATCTTTTTCTTTCAGCCCGCCGGATGTTACGCATCTTTCCAAAGAACCAGAAATCCAAATATTAGACGTTCAAATTATTCAGCTACATGCTTTAATTGACTATTTAAATTTTCGGAATATACCTTTTGAGATCGGTAGGAAATACTGTAGACAGGTTTGGTATGGATTTAAAGGAAAACGATTTTTTGCTATTGGTCTGCAAAATTATAAGGGAGGATGGGAGCTGAGAAATAGATACTATAAAACCTCCAGTAGCCCAAAAACCTATTCTTCTTTCGAAAGAGGGGCTAAAAATCTACTGATTACAGAAGGGATGTTTGATTTTCTTTCCGTGGCTACCATAGATGAAGACTTAGTACAAAACTCAGATTATATCATTTTAAATTCTCTGGCTTTTCTGGATAGGATTAAAATGCTCATACCTAAATATGACAAGGTTCTGATCTATTTGGATAATGATTCGGCAGGAAAAAAAGCAGCCACTTCACTTTTAAACCTTTTTGATAATGTTACGGATTGTAGTGATTTGTATGGGGCATATAAAGATCTAAATGAAAAATTGCAGAGTGAAGGATGTTGGAAAAAGTAAGGAAATACACAATAAAGTTCAACAGCCTGAATGGAAAGAACTTCTTACTAACTCACAGGAGCAGCAACAAAAAATGTGTATCAAGTCAAAGAAAAATGAGCGAATTGGTAAATAGTAAATACCTATCGGAGAATTTCAGTTGAAATGGTAAAGCAAGATGTGTCATTGTCATGACATTCTTGCTTTACGCCCGGAGGTTGCAAAGACTTTAAAAGAAAAAAATGAAAAGGGAATACATCCAGATCCGTTGCTCGATTTACGAGAAAAAGCTGCTGAAAAAAAGAGCAGTTAGGGCAGGAATTTCCCTTTCAGAATATCTCCGTTCCACTGCTTTTGAAAGAAATATTGTAGAACGGATTACTCCGGAACAGCTGGAGTACTACCGGATGTTGGTGCAATACAAAAATAACTTTGCACGGATCAGCAGCATGTTTAAAAAGCGGGACCCGCAATTAGCTGCAACGGTGGAAAAGCTGGCGGAAGAAATCAGGAACCATTTAAAAAATTTCAAAAAATGATAGGGAAAGGACATTCAATTTCCAGCACAAAAGTATCCATATCCTATGGCTGGAACCAGGAGAAAGAGGCTGAAGTAGTGCTGAAAGAACATTTGGCCGGAGATACTCCCGCTGAGATAACTGAAGAGTTCAAAATTATCCAGTCCCAAAATGAGCGTTGCCACAACAACACCTTAAGCTTTATAGTAAGCCCATCGATTGAGGACGGAAGAGATTTAACCAAAAAAGACCTGGAAGAAATCGCTAAAAAGTTTTTAAAGGAGATGAACCTGCAAAACAATCAATCCATTGGATTTGTTCACCGGGATAAAGCGCATACCCATATTCATATCTATACCAATAGGATTAGTTTTGATGGAAAGGCCTATAATGACAGCTTTATCGGGAAACGAAGCCAGATGGCTGCAGACAATGTAGCAAAAGAATTAGGGCTTACCAGAGCGCGGGAAAAACAACAGGAAAAACTCCGGGAATTAAAAAACCTTCGACAGGAAATCAAAATTCTAAATGACCGGGTGCTCCAAACAAGGCCAAAGTCCCTGGATGAATATATGAGCAAAATGAAAGCTCATAAGGTGGAAGTGATTCCCACTATCAATAAATCTAATCAACTGCAGGGGTTCCGTGTGGAATACAAAGGAGTAAATCTCAAAGCAAGTGAGGTTCACCGGTCAATGAGCGGCAATAGATTAATTGCGCAAATTTCTCAAAACAGGAGTTTTACCAGATTAAAGGAAGCTCCAAAAAGCCTGCTGATAATGAACAAAACAGTACAGTTAAGTACAAATCTAACCACCAGAATAGCCAAAGAACTTATAAAGGGAGCTCTGAAAGCACTGGATACAGGTATAGGAATATGATTTAAAATTTTTAAGCAATGAAAAAACTAGATGAAATTATGGAACTGATGGCCGACGAGATGGCTGATTTCAAAACTACTATTGTGGAACTTCAACGGCTTTCGGATAAACTATTTAGTCTCAGCATCCCAATTACAACCGAAGCTCTGGAAAAGGACCTAAACACTTTTCTGAAAAAACAGGAAACGGAAAGCCAGGAAAGGGATGAAATTCTAAAAGGCATCGATAAGAAACTAAAGAATGCCAGGCTGATACCAAATTATCTGTTGATCCTTTTAGGTATTATGGGAATACTTGCTTTAAGTTTAATAGGGTACTTTAGTTACACCTCCAATAAACAAACAGAGCAAAATTTTGAAATCTACCAGATGATCATGGAATCTGAAAATAAGCGATACGATGAATATTTCGCAGCATATCCGGAAATCCACGAGGCATACTGCAAGTGGCTAGAGAGTGGATACCAGAGTTTGTAATGACAAATGTCCTGGTGCAAAAATTAGTAAATTTGCGGCAAATGGCCTGAAACCCTCAGTAAAACCATTAAAATTTGCGGCAAAACCTTGAGTAGAATAGATCAGACTTTTAAAAATAAGTGGTGAATGAGGAGAGATTTCCAGTAAATCGCCTGAAAGACCTTGAAAACAGGCTGAAATTTACTGGTTTTGTAATATAAGTAGGATGCGCCCTATGCTGTTTTTACTTAACGCTTAACTTCCCGTACGCTATAAAAACAGCATAGGATCCGGCGCAGGTTATGGTAGATATGGGGCAATAAATTGGATTCTTTATCTTTAAAATACAGGTTATACTTCCATTGCTTATGAGCTTTTAATGAACAAGCTGAGATTTCTACTACATGTATAAATAGGAACTTACGACATTTGTCAGTATATTTGTGTAAAATGGCGGTAATTATGGTTCTCACAGTTGATCACAAAAAAGAAAGAGAAACAGTAGCAAAATGGCTCGATCTTGAATCTCTTTCATTATTTAAAGGAAACTCCTCTTTTGCATATCTAAAAGTATTAAAAGATGGGTTGCACAGAAATTCTGTGAATTCATTTATTAAACATTCTAACCTTACCCAAAAACAGGTTTCCAGGCTTATTCATGTTTCTGAAAGAACCTTACAAAGAAAGTCACCAGATAAGCCGATGGACATTAATTCTTCAGAACGGCTAATTGAACTGACACGTCTTTTTTATAAAGGGATCGATGTATTCAATGATAAAGAAAAATTTCTTGCATGGTTAAATAGACCTAATAAATCTCTGGGAAACTCTAACCCTCTGGATTTGATTGAAACCAGTATTGGTATTGACCTGGTTATGGATGAATTGCTTCGAATAGAGCATGGTGTATTCTCATGATAGTCTATAGAATTACAAAGAAAAAATGGATCAAGGATTTAAGTGGTACCGGAGCTAAGTTAACTGGTGGTCGATGGAATCCGAAGGGTTATCCCGTGATCTATTGTGCTGCAACTTCATCCCTGGCAATTTTGGAAAAATTAGTTCATGTGGATTTTGACCTATTGCCGGATGACTTGTATATAGCAGAATTAGAAATTCCAGATGAAAGTATTCAGAAATTAAAACTGACAGATCTTCCAAAAAACTGGAATAAATATCCGGCACCGGATAAGCTAAAAATGTTTGGAAAAAATTGGATAGAACAAAATAAGCATTTAATTCTCGAGGTGTCCAGTGCGGTAAATCCGAATGAAATGAACTATCTAATCAATGTGAATCATCCGGATGCCGGCAAAGTTAAAATCAGAAAAACATATCCTTTTGAAATTGACGTTCGTTTGATCAAATAGTAATTTATGATAATAAATTTGTTGAAATTCCCTGTTATGTATAGTTTGCTCACTAGACTCAATCAGGAAATTAAAAAGACGCACCTCTACTCTTGAACTTTTCCAGATCAGGACAATTTGGTAGAAAAAAGGGGCTCGACCTTAAAGCAGTCATGTCTCAAGTACAGCCTATTGTTCATCCAGATCGTTTAAAGATAGGAAAAAACAGGAATCTAATTTATAGCCAGGTCTGGTTCAAAGCTTAAGGTTTCCCGAAACCATACCTTTACTCTTTCTTTTATTTTAAAAGGGAAATTTTTTACTCCTACAAAAGGCTATTAAAAATTTCCTACATGTTAAAAAAATTAACTAACTTTCCCCTTCAGATTCTTCCCTACACGAACCTGATTTCCATAAACAACCTATTTACCCCATTTAATGGCAAAAGCAGACATTGATTTTGAAAAAGAACTCTGGGATGCGGCGAACGAATTACGCGGCGCGGTATCTGAGAATAACTATAAAAACTACATCCTTCCCCTTGTTTTCGTAAAGCACCTTAGCGAACGCTATGAGGTGGTGCGCGAGAAATTGAAGGAGCAGCTTAATGATCCAAAGTCTGATTATTACACTACAGATAAGGAAGAGATCAATTACGTCCTGGAAGACCGGGATGAATACCGTTCCCGGAATACCTTTAAAATTCCGGAAACCGCTTCCTGGCAATATTTGAAGGACAATGCCGAGCAAGATGATATCAAGGTGAAAGTTGATGATGCCTTTGATGTGATCCAGGAACTTTTGACAGGCTACAACCCCCAGCTGGTGAATATTTTGCCGCGGATCTTTGTGCGGAGTGAACTATCCCCAAAACAAACCGGCGGAATTATCAACCTGCTTTCACACCCTAAATTTTCTGAAAAGGAAAATCCCGAAAGTGATATCCTGGGTCGTATTTATGAATATTATATTGGCCGATTTGCAATGGCTGAAGGTTCGGGTGCGGGGCAATTCTTTACGCCCGGCAGTATTGTAAGGCTGCTGGTGGAGTTGCTGGAACCTTACAAGGGGCGGATCTTTGATCCGGCTTGCGGGAGTGGCGGTATGTTTGTGCAGAGCTTAAAGTTCATCAAAGAACACGGCGGAAACAAAAAAGACATCGCGATCTACGGGCAGGAAATGACCGCACAAACTTTGCGCTTGTGCCTGATGAACCTGATGCTGCGGGACCTTTCTTTTGATATTAAACTGGGGAATTCCTTGCTCGATGACAAATTCCCTAACCTGAAAGCCGACTATATTATTGCCAATCCGCCATTTAATGTGAGCAATTGGCATCCTGAAGATCTGCCCGATGGCGATCCCCGGTTATTTGGCCCCAAGGAAGAATTCACTACAGATGGCAGCGCCAATTATATGTGGATGCAAACCTTCTGGCACCATTTAAGCGACACCGGAACTGCCGGAATTGTAATGGCAAACGGCGCGATGACCTCCAACAACAAGGGAGAAAAAAACGTGCGGCAGCATATGGTAGACAATGCTATGATAGATGCCATTGTTCGCCTGCCCGATAAGCTGTTCCTCACCACCGGGATCCCCGCCTGCCTTTTTATCCTGAGCAAGAACCGCGACGGCAAAGACGGCATCCACCGCGAGCGAAACAACGAGATCCTGTTCCTGGACGCCTCTAAAATGGGCACAATGGCCAGCAGAAAACTGCGGGTTTTTAGTGATGATGATATTAATAGAATTGCAGAAACCTACCACAAGTGGCGTAATGTCCAGGATGTCACCCTGAGCGAGGATGTCAGGTCGAGCGGAGTCGAGACCTACCAGGACATCGAAGGTTTTTCTAAAGCAGCAACAATAGCCGAAGTTCAAAAACAGGATTACAAACTCACCCCTGGGATTTATGTAGGCACCGAAGCCGAAGAAGATGACGGAATCCCTTTTGAAGAAAAGATGGAGAGCCTAAAGGCACAGTTGTTAGAGCAATTCGATAAAGGGGAAGAATTAAAGGAAAGGATTAAAGCCAATTTTGAGAAAATAGTTTAAACGTAAGAAAATGACCATAGCTGGTGCAAATAAACCATAGAAGGAATCAAGGATACATTTTGCGATTGTTATGCAGCATTAAAAGAAACTTTATGAATTGTTATAACTGTGGGAAAGAATTAACTGATGAAACTAATCACGTTGAACACATTCCTGCGAAAAATTTATTCAACACCTATCCCTGTGAATACAAGCAACATTTGCTTACTGTTCCAGCTTGCTATGACTGCAACATTGGTTTATATTCAAAGATTGACCAAGAGATCAGAGATGCAATTGGAATTCTGAATGAAAATGATGATTTGCAGCAAGAAATGACTGCAAAAGCAGTAAGATCAATTATGCGTAAAAGCAATTGGAAGGAAAGGGTTTTCAGTATAGACAATGGAAAATCATTCGAAGTAAATTTTAGCTATAATGACATTGAAAGATTACACGTAAAAAATTTTAAAGGTTTATTCTATGAAAAATATGGAATGCCAATATCTAATGAATACGAAATAAAAATAATTGCAGAAGGAGACGAAGAAAACGAAAAATTGCAACGGGTAAACAACTTTTTCAGAGAATTTATAGATTATGAAATGGAATGGAATAGCATCGGACATCCATCGGTCTTTAAGTATAAAATTAAAGCAATGATACCTGGTGAAAATGATATGTTCTATGATGGAGATAACCTAGAAGATGCTATCGGTTTCGTCTGCACTATGGAATATCATGGGGCCTTAAAACCTTTAGTCATCGCACAAAAAACCGAGTTCATTGATGAGGAATAAGAATAGATGGGACTTTTAGAATGGCTGTTTGGAGTCGAAGAAACCAACAATGAGAGGCGCAAAAAAGTTTTTATAAGTTTTGCGATTGAGGATATTGAATATAGAAATTATTTAGTCGAACAAGCAAAACGGAAAAATTCACCATTTTACTTTATCGATATGTCAGCAAAAAAAGCTTGGAAACAAAGTGAATGGAAGAAGAGATGTAGAACAAAAATAAAGAGATGTGACGGTGTAATCGCGCTGTTAAGTAAAAAAACCCACCTTGCTGGAGGTGCAAGATGGGAAATCAAATGTGCTAGAGAGGAAGGAGTAAATATTATAGGAATGCACATTTTTAAAAACAACAAAGGAGCAATTCCAACAGAATTGAAAGGCAAAAAAGTAATTGAATGGAACTGGAATAATTTAGAAAAATTCATAAATGATTTATAAATAATTTCTACTAATAAAACCAAGTATTATGGCAGACAAAAGAGTTGTATTTATTGCTTTCGCAATTGAAGACGAAATTCAAAGAAATTTTCTAAAAGGACAATCTCTTCATCCAAGAGCACCATTTGAATTCATAGATATGTCAGTGAGAGAGGCATATGAAAAGGATTGGAAAGAAAAAGTAAGAACCAGAATAAAACGTTCTCACGGAGTTATTGTGCTTGTAAGTAAAAATTCTCTTACATCAAGTGGTCAAAAATGGGAAATACAATGCGCAAGAGAGGAAGGAAAGAAAGTTTTAGGCATTTGGGCTTATACTTTTGATAGAACTAATATAGTAGGTGTAAACACAAAAGTGTGGTCAGATACTAACATAAGTACCTTTATCGATAGTCTTTAAGATAAATTAGCATGGAAAAAGCACTAGTAATAGGAATAAACGATTATCTAAGTCACCCTCTTAAAGGAGCTGTAAATGATGCTAAAATCATTTCTGAGCTCCTACAAGTTAATGGAAATGATACTACTAATTTTGAAGTAACTACCCTTTATAATGTTGGTACGAAATCAGAATTATTGACTGAAATTTCCAATTTTTTTAATGTTAGTGCTGACATGGGGCTATTATATTTTGCTGGCCATGGCTATGTAAATGAATTAGGCGGATTTTTAGTAACTCCTGATCACAAAAGATATGATGAAGGAATTGACATGAATTATATCTTAAAATTAGCCAATAACTCAAAAATAAGGAACAAGGTTATTATTCTTGATTGTTGTAAATCAGGAAATTTTGCAGAACCCGTTGAAGATGGAAGTATAACAAATATAAAAACGGGAACTTCAATCCTTACATCCTCAAGAGAAGATGAACCATCAAAAGAAGTAAATGGTCATGGAGTTTTTACAAATCTATTTATTGAAGGTCTTAAAGGTGGTGCGGCAGATATTAGAGGACATATTTCTCCTGGAGGCTTATATGCCTATATAGATCAGGCTTTAGGTGCACACGAGCAAAGGCCAGTATTTAAAACGAATGTTACCGAGTTTGTTAAATTAAGATGTATCATTCCTCAAGTTCCGCTTAGCACACTCAGAAAGTTAATAGAATATTTTGATTCTCCAACTGATGACTTTCAATTGAATCCTTCATTTGAAGACACAAACTCCAATGAAAATGAACACAAAATCGTTGAGCCATATGCTGATGAAGAAAATATATTAATTTTTAAGGATCTTCAAAAATTACGTAATGTAGGTTTAATAAATCCTGTAGATGAAGATCACATGTATGACGCAGCAATGAAATCAAAAACATGCAGACTTACCGCTTTAGGCCATCATTACTGGAGATTAGTTCGCGAAGGAAGAATTTAGAAATATGAAAGGGTATGATGTTCATTTTTTAGGAGAAAACTTTGTAATTGGAATGCCTAATTACGAAGAGTATAGTAATGATATAGCACTAAATAAGAAAACCACTAAAGATGAATTAGATTATATCCATTACAGTGTAATTCAAAGTAAAAGCAGAAGAGTTCCAATTGTTAGCGCAAGCAATATTTACAGAATTAAATATGAGAAAGTTGGCAGAGTTGGTAGTTTTAAAAAAGATGATAGGATTAGTAGTAACGAGCAATTAACTACAACGGATTATAAACAATTTAATACAATAAAAGCAGCAACTATTGAAAAGGGTCATATGACCAAAAGAGAAGATGTGCAATGGGATTTAGATGGAGATGAAGATGACGCACAAAAAGCTGCAATAAGTACATTCTTTTATCCTAATGCTGCCCCCCAACATGATTCTTTAAATAATGGCCCATGGAAACATTTGGAAAATTCGATTATTATAAAAGGGAGAGTTCCAGAGCCTGCAAAAGTTTCAGTTTTTACTGGTCCGGTATTGGATAAATTAGACCCTGAATTTAAGGTAAGACTTAAAGACGGTTCAATATTTAAAATCCCTATATTATTTTGGAAAGTAATTTATTATTTAAAGGTTGACGGTAAGCTTTATAGAGCAGGCTTCCTGATGGGGCAGATAAATCCTTTAAGGAAGGATGATTTGATTAATGAAATCGGTTTTCGAGATTTTGAATTAGTCGAAAAGAAAACATCGCTCAAACCTTTTCTTGACTTTAAGGAGGATGAAAATTATCAAGTTTCTGTTTCATTGATTGAAGAACTCACAAAATTAAAATTTCAAAATGCTATTGATCGTCATGAGAATATAAAACCAACAATTCTAAAATTAGAAGAAGTTCAAATTAGAAGTTTTGAAGACAGTTTAATTAATCAGGAACCCTCTTTTGAGGTTACTGGCTTATTAGTTTAAATGGAAAAAGATATTAACATTTTTATTTCGCATCCCACTCCTTATAATAGATTTCAGAAAGGCTTTCTTGCTTTAATTGACCTTGAACTAAGGAAACACGGATTAAACCCCACAAATTTGGGGAAGAATAATTGGAGTTTTATAAGTCCATTACAACCCATTAAAGAAATAATGGATACTTGTGTTGCTGCAATAGTTATTGGCTTAGAAAGACATCATAGTTTCATAGGATATGATAAAGAATTTTCTAAAAGCTCAAAGGAATTAATTCATAAATACAGTTCATCGCCATGGATTCAAATAGAAGCAGGAATGGCGTATCAAGCTGGGTTACCTATATTAATATTAAAAGAAGACAAAGTCTATGGTGAGGGAATATTAGACCCCCAGATAAGTAATTCATTTGTTTTTGAATTCAACTTAAAGAAACTACAAAGAAAAATCTCACCTGAACTGGAAGAAATTATTTGTAGTTGGGTAAATCATTTTAAACCTTCCATTAATGGCAATATACACAAGTAGTTATCTGAAAAATCTTTCACAAAGGAAAACTGTTCTTTTGAGTAGTAAAATTTTAAATGAAAGTAAAAAAACTCATACCAGCTTTGATATATTTCTTTCACATAGTTTTCTTGACAAAGATGAAGTTGAAGGTTTATATATTGAATTAACTAATCAAGGTTTTTCTGTCTATGTTGACTGGATAATTGACCCTCATTTAGATAGAACAAATGTGACAAAAGCATCTGCAAAATTAATTCAGAATAGATTGAAAATTTCCAAATCACTATTACTTGCGATTTCAACCAACGCCACCGTTTCAAAATGGATGCCGTGGGAATTAGGTTATGTTGATGGAAACACGAACAAATGTGCAATTATACCTGTTTCTAAAAGTGAGTATGCTCCAAATTCATATGCTGGAGCGGAATATTTATCCATTTATCCTTTTATAAAAAAGGTTCCAACACGTGGATCAGGAGAAAAACTATTTGTGATTGAAGAATCTTTAAAATATATAATATTCGATGATTGGATCAATTTAGGAGAAAAACCCAAAGCACAAACAATAAATATTTATCAATATTAAATTTTGCGAGATATATCCTGGAAAATAAAAGCCGGTTTAGTAACAAAGTCAAGGGTTTTAGAATGCCTCAACTTTTTTTTGTTTAGCAAGGCTGCAGCCCGCAGTAAGCAATAATCTTAACCTATCCGTAAAATAAGGTAACCCAACAACTAATGCCAGAAAATTGGAAAATATATAAACTTACAGATTTAGGTTCCATAGCAAGAGGGAAATCCAAACACAGACCGAGAGATGCTTCGCACTTGTATGGTGGAAAATATCCCTTTATACAAACCGGAGATGTCAAGGCTGCTAACCACAGGTTAAATACACATACACAAACATATTCTGAAGCTGGATTAGCACAAAGCAAGTTATGGCCCAAAAACACAATGTGTATTACTATTGCCGCCAACATTGCAGAAACGGCAATTCTTAATTACCCTGCTTGTTTTCCTGACAGTATTATTGGTTTTGTTGCAGACGAAGAAAAATGTGATATCGAGTTTGTAGAGTATCTAATGCAATTTTTCAAAAAGCAGATTCAAACTCACTCTATTGGTTCTGTCCAGGATAATATAAATCTTGGAACCTTTCAGAGAGTAGAATTTACTGTACCTCCTTTACCTGAACAAAAATCCATCGCCTCCATCCTCTCTGCTTTAGACGATAAGATTGAGCTCAACCTCCAGATGAACAACACCCTGGAAGAAATGGCAATGGCCTTATACAAGCACTTGTTTGTGGATTTTGGGCCTTTTTTGGATGGGGAATTTGTAGGTTCTGAAATTGGAGAAATTCCGAAGGGATGGGAAGTTAAAAAGTTGGAAGATCTATTAGAAATTAAATATGGGAAGGATCATAAAAAACTTGAAAAGGGAACCATTCCCGTATATGGTTCCGGAGGTATAATGAGATATGTAGATACGTTCCTCTACGATCAGGAGTCGATTTTAATCCCTCGAAAGGGTACTTTAAGTAATTTGTTTTATTTGAGTGAACCTTTCTGGTCAGTTGACACAATGTTTTATTCTAAATTCAGAAAACAAAATTTTGGAAAGTATATTTTTTACTTTTTAAAATCTCAGGATTTAGCTTCAATGGATGTTGGTTCTGCAATACCCAGTTTAACAACAGAATTACTAAAACGAATAAAAATTTTAGTTCCATCTACCCAAGAAGTAGAAAAATTTAATGAAATTGTGAGTGGGTACTTCAAAGTAATGGAAAGCAATAAAGATGAAAACAAATCTCTAACCCAACTCCGCGACACCTTATTGCCAAAACTCATCAGCGGGGAAGTCCGCGTGAAAGACGTGGAGAAAACCTTATCTGAAGTCTTATGACACAAATGATCGAGATCACGGTGCAAAAGGCTGCCATAGAGTGCCTCAAGGAGTTGGGATACACCTATAAAGAAGGCAATTCCCTGCAGCGGGATCTCAAAAAGGTGGTTTTGGAGGAGGATCTTCGGGAATTTTTAACAAGCTCCTATCCCGGTGTTCCGGCAACCGCCATTAACGAAGCACTTTCAGCTTTTACGCAGCACGAGGGAATGGATCTCGATCACCGCAACCGCGATTTTCATCTTAAAATGACCCAGGGGGTTTCCATTACCTGGAAAGATGCTTCGGGCAAAGAACAGGCCCGCCACCTCTACCCTATTCATTACAAAGAGCCGGAGAAAAACACCTTTGTATGTGCAGATGAAGTAAAGATCATTGGCAAGAACAGCCGGCGCACAGATCTGCTCGTCTTCATCAACGGACTTCCGCTCATTGTTTTTGAGTTCAAGAATATGTTTGATCCCGAGGTGGGCGTGGAAAACGCGCACCGGCAAATTGGGCATTACTTTCAGGATATTCCGCAGCTGTTTGATTACAATGCCATCACGGTAGTTTCAGATGGGCTGGAAACCCTGCACGGGATGTACAATTCTTCGCTAAAGTGGTTTGCTCCGTGGAAAAGTGTACACGGGGATGACCTTCAGCAGAAACAGGAACTTCAGCTGGAAACCTTGCTGAAGGGATTATTTCCGAAGAAAACCTTATTAAATTACCTGCAAAACTTCATTTTCCACGAAGACCACAACGGGAAAATAATCAAGAAAGGCGCAAAATATCACCAGTACTGGGGCATCAAAAAAGCGGTGGACTCTGCGGTAGAAAATATAAAACCCACGGGTGACGGCCGGCTGGGAGTGATCTGGCACACGCAGGGATCTGGCAAAAGCATTTCGATGGCCATCCTTACCGGGATCCTGCGGCAAATGCCCGAAATGAAAAATCCCACCATCCTCATCCAGGTAGACCGCAATGACCTGGACCAGCAACTCTATGAGAATTTTGTGCTGTGCAAAGACCTGGTGGGCCACGTACAACACGCCACTACCACCGATGAGCTGCGGGCCCAGCTGAGCACCGATGGCGGCGGGGTGATCTTTACCACCATTGAGAAATTTCGGTTAAAAGAACTGGCTTCGGGAAAAGAGCTCTCCCACCCTGTACTTTCTGAACGTACCAACCTTATCGTGATGGCAGATGAAGCCCACCGCACCCAGTACGGGTTCCATAGCGGCGGCTTTGCGCAGAACATAAGACGCGCCTTGCCCAATGCCTCTTTTATAGGCTTCACCGGAACTCCCGTAGATGGCAAAGATGCCGATACCCAACAGGTATTTGGCCCCACCATTCACACCTACGATATCAAACAGGCCGTGGAAGACGGTGCCACGGTGCCCATTTATTACGAGCCAAAAATGGTTCCGCTCAACATCAAAGCCAAATATGATAAGGAGCTGGATGAAATGGAAGAAGATGAGGACGAGGAGAACAATGCCGTTTGGGCCGCGATAGAAGATGCCGCCGGGGCTGCTGACCGCGTAGAAAGGGTTGCCAAAGACATCCTCACCCATTTTAAGGCCAGGACCGAAAGTCTGGAAGGCAAAGCGATGATCGTTTGTATGAGCCGCAAGAACTGCGTAAAAATGTACAATGCGCTTAGCGCACTTAAAAAATGCCCTGAAATAGCCGTGATAATGACCGGAAACATCAGCAAAGATCCGCCAGGCTGGAATCCTCATATACGCACCAAAGATGCGATGGAAGCCATAAAAAAGCGTTTCCGCACGCCTGAGGATCCGCTGCAAATCGTGATCGTTCGCGATATGTGGCTCACGGGATTTGATGCCCCCTGCGCCCATACGATGTATGTGGATAAGATAATGAAAGGCCATAACCTGATGCAGGCGATTGCAAGGGTGAACAGGGTCTTTAAAGACAAACCCAACGGACTCGTAGTAGATTTCATAGGCATTTCCGGCTTCCTTGCCGAAGCCACCAAAAAATACACCGCCGGAGGCGGGGAAGGAAAACCGACTTTGGATCTTGAAGCTGCGGTGGAAATTTGCCTGAATCAGTTTCAAAAAGTGAAGGATCTGATTGGTGATTTTGATGCGGAAACAGTCAATTCAATGGCCGAAATGGACAAAATGAAATGGTCCAGCGGAGTGGTGAACAATCTTCTGAAATCTGATCCTGTTACCGATGCTTTTTTGCTGGAAGAGCGAAAGCTGACGGAACTGGTGGCGATGACGAGTTCAGATCCCCGTGTTTGGGAAATACAGGAAGAGCTGGCGATCATTCAGAAGATAAGGCAACTAATCAGAAAGATCAAATTCCCTCCCGGTCCGCGCAGAGAGAAGAATGAAAAGATAAAAGACCTGATAAGCAAATCCCTGGAATCGCAGGAAATTGTAGACCTGGCAAAAATGTATAACCTGGACAAGATCGATATTTCCATAGTAGACGACCGCTTCCAGGCCATTGTAAAGGAAAAAGGCGACGAGAACATCAAAGTCGAATTGCTGCGTAGGATCATCAACGACGAAATAAGAGTGAGAATGCCCAAGAACATCCGCCGGATGCGCAAGCTGAAAGACGAGCTGGAAAAAGTGCTGAGCAACTACCACAGAAACTCGCTGGATTCCATCGCCGCCATTAAGCATCTGCTGGACATCGCGAATGAATTTCAGCAGGATGACATCAGGACCAAACAACTCGGTTTAACCGAAGATGAACTGGCATTCTACGACCTCTTATCAGCCAACGAAAAGTTATTAAACCAATCCGGTCCCATCCAGGACCTGGTGCATAAAGTAGTGGATTCCGTCAAGAAAAACCTGCAGCTCGACTGGACCAAAAAAGAAGACGCCCGTGCCGCCATTCGACTGGCAGTGAAAAAGGAATTACGCGGCAAAGTGCCATTTTCAGAACTGGACAATTTACTGAAGGAAGTAATTGAACAGGCTGAGGGGCAGTATAGGGATTGGCCGATGGAGGCTTAGGGAGTACTTTAAATTTTTGTTTTTTGTCTAATAAATTAAAAATGATCTAAATGAATAAAGACAAATGGAATGAATTCTGTTTTTTGTTATCTGACAATGTAAAAGCAGATATCAGCGAAAATGCATTTGAACAAAAAGTTATTCAGGCTTTAATGGTTTTAAACTGGAAACAATATTCCGGCGATCTTGAGGTGAGATCAACTTTTCAGGTTGGAGCGGCAAACAAAATTACTCCCGACTTTATAGTTAGATCTCCAGAAGGTCAGAGGTTATTTGTTATTGAAATTAAACAGCCCGCTATTCCGTTCAACTCCTCTTTCCAACAACAGCTCTTCTCATATATGCGCTTCCTGAGGTTGGAGTACGGTGTTTTAATTGGGCAGGGGATACAGATCTTTTATGACGGCAAGCTGAGTAATCAGGAAGATCCTGTTCTATTGGAAACCATAAATTTTGAAAAAGATAATGAAAAAGGAGAAAAGTTTGTAGAACTTTTCAGCAAAGAAAATTTTGGTTCTGAAAATTTAGTTGCATTTACAAAAAAGGCTCTCAAAAAAATAAATCGTAAAGAAGACGCTAAAGAACTAAATGAAAAAATTCTCGCCCTGGACTTTAAAAAGAAATTGAGAGAATTGATTAAACAGAATTTCATAGGAGAATACGATGCAGAAGTTATTGATACCGTTCTTGAGGAAATAAGATTTGATATAACTACCGTAAATAAAGCTTTTTCAAATCGAGAGCATCCCGTTCATAATACTCCCACCCGAAGAACATCACGTGTACAGGGTAATTTTGATTATAAGTCCTCAACCCTTCCAATCTTACTCAACCCGGAAAACGAATATGAATTTAGGAGAAAACTTTTATTAACTAAAAGAGCTTATATAACCACTTACTATGCAAATGGGAAAAGTGAGAAAAAAACCTGGAATGCACACAGCTTCCGTGAAAGTTCCCACGTATTAGGAAATATAAGGTCACGGCCGGAATTCAGACAGGGAGAATGGCAAAAAAGGGGAATTGTGAAAGTATTTCTTTCTATTAATGAATGAAATTAATTGATTTTAATATTACTCTAAATTAAAATCTAACCAACCTCAAATTTTTCGTTTTCTGAATTATATAATTTGTTATAGGATGTACTTGAACAGGCTGAGGGCCAGTACAGGGATTGGCCGATGGAGGCTTAAAATTAAAACAGTTAAATAAAAGCCTTGGAAAACATGCTCTAAAAAAACAATTATAATTAAATTAAACGCAACAAAATTAAGCCCCCAAGCCATTTCCCAAAGGGCAATATTTTGAGGAGTTTTTAGAAAAAAAATTAAATTGGGATCTCACAGGAAAATCTAATTGTGCTAAATGTGGATAAAAAGAAGCATTTTCTTCTATTTTATTCTTGATGTTTCTATAACAACATCTGCTGTAGACCAGGAATCTTTTAAATGAGATTCCAATTGCTTTACCTTTTGTGGGTTATCCATTCTTTGGTAAGCCAGTTTCATCCCGTGCTGTGCCCAACCATTTTTTGGCAGGATGTTAAGATCCTCCTCATAGGTTTTAATAGCATCGGCAAAATGGCCCGCCTCTATTTGTACCGCACCCAGAGTATGACGTACAGAGAAAAACCAGTCTGGCGGTTCCTGAAAGTTAAGTCCGTCTTCCAAAGCCACAGTTTTCTTGAGAAGATCAATACTCTTTCCATAATTTCCTTCAGAGGCGAGAATCTCTGCTTCTAAAACATTCCTTGCGATTTCTACAATGGACTGCATGGAATTGATTTGCCATATGGTCATATCTTTCAGGCGATCATCCGCCGCCAAAATTTCCAACTTATCCAATTCAGATTTTGCCTTTTGCATATCTTTTTTTCCCAGGTATGCCATACCACGTGCGTAGTGAGAAATTGCATTTGGATACAAAAGGGTATCCTCCAGTTTTCTTGCCAGGATCTTATCCCACTCCCCAAATTTCACTTCCACAAAATAGGGGATCATATAATAGTGCTGCAGGGTAGACCATCCCGGTTCCTTCATAATATCCGGATGTATTCGCTCTGCGAGCTTATTGGCCCCCATTAAGGCCCAGTTGCTGTTACCTTCCAGGGTTGCGGTAGCTGCAAGAAAATGATAATTATGCGGATAATAAACCAGGGGATACGCACCCTGAGCATGACAAGCGGTGATATAGGCACTATCCACTTCAACAGCCTTGAGATTGGCCAGACTCCCTTTGTGATAATCTCCTGTTTGAATATAGGTATGTGAAGGCATATGTATAAGGTGCCCGGCACCGGGAACCAGGCCATTGTCAAATTTACTGGCACTTAAAAGTGCTCGTTCTGGTGTATTTGAAGCTTCTGTAGCGTGTATATAGAAATGATGAGCTCCCGGATGATCGGGATACTCATTCATCAATTTTTCCAGCAATGTAATTACCCGGGGAGTCCATTCCTTTGGGTTGCCCTCCTTATCATAAAGATCCCAGGGATAGAGGTTCATTACAGATTCAGCATACAGCGCCGCTATCTCTGGATCATTATCATATTTCTTATAAAGGTTTTCCATAGCCTCAAAGTAGATCACGTCCAGTTGTCGACGATCTTCAACAGGTTCAGCCACATACCTCTGCGCCAGGGCATTAATCAGGTCCTTTTCCTTATCTGTCGCCTTTTCTGATACTTTGATTGCAGTTTGAATGGCTTTGTATGCTCTTTCATAATTATCTGGTTCCATCCCGGCATTATAATTAGGCCCCAGCACATAAGCAAAACCCCAGTAGCACATGGCACAATCGGGATCCAGTTTTGTTGCGTAATAGAACGATCTTGCTGCCTCGGCATGATTAAAACCATAGGACAGCACCAGGCCCTGGTTGAAATATTCCTGAGCTTTGGATTGGCTGGTGGTAATTGGATAATCAAGGACATCAAGCCCGTCAAGTAAAGGTGCAATATTATCCTTGCGATACCATTCAATATCCACCGTGGGTGGCGCACAGGAATATTTGGAGCTAACTATTGCCTGGTTCACAGGATCTACCTCCGCCGGTTGAGTTTTTTTACAAGAGAAAAACAAAAACGGTAACATCATTAAAATAATACCTGCATTTTTCATAGCCCCAGAATTTAATCTTTAACTCATAAATTTAATCTAAATAACTGAATATCAGAGATAAAATATCATTTTTAGTTTCTTATTGAAGAGGAAATTTTCTGAGGTTTCCCAGGAAAAAAATACTCTACAGAACCTCAGGCATATTCCTGGCAATACCATCCTTCTTTCTGCACTGTCCGCCTGAAAGTATATAGCTTAAAAGGAATTAGATTTGTCCTTAATCCCTTAAAGAATTATGAAAATCTGGTAGCTCAAATATTCTTTATTGGTATTTATTTTTAGCCTTATCACTATGTTCAAGATAGATTGAGAAACAGCAAAACGCGGTTGGTCTTCTACTGTTGAAAAAATTACACCGGCTCCTGCTAAACTGAAAGTATGCCGAAGAAGGAGTGAAGATAAAAGGATATTTCTATTTTGTTTTTGTCACTCTTTATTTAGCTCCGGGAGAAGTAGTACGGGAACAGACGGATCAAAATCGATATCTTTTTCCATACTTTGTTTAAATAGACGGGTAAAGAAACCTTGTTTTCGACGGTATAAAGTTAACATATTGCTACTTCTACTTTGGATAAAAATTCTGATCCCTGTGGAAATTGTAGTGTCGGTGAGCTTATGAAAAGTAAATTTTACCCCCTGTAGTAAATCGTTTAGATTTTCTTTATTATCTAATTGCTTTTTATTCAAATTCCCATTGGATTCCTGGATTTCTAATACTCTTATACTCGCGTTTGTAAGTTTTGCTACATGGATAATAGTTTTCAATTCCTGGCTTTTATAGCTATTATTGAAAGGGGTTGGAAAAACTATTTCAGTAAATTCCTTTTCATCAAACATACTGCTTTCAGGAATTACAAATATGGGAAAACTGTCCAGACTTTCGAGTATTTCTGAAACCCTGTTATGATATGCATAATTAATACCCGCAGAGTCACCCGGTGAGCCTAATATTATGATATCGATTTTAAAAGAATCAGAAATATCACGAACCGCATCCTGAATTTTTTTCTTAGAAGAAATAGTTTCAAATTGATGTGCAAGGTTTTCCTTCCGAAAACTTATTCCCTGCATAATTCGTTGCAAACCAATTTCAGATTCAGATTTTTCCTGCTTTTTATCCCGCTTTAGCAGTTCATCTTTATAACAATGCAGAATAAAAAATTTTGCATTCGTTTTTTTATAAAATTCCATCCCATAAATCAAGGCATTCCAGGAGGCCTTAGAAAAATCTGTAATAAATAAATTATAAATAAGTTTTTTTGCTATCCTATGAATTTCAGGAGGTATCAGTTTTAAGCGATTTAAAGTGTCCTGTTCAAAACTGGAGTAAATATTCTTACATTTTTGGAGAAGATAACAAAACTGATAATCAATAAGCTCCTTCCCTACGTTCCCAATTTTCAGCTATAAGCAGCGAGCAATTTCTGTAGCTGTTCTGCAACCTCCCTTTTCAAACTTTTTCTTTCCTTTTAGTTCCTCCATATTAATAGCAAAAAGTTTAAGGCCATTATTTGTCATAAAACATGGAGTAAAAGGATGGATCTGATTTATAATAACCACTCCTGGGATCATTTCCACATACGGGGCAAATCCTTTTAATTTTATAAGTGACTTGTTTCCTGAAGATGGAAGCATGCCCATAAGACAAGTAAGAAGAAAATTTTAATGATATCAAAAGCAGAACAGTTGGAGACACTATACTGACATTTAAATGATGTAGAGGCGAAATTACAGGCGAAATCACTGAGTTTATTTCAAAAAGGATTAAATACAAATGGCTCAACTTTTTTTCTGATTTAATAACAACAGCGGCATAACTCCCACCAGTCCTTGCAATTAGAGATATTGTACTTTAGATAGAACGAATCCTTCAGTAGAAAAACTGTAAGATTATCCAATAAATTTCTAATTTGGTGAAATCACCGGCGAAATTACCAAAGACTAAATATTTGATAACATTTTACGACTTTTTTTCAACATGTTACAACGGCTGTGTACCTAGATTACACCTCAATCTTCTGCAACTCCCCTATTTTACTGAAAAGCAAACTTCTGTATTGGCAAATAAACAGCAAATTTTATTTGATATCATTTGGTAATAAATGACTCTAAAAATACAACAAAGAAGACTTTATAAGGTTTTATAACTTCTATATATTCTTATAGTAAATCCTTGTGCACCCCATTTTGCACATAAATTGCACCCCGACAAAATGAACTACACGAAGATTATTTGCAACATATTAGGAAAATTAAAGAGGAATTTTGCCAGTGGCTGGAAGAAAAAATGCCAGGATATTTAATAACAATTGCCATTATTCAAAATCCTTAAAATTTGTGTCAAATGCTCTGGAATCCGCAATAAAACCGTTAGTTTGCGGCAAAACATTGAGTAGAATAGATCAAAGTTTTAAAATTCAGTGCTCAATATGGGAGATTTCCAGTAATTACACACTAGGTGACCCTGAAAAAAGGCTAAAATATACCGGTAATGTAAAACAGAAGTAGGATGCGCCCTATGCTGCTTTTACTTAAGGCTTAACTTCCCGTACAATATAAAAAACAGTATAGGATCCGGCTCAGGTAAGCTATGGTAGAAAGACAAAACTTGAAGTAAGATCAGAATTATTAATTTCCGGAATATAAATTTTTAGCAGGCGGTAGAAGAATTGAAAGTAATACAAAAGACAAAAGTCACTGTTCTTTTTAGTAAAACGTTTTACTTTAGAAAATCTTTTGTAGATTTACATTCCTTGCCAAACCGGCAATTCTATTAATTATCACTTAAAATGAAAAAGAAACAACGGGTATCTATTAAAGATATTTCAAAAGAGTTGGGTATTTCTATTACCACTATCTCCTTTATTATCAACAAAAAAGCGAAAAACCGTATCAGTGATGAGGTGATAAAAAAGGTTGAAGATTATATAAAGAAGGTTGGCTATAAGCCAAATACTTCAGCTCAAACGCTCAGAACGGGAAAGACGAAAACAATTGTGTTTATGGCCGAGGATATCTCCGATCCATTTTTTTCTGCGGTGGCCAAAGAAATGGAGGATATTGCTTATAAAAATGGTTACAAGATTATTTACTGTAGTACAGAGAATGATAAGGAGAGGGCATCTGAACTAATTTCGTTATTTCAGGACAGGCAGGTAGATGCATTTATAATTACTCCCCCTGAAAACTTCCAACAGGAAATACAAGAGCTAATTGACCAAAAAAATGAAGTGGTTATGCTTTTTGACCGTCGTTATAATACGACAGAACATAGTTATGTGATCCTGGATAATTTTAATGGAGCCAAAACTGCAGCTGAAAAGTTAATAGCTTCCGGATGCATAAATGTGGCTTATGTAGGAATAGCATCCGATTTCAGTTGTATGAGTGAACGATTTGAAGGTTATAATGATGCCATTAAAAATCACCAATCTCAACCTATGTCCTTGCTTTTACCTTTTAAGGATGTAAAAACCAAAGCAGGACGTGCTCAATTCAAAAGCTTACTCGATCAACATAAAAATATTGATGGTATTCTTTTTGCCACAAATGGGTTGGCGATAAATGGGCTTAAGGGATTAAAAGAATTAAATAAAAAAATCCCTGAGGAATTAGCTGTTATTACTTTTGATGATAGGGATCTATTTGAATTACACTCCCCCTCTATAAGTGTTTTATCCCAACCGGTACCAGCCCTGGCTACTGAATTGATTAAAGGTACTCTCCAACTTCTCAAAGGTAAAAATGGTCCTGATGAAACTTTTCAGAAAATTTTACCCGGAAAACTTATAACCAGAAATTCCTGCAATTTAGGGGTTTACGACTAAATAATTCTTATCTCCCATTTCTGATTATTGCAAATAATATTCAAATAATTAAAGATATGTAAAACGTTTTACTAAAATTTGTTTACATTAGCTAAATATATTTTTTGTTAAACAAGTAAAACGTTTTACCAATTCGCTAGTTCATAGTTCATAAGAAATTTAAATAGCTACTCATGCAGCATAAATTGAAAACTATATTATCTATTTTAAACCTCTGCCTGTTGACAAGCACCACTGCATGTTTTGCTCAGGAATTAAACCTGAAGGTATCGGGTGATAAAAATCAGGGTTTTTGGGTTACTATTTATGATGCTGAAAAACCCCTGCTTCAAAACAATGGAGAGTTTTCAATGCATCTTTCCAACCTGGATTTAAGCGTACAAAAGGAAATAAGATCCTGGAAAGCATCATCATATTCCCAAACTTCTAATGGGTTTCATTTGGATAAAGATATATATCTGCCAGAGTTTGATGCTAATCTCTCCATCTGGGTAGATTATGAAATTATAAATCCACAACTCATCAGGAAAACAGTACATCTCTTTCAGCCTTCCATGCCTAATCTTTATTATACGCTGGAGGTAAAAAATATTCCCGCAAAAGTTCCCCATCGGTATGTGACATTTGAACATGAAAATTTTCCGGGAGGTTTAGTTCACGAGTTATATCCCTCTGCAGGTTTTATTACCAGTAAGAATAAGGTAGTTGGTTTTTTAACCGACCCCGGCTATAAAAATGAATTCACACGCACCACCAGAAGACGTTTTAGCGGAAGAGGTGGCGGCATGATTGGTATGCGCATTTTACCTGATCCGAATCTTTTAAGCGTGGCCAGCCGCAAAGAACAACTGAGTGGTAACAATTATATAAAATATACTTTTGGCGAATTCTATAATCTGGACCGGGGAAACACTTCTAGCTTAGATCTTCCTGCAAATTATAAAAAAGAAGGAAAAGTCTCGGTTAGCAGGAATGATAGCTTGATTGAAATTAGTTTCGATCAACCGGGTAAAGCCGGAATCCAACTTATAACTCCCTTCGAAGATCAACAGTTATATACTATTTCATTCCTGGCTAAAGGAGACGTTCCGGTTGCCCTTAAACTTTACAGGATTCAGAACGGAGAAATAAAGGAGGAATTGGAACATGGTATCAAGTATATTGATAATTTCCCGGTTACTTCTGATAGTCTTACCCAATTTAAGGGAAGTATTCTACTGCCTTATATCGAAAACGATAGCGTAATGCTTTTTTTAGGTAAAACATCCGAAAACAGAGGTTCCCTAATCCTCAGGGATCTTCAATTAATCGAACATAAACCTTTCACACAAGCCTATAATAATCTACCTCTGGGGGACACGATTGTGAAGACGACCTATATTTTTTCAGAACCCTGGAAAGATCATAAAGCATATAAGATTGCAACACAGACAAAGCTCGCCGAAGGAATGGGTTTTAAAGGTACCGAAATTGAGAAGATGCTTTACGCAAACTTCCAAATGATGAACTGGATCACCGGGATAGATAACCTGGAACCTTTTAACGTACCAAATCTGAATTATTCACCCGATATGTACAACAGGGATACATTTTGGTCAGTAATTTCCACGCACAATAAAAGACTGAATTTATCTATCTGGAATCAATGGGCCAATACCCAAACTTCAAGGGGAGCTATTGGCACGATCATTACTCCATATATGGGTTCCATAGAAGCAAAAGATAATGAAGCTACCATCGAATGGCTTGTTTGGGCTTTGCTAAATAAAAGACGCTTTAATGCTGAACTTCCTGCGGAAAAGATAAAAAAAGCTGCTAATTATATTCTTAACGAATTTGATCCCGACAAGGATGGGATTTGTGAATCTCATTTCTCAATGAGCCAGATTGATGTAATGGAATACCATCCTAAAACAGATCGAATGGCCGTAAATCAGGGAATGTTTGCAGTAGCCCTTAAAACTATCCAGGCGCTCGGAATTGAAATAGACAGCACTTACGTACAAAAAGCAGAAAGCGAATATGTGAAGTTCTATGATCCCAAAAGGAAACATCTATTATTTGATCGGGATTATCCCGATTTGATTACCCTTACCGATCTTATCCCGGAATTTCTATCACTGTGGGTTTTTGACCATGCCATGTTAACTGATGAGATGGTTATACATCACCTTGATCAATTTCCGGTTTTAAACAGGATGGAAGATGCCCCTTATCCTGAAATAGGTACAACAGCCCCAATTTGTATCCGCTTAACAAAAGACGCAAAAGGATATTCCTACATGGATGCTGATTATCAACCTTTTGGTGAATTTGGAAAGATTAATTATGCAGATGATAGCAGGGATGGTTTCTACTACAACGGCGGCAGCTGGCTTAGAGCAGAATACTCTGCTTACGTGGTTGGATTAAAACACGGCTGGGAAAAAGCCGGAAAAAGGATGAAAAACAGATTGTGGGCTGAAATGAATCTTAACCCCAACTGGCCGTACAGTAAAGAATTCATTCCCACAAAATGGTCAACTTATGACGATTGGTGGCCTTCTACACGCGGTTTAAGCTGGAATGTCTTCGTCCTCATGGCTAACGAATTTGCAAATCTCAGAACACCCGATATGGATCCTGACTATAGAAAATTATAACAATAGCTTTTATACTAATCTTTTCAATAATTTATTATGAAAACAAAAAATAGCATTTCCGGCCTCTTATTTCTGTGGGCAATCTGTGCAGGAAGTGTAGCTTATGCACAAACAATTACAGGAACCATTTCAGATGATCAGGGCCCCCTACCCGGAGTTTCTGTTATTGAAAAAGGCACTGACAATGGTAGCGTTTCCAATTTTAATGGAAATTATGAAATTAATGTTTCAAATGAAAATGCTACCCTCCTATTCTCTTATATAGGTTTCGAGACTCAGGAAATTCCTTTGCAAGGTGAAAATTCCATAGATGTCATAATGCAGGCAAGTATGGACCAGCTGGACGAATTGATAATTGTCGGCTATACATCCCAGAAGGAATCAACTATTACCGGCGCAGTTTCTTCTGTAAATGTAGAACAGTTGGAGTCCCGCAGAGTTCCCGGTGTGACCCAGGCCTTACAGGGACAGGTTGCCGGAGTCACTATTACCCAAAGTACCGGAGCTCCTGGAGAAGATGTAGAAGTGCGGATACGTGGTAACGGAACGATTGGTAATAACAATCCGCTATATATTATTGACGGAGTTCCAAGCAGGGAAATCTCCTTCCTGAATCCTTCAGATATTAAATCGATGTCTGTTTTAAAAGATGCGGCGGCCGCATCGATCTATGGTTCAAGAGCCGCAGGTGGTGTTATTGTTATAGAAACCAAAAGCGGAACCGGACGAAGCGGAATTCAAATTGATTACTTTGGAGGTATTCAAAAAGCAGCAAATTTACCCAACATGCTCAATGCCGAGCAATATCTTAACACGGTAACTACTGCCTGGAACAATGCAGGCTATGCTGGAAATAATCCATATCTCGCAGACGCAGGGAGGTCTGATTTTGCAGATGTAGATTATCTTGATGAATTATTTGAATTAGGAGAAACACATAGTTTGCAACTTTCGACATCCGGAGGTAGCGAAAAAACAAATTTCTTTTTGAGTGCCGGATATTATGGCCAGGATGGAATTGTAGTCTATGATAATGATAAGTTTACCCGTTTAAATCTTCGTTCAAATATAAATTCTAATATTACAGACCGGTTCAAAGTTGGGGCCAATGTTCAAATATCATATCAGGAGCAAGATCAAATTTCTTCCAGGGGGGATGCTCCGGGAATAATTCGACATGCCTTTCTACGTCCTCCTATAATTCCCGTATTTAAAGATCCTTTAGAACCTACTTATTCAGAAGAAGACCCTTTTACAGATCTGCCTTTTTATGTGGACCGGGATAATTTTGAAAGCAATAAATATGAGTACTCGCAAAACCCAATAGCGCTTGCTTACTTTACAGATAATACTACGGAAACTTTTAAAACCTTTGGGAATCTTTATGCTGAATACGATCTTCTGAGCGACAGCTCACTGAAATTTAAAACCAATTTTGGTGCAGATATCAATTTTGGACATCAAAAAGCATTCAACCCCAATTTTGGAGATGACGACGGGCAGGGATCAGAAATTGACAGGGGCTTAGGCCGTCAGAACCGTCCCACCAGTCTTTCCGAATCCCGGTATCAGGACATGACCTTTACATGGAATAATAGTTTTATCTATAACAAAACATTTGGAGACCACGAAATCAGTGCCCTGGCAGGAATTGAATTTATAAAAAATAATTCCTCCGGAATCAATGCTTCCAGACAACGCTTTGACTTTACCGAACCTAATTTCAGATATCTTGATTTTGGTGGAACAGACCGTGACTTATGGAATGGTGGACTGGCTGAAGAATGGGCATTATTCTCCTATTTTGGTTCTGCAACCTATTCCTACGAAGATAAATATTTACTAACTGCCAATTTAAGAGCAGATGCCTCTTCCAGATTTTCAGAAGATAATCGTTGGGGTTACTTCCCTTCTGTTTCTGCGGGATGGGCAATTTCAAAAGAAGAGTTTATGAGTGATGTGGACTGGTTAAGTCAGCTAAAACTGAGAGCCAGCTGGGGAGAACTTGGGAATCAGGAAATCCCGAATTATGCTTATCTGACCTTATATCGAAGAGATGCAGATCGCTACCTGATTAGTCGTTATGGAAACCCCGACTTAAAATGGGAAACTACCGCACAAAGTAATATAGGGATTGATTTTGGAATTGATAACAACAAACTTTCCGGAAGTATTGATTATTTCGAGAAAACCACTTCTGATATTTTATTACCTATTTCTCTTCCTCAATTAGTAGGCGATGTTTCGGCCACCTTTTTGAATTCAGGAGAAGTGAGCAATAGTGGTTTAGAATTCGGACTTTCTTACAGGAACTCTGACAATCCTTTAAAATTTCAGATCAGCGGGAATTTCGCTACCTTAAAAAATGAGGTGAACTCTTTACATTCAAATCTGCCATATATTACCGGAAATGTTACCAGAACTCAGGCAGGACATCCTCTAAATGCATATTACGGTTTTGTTCAGGAAGGGATTTACCAGAATGACGCTGAAATTGTCGAACATCTATCTGGTACAACTAATCCACCACAACAACCGGGAGATATCAAGTTTAAAGATCTTGATGGGAATGGGATTATTAATGATAATGACAGGGACTTTATTGGAAATCCAAATCCTAAATTATCATACGGTTTAAATGTTTCAATGAATTATAAAGCATTTGATTTTAACTTTCTCTTTCAGGGTGTTGAAGGTGTAGATAGATATAATGATCTGAAAAAGATTATAGATTATGATACCCGACCATTTAATTATACCGATCGTGTTTTAGGCGCCTGGGATGGAGAAGGGTCGACAAATAGTATACCCCGGGTAAGCTTTACAGATAATGGAAGTAGTAAAGTCTCAGATATCTTTGTGGAAGACGCTTCTTATTTAAGACTGAAAAATGTAGAACTAGGGTATACTTTTGATGTGGAGAATATAGGTAACTTTAGATTATATGCTTCAGGACAAAATCTACTCACTTTTACCGACTATAGTGGATTGGACCCGGAATCAACCGATTTAATAGATTTTGGTACATACCCGCAATCTGTAACCGTATTATTTGGTGTTAGCGCAAATTTCTAAAAATTTAAAAATTTCAGTTATGAAAAATTACATTGTAAAATTATTAGCAATGGTATGCTGTGTGACAGTTATAAGCTGTGAAGCATATCTTGATGAAGATCCTATTGGTTTGATCACCCAAAACCAGATTAATACCGAACCCACCGCCGCTTCAATTACCTCCTCGGTAAATTCAACCTATCAACTATTGTCGAGTACCCTTAATATTGTTGGACAATGGAACTGGGATGATGGGACGGTAACCAGAAACGACTTTTTACTACAGGATATCGCATCCGGAGATATGCAGAAAAAATGGAATCCAGATGGTGATCAGGCCTGGATGGATGAAATCGCTGCTTTTAATTTCACCTCTATGAACCCCGGTTTTAATGGCATCTGGAGCTATAATTATGAGGGGATTTCCAGAGCAAACCAGGCGATAAGTACCCTTAATAATGAAGAAGTATTATCTTCAGTACAAATGGATGCTGCCACAAAAGATCGATTATTGGGAGAAGCATACTTTTTAAGAGCATTCTATTATTTTGATTTGGTTAATAATTTTGGAGGTGTTCCGCTACTTACTGAACCATTAAAAGATTTTGCAGATGCTTACAACGTAGCCAACCGTAACAGTGCAGAAGAGGTATGGGCTCAAATAAATGAAGATCTTCAGGAAGCAGTTTCTTTGCTACCAGCACAAAAATATTCCAGCAGTTCAGAACCATGGAGGGTTTCTCTGGGAGCGGCCCTTGCAATGCAGGCAAAAGTTGCTTTGTTTCAGGAAAACTGGAGTGAAGCTATAAACAAGGTGAATGAACTTCAAGCTCATAACTTCTATTCTCTGAATGACCATTATTTCGATCCATTCGATGTAAGTAATGAATATCAGGAAAACGAAGTAATTTTCTCTTATAATCATGTTTCCGGAGTGAACCCAGCTAAAGGAAATGGTCTTGCAGCCTTAATGGGCTGGGGCTTTGTGGCACCTACTGACGATTTTATAAATGCATTTGAAGAAAATGATCCAAGGCTGGGATACACCGTTCAGATAGACGAGCAACAACCTAATAAATTGCTGGGTTCTACAGATGGAAATTATAAAGGAAACGAAGATTCTCCCGGAAATAAAGTATTCATCCGTTATGCCGATGTGTTGCTTTGGAAGGCGGAAGCCCTCATTCAAACTGGAGAGGTAGAAGAAGGCTTACAAATTGTAGATCAAATTCGTACCCGTGCCCGTAATACTCAGATGGTAGACGGTAGTTCTACCCCTTCCGACGCTTTACCTAATTATGCCGGAACAGGTATGTCTCAGGCCGAAGCTTTACAAGCTTTGCGTCATGAAAGACGAGTGGAGCTGGGATTTGAATCGCAAAGGTTTAATGATCTCAAAAGATGGGGTATAGCTGAAGAAATATTGTCTGATATGGGTAAAAACTACAAAGATTTCAACAACCTCTACCCTATTCCACAAGGAGAAATAGACCGTTCTGGAGGACAAATTGAACAAAATACGGGATACTAATAAATAATTCACATATAATGATCAGTACTAAATTAAAATATATTGCAGTAAGTTTTCTGTGCGTAGCTACTGCTTGCAATACCTCCCCTCAAAAGGAAGAGGTTACAAAGGAAAACAGTGAAGTAAGTACAACGGAAAAACAGTGGATGATAGGGCCTTTCGAACGTCCGGAAAATGCACAACCTATCATACAACTTGATACCACAGCCACTTTTGATGATCCTATGACCGGTGAAGAAGTGGTTTGGCAATCAATGGCTACTTTCAATCCCGCCGCTATTGTTAAAGATGGGAAGATAAATGTACTGTACAGAGCAGAACAAGATCGTCATACGGATTCCATTGGAGGACATACTTCAAGAATTGGCCTGGCGACTTCAGAAGACGGGATTACTTATGAAAGAGCTGAAAAACCTATTTTTTACCCGGATAATGATGACCAGAAAGAATTTGAATGGACCGGCGGCACAGAAGATCCGCGGATTGTAGAGAGTGAAGACGGTACTTATGTTCTAACCTATACGCAGTGGAACAGAAAAATTCCGAGACTGGCTTTAGCAACTTCAAAAGATCTAAAGAACTGGACCAAGCACGGACCCGTTTTTCAGGATTTTCAGGATGGAAAATATCATGATATGGATACCAAATCTGGCGCTATAGTCACCCGGTTAAAAGACGGAAAACTTGTTGCGACCAAGATAAATGGTAAATATTATATGTATTTTGGAGTGCCACATATCTGGCTGGCAACTTCCACAGATCTTGTGGACTGGGAACCGGTAGAAGATTATGCCGGGAATCTGGCACCGGTATTAAGTCCTCGTCCCGGTTATTTTGATTCGTGGCTGGTAGAAGCCGGACCACCACCGGTTTTAACAGAAGACGGTATTGTAGTACTTTATAATGCCGGGAATTCAAAAAATATTGGGGTTGAAGATCTGGGCAACCGGGTTTATACCAGTGGTCAGGCATTGTTTGATGCTAATGAGCCATGGAAGTTATTGGACCGTACCGACAAACCGTACCTAAAACCAGAATTACCTTTTGAAAAATCTGGCCAATATAAAGACGGGACTACCTTTGTAGAGGGACTCACCTATTTTGATGGAAAATGGTACCTGTTTTATGGTACTGCAGATAGTATGGTAGGAATGGCTACCGCCGAGGCTAAATAATCTTTTTACTTATTTAATTTATGCAATTAAAAAAGAAATTACTTGTAGGAGCTATAGTATCAAGCCTCGGGGGGTTACTATTTGGATTTGATACAGCAGTAATTTCCGGAGCAGAACAAGGTCTGAAAGAATTTTATGAACTTGATAATTTTGCTCATGGTTTTACAAATTCCATCGCATTAATGGGAACCATAATTGGAGCTTTATTTGCCTTCTCACCTGCAGAGCACCTGGGAAGGAGGAAATCTCTTTTAATCATTGGGCTTTTCTTCGGATTATCTGCCATAGGATGTGCCTATACAGATAATTGGTATCTTTTCCTGTTCTGGAGATTTTTAGGAGGTCTGGGAGTTGGAGCATCATCGGTTATAGCTCCTATGTATATTTCTGAGATTTCACCTTCAGCTTACCGGGGAAGATTAGTAGGTCTTTTCCAGTTCAGTATTGTCTTTGGAATTTTATTAGCCTTTATTTCAAATTACTTTTTAAGAACTCATATAGGTAGTGACTCCTGGCGCTGGATGCTAGGAGTAGAAGCAATTCCCGCTTTTACTTTCTTCGGTTTAATATTTTTAATACCTAAAAGTCCGCGTTGGCTCATTCTTCAAAAACGCTTTGAAGAAGGGTTGGTTGTTTTAAAACAACTTGGGGATGACAATCCACAGGAAAGGCTTGACACCATAAAAGCTTCTTTTCAGCAAAAAGGCGATCGGGAAAAATTGTTTCAAAAGAAATATTTTAAACCAATCATTCTCGTCTTCCTTATGGCTACTTTCAACCAATTTTCCGGGATTAATGCGATTATGTATTACGCCCCAAGGATTTTTGAAACTGCGGGTATTGCAAAAGATAGTGCATTTTTACAGGCAGCCTCAGTAGGTTTTGTGAACATGTTATTTACTATCCTTGCCATGATGTTTATCGACAAAGTGGGGCGCCGTAAATTAATGATTATAGGTTCAATAGGGATGATTTTAAGTTTAGTGGTCACTACCTATTTACTGAATAATCCTGATGTTGGCGGAAGCTTTCTCGTAATACCTATTCTCTTTTTTATAGCCAGTTTTGCTTTTTCGCAAGGTGCAGTAATTTGGGTTTTTATTTCAGAGGTTTTTCCAAACAAGGTACGTGCGGCAGGGCAATCTTTTGGTACTTTCACCCATTGGTTCTGGGCCGCCAGCCTAACCTGGTTATTCCCAGTGGTAGCAGGATTGTCTAACGGCACAACCTATGCCTTCGGCTTTTTTGCACTTGCCATGGTATTGCAACTGGTTTTTGCAGTTAAATTTTTTCCAGAAACCAAAGGAAAATCATTAGAAGATGACATTTAAAGTTTCCAAACCCGAAAACGGGTTTAACTTCTAACCCCGTACTTTAAAAGGTCGATAATTGCCATTTAGAGGCACGATCTTAAAACTGTTGTCAGTTGTCCTTTTCACAAAAGTGAAGAGTGAAGAGATTAAAAATTTTAGCAAATCCTCAAATCACAAGAATGTCGCACTGCACTCAATTCACAATCTCTCGTAAGCGTCCCATATGCGATGTTGAAACAACTTCAGCATGATAAAATCTATACTACAGGTCGATAACTGGCTATTTTGAGCTATCGTTTGCTTTACGCTGAATCAAAATAAAAACGTCCCAACTCCGCCCGACGTTGTCGCGTACTTCTAACTCCTAATTTTACACTTCAGAAGGTCGATAATTGCCATTTTTGAACCACGATCTTTAAAAAAGTTCTCAGTTTCTCTAAACTACGAACACCAAACTCCAAACTTATATTTGCCGAAGATTGCCATTTATGAACCGCGATCTAAAAACTGTTGTCAGTTGTCAATTTCAGTACTCCACAGACTGCGAACCATGATCTCCGAACTCCCCAAACTCCAAACTAATAATATAAAGATATTTCTTTCACACTTCCTTAACTTTTATCTTTTTTTCCTAAATTACTGGAGCAGTTTGAAAAAGGGGAAAAATTGAAGGAAAAGATCAAAGCCAATTTTGATAAAATCCTTTGCAAGACAATGTATGAATAACCTGGAAAATAAAGAGTTTTGACCATAACAATATGCATAGAAGGAATAAAAAATACATTTAGCACATCCCCAGGTACAGTAAAAGACATTTATATGAAAATAGTATCAAGTTCAGGAAAGGGAAATTTTAAGATAATTAAAAATGACCAGGAGGTCTGTGAATTGGTTTATAACAATTGGTTTTCGGACAAGGCTCAAACTGTTTTGAACAGAAATAACATCGAAATTAAACCAAAAAATATCTGGACAAGTAAGGTAGATATTTTCACAAATAAAAAGAAAATAGGTGATATAACTTTTAACCTTAAAGGTCATATGGTGATTAGATTAGAGAAAGAGGATAGCAAAGAATATAATTATCTATTAAAGAATAAAGCCAAATGGAAATTAAGATTTGAGGTTTATAACGAATCTGAAATTTTACAGTTCTCGTTAAATTCAGTGAATAAATGGAATAAACTAAATTATGATTATAATGTTGAAGTGGCTGATTATAATTCAGAATTTGAATTAGAAGAACTTTTAATTTACTGTGGTTATGCAGCTAATCTCTATTTAGCTATAATTAGTGCAGCTTAATAAAAAAATCTACCCAGTATGTAGGCAACGAAGCACCGCTACCGCGCGATTGCATCGCGTGGAAAAATCTGATGAGAGAAAATATTATTCTTAAAATATGAGCCGAAATTATAAATTCCATAATCCTGAAGGTCTTCATTTTGTAAGTTTCGCGGTTGTGAATTGGCTTGATGTTTTTACTCGTAATGAGTATAAGGATATTTTGTTGCAAAGTCTTTCTTTTTGTCAAAAGGAGAAAGGAATGGAAGTAGTTGCCTGGTGTATTATGACTAATCACGTGCACCTAGTTTTTAGAAGTATAAAAGGGCAGCATCCGTCGCTTCTTTTGGAAGATTTTAAACGTTTTACTAGTAAGAAATTGGTAAAAACTATACAGAATAATCCAAAAGAGAGCCGAAGAGAATTTCTCCTGGAACAATTTATAAAAGAACATCCGCCGGATGCGCAAACTGAAAGAAGAACTGGAAAAAGTACTGAGTAACTACCACCGGAATTCCCTGGATTCCATTGCCGCCATCAAAAATTTGCTGGATATCGCGAATGAATTTCAGCAAGACGACATCAGGACCAAGCAACTCGGTTTAACAGAAGATGAACTCGCTTTCTATAACCTGTTATCTGCCAACGAAAAATTACTCAATCAAACCGGCCCCATTCAAGACCTGGTGCATACGGTGGTAGCTTCCGTGAAGAAAAACCTCCAGCTGGACTGGACCAAAAAAGAAGACGCTCGCGCCGCCATTCGGCTGGCAGTGAAAAAAGAATTACGCGGCAAAGTGCCATTTTCTGAACTGGATAATCTGTTGAAGGAAGTGATTGAACAGGCAGAGGGGCAGTATAGGGATTGGCCGATGGAGGCGTGAAGAATAATAAGTTAAAGAGTTATTTTAAAGAAATGGCATATTCTCTCGGTCTAACCCCTACATGGCTTTTAAAGGTTATACTTAAGGAAGTTCCGCTAGCGTATCCGCATTCCTCAGCCAGAGCGTCGATGGTATTGTTTTCCAGAAAACCTTCTTTAATAAGTTTCTTCACATGCTCAATCCTCAAGGTGCTTTTATAATCTGCAAAACTTAACCCATATTGTTGCTCAAGAAAATAGGAAATATGATGCGAAGGCATGTCCAGTTCCTTGGCACATGCTGTAAGATTAAAATTTTGATTTAAGTACAGTTTATTTTCTTTGAGGCTTTCAAGTTTTGCACCAACTTCCTGCTTGTTTAGACCAAATTTCAGGTTTTCTGTAATGGTGTTCCTGGAAGGTTTTACAGACTGAGGATATCCGTGTAAAATGCTGGGAAAATAAATTGGGATAATTCCAATAAGGAAAAGCACCATATATAGAATTAAGGTTACAATACCACCATTTTTTCCGATGATAACGAAGGATTGAAACAGGTTCCATTCAAATATCTTTTCTATTGCATATGTACTAGCCAGGATGGCCATTAACATCAGAGTTCCCCAAAAAATGAGGAGCCATTTGTTAAGTACACTTTTTAGTTTATCATTCCCCTCCTTATTAATAAAAGATAGTATTTGTGGCATTAAAGCTACTAATACACTAAATTGCCATAAGTGTCGCATTAGAAGGTGTTGATCAAGACTTAGGAGCCAATATTCTGCTTCTAACCTGTACTGAGGAGAGGAAATGGCCTGAGAGATAATATTATTATAAAAACTATCTGGTTGAAGATAAACATAACCTACATCAATTAAACCTAAGAAAAACGGAATAAATAGAAAAATTTCTTCTTGCTGCCATTCGAGTTGGTCTGTTATAATGACTTTGAAGTAATAATAAATAGGGACAAATAATAAATTATACGGGAGGAGCGGCCATAAAAAGAACCAGGTGAAATGCTCTAAATAACCACCATCTATGATATAAGCCTGTAATGCATAAACCGATAATAAAAAGTAAAAGCTACCTAAAATTCGGGTTGCAGTAGTATTGGTAGATTTTTTGAGGAACAGCGTTGTAGACAGAACAAATCCGAATATGGCGGCTATAAGTAAAATTAGGATCAAAATGCTTATAAAATTTTTTTGAAAAAAAATTAATAGCGAATATACAGATATATGTACCAACATAAATCCTCAAACGGAAAACTTCTGAAGGGCTAAAATGAAGTGTTGCATCAAGTTTTGGCGGTAATTAATTAGAAACCGATAATTAGTTTTCTAAAGCATTTATTGCGGAAGAAGTATCTCTCTCAAATTTCGGATTCAGTGAAAAGCCGATAGTAATAGTTGGAAAAAGAAAGAAGGCCCGTGCCGTCATTTGCCAGGCAGTGAAAAAAGAATTACGCGGCAAAGGGTCATTTTCGGAACTGGATAATTTGCTGAAGAAAGTTATTGAACAGGCCGAGGGGCAGTATAGAGATTAGCCGATGGAGGCTTGAAGCACTATAAATACAGATCTCCCATTGACTCAAAAGAAAAAAAGAAGACATGAAGGGTCCCATCAAAACTTTAAATTTCTCTGGAACTTGTCCAGAGGAATTTTATGTACAGACTCTGTTATTTCTTTTCCTCCTCTTTTAAGGAATATCTAATGCCCACACCGAGAAACCAACTTGCCTCCCCAGGATCTTTCTGTTAAATTAGTATTGGTAAGATCCGCGATATCCGATAGATCTCTTCCTTGATACTGATCTCTTTTTATGGAATTGATACTGCCTAAGGCCACTCCCCCATAAGACTTAATTTTACTTTTTGCCCTTCGCAAATGATTTGACTCAAAAAAAAATTTAAAACCTCACAAGCCCTTAAATTTAAAGGGCTTTTATTTTTCACTCTAGCAAAAAAGTTTTACTACTGTACACTCGGTAATTTGCCATAGCTATACAAACCAACCTAGCTTCAGCTTTTCCGCGAATGAAAATTGGGGTCTGAAGGATCATTATCCAAATCGTAGGTGATACCCAGTGCAAACATAAATAAGCCGTAGCAAATAATTCCAAAAGCCACTATCGCAAAAGGAACCTTGCCGATATGATCGCCAATAAAGTTAAAGGCTTTATCAGTGTTGACTACATAACCTGGATCGCTAAGAATGCCTGATTTGATGAAAAAGAAACCAATGATGCCCAGGATGACTCCGCGGGCAACATAGCCAGTAAATCCCAGGAAAAAAATGGTTGCCTTTTTTCTCCGGCTGAATCTCACAATATCAAGACGCTCCCGGTAACCCCGGGTTATTCCATAGAACAATTGCACTGCGGCAGTTATGGTTATTAACACACCTAGCCCTATGACCAGCCATTTGCCCACACCATAATCCAGCATATTAGCCGTCATTTCCCTCTTCTGCTCAGGGGTGCCGTGTTCAGAATAATTAGCTGAACCCAGTAAGACTATCAGCGCAGAGTAAGCGATAAATGCATCGGCAAGGGAGCTGAGACCAATACCTGTACGACGGGCAAGTCCTTTCAAGCCCTTTCCATAATGGTAAGGATCATGAAAGGATTCATAGATGCGCCATACTATATAACAGAGCATTCCCAGAAGGATGCCCCAGATAATAATTTTTCCTCCCGGTAAATCCTGCACATACGCCAAAAGGCTGTTTTTGGAAGCGCCGCCCTCCTTAAGCTTTAACAGGGAAAGCATGGCAATCACCCCTATAGCTGTATAGATGAGGCCGGTGGAAATACAACCCAGAATAGGAAAATATTTTATGTACTTCTTCTTTGATTTTTTCACCAGAACACGGAATTTAATCCTGAAAGTAAGGAAATTTTCTTTTTCTGGCGGCAGACAAACGGGAAACAACAATAGTTCATAGCATTACCAGAACAAACTTCTCTTTCAGATTCCACACTGTGAAAATTAGCAAAAAAACTGATAGTCTTAAGGGTAGTAAATGATCATTTGTTTGTTTAGCAAACCTCCAACTCCATCCAAAGCATCCAAAAAGTTGATCGATTTTTAGTCTAATAAAAATCTTTGTCTGTCTCATATTCTACTGACAAAATCTCCATGTCGCTCCTGTAAATTGCGTAATATTTTTTCTTAAAATAGGACAAGTTCCTGAAAGTGTGAAAATTTCATTTACAACAGCAAAAAAGTTCAACCGTGTCACCAGTTAAAAGCAGCAAACAAGAGTATACTTCGCTATCTTTATTTTCTCAGTAGATCTGTTCTACATAGAACGTTAATTGGTATTCTTCTCTCGTTCCTGGTTCTCGCGTATAGTAATTAATCTTATTTACCTGTTCCTGTTCTGGTAAATCAATAGTGACTTTTCGACCATTGCTTGAAGTACAAACAAAGGTGAGAGTACCTTCCCGGGAATGCACCTCCTGTACCGTGAGAACTTGAATTTCTTTACCTCCCTCTATTTTTGTTGCAATTGTAATACGATTAGAACCGAAAGTAATCTGGCGATTTATATTATCTGTCTGGCTGGTGAATATTGAAGGATAAGATTCTGTAAAGTAGGAGTTAAATATTGCCTGGCAAAAAAGATTTTCTACAAATAAAAATAGTAATATGCACCCCCAGCACCTCATCTATTAAATTTAATAAAAAATATTTTCTTAATTTAATTTACAGGCTATTAACTGTAGGAAGGAAATCTTAAAGGTCCAAATCAAGTTGAATAAATATTATAAAATGAGAATCTAGATTGACTTTTCATCCTAAAACTACTCCAACTCCAATCTTCTGTAGCAAGTAAGGATTATGATCAATAATTAGGATATCATTGGCCAGACTTAGTTTCTTTAGGATCGCGTACAACAAATCAATATCAGCATAATGCAATCCGGTACTGGGTTCATCTAATATATAAAGCACCTCGTTAGTTTGATCCTGCAGCCAGTTCAGTAACAATAATCGTTGCTTCTCCCCTGAGGAAAGGCTTTGTACCGGCTGATCTAATCCAAGATGTTCCAATCCTATTTCCGCTAACTGATTCAGGAATTCAAAGGTTTTGTGAGATACCTTGAATCGTGTTAACCATTCTTTTAATTCACAGAGATTCAGTGCGAGTACCTCAGCGATATTTTTTGAACCAACAGTACGTTCCAGTATATACGGTTTGTAGCGCTGCCCCTTACAAACTTCACATTTCTCTATTGCATTGGCTGCTACATCCAGGCTGGTTTCCAAATAGCCTTTACCTTTACAGTTTGGGCACTGACTTGTTTTTGTTTTATAAGAAAAATCACCTGATTTTAAATCCGTTTCACTTGCAAAAATTTTGCTTATATCCTTGAGCAAGTTCAGGTATGAAACCAATAAGGTCTTCGCATGTGCGCGGAGTTTTTTAGGCTCAAAATAATGCACCTCCCTGTATTTTTTCGGTAACTCGATGCTTTCGCAATTTACCGGCGTTCCGGTTTCTATACTGGGAATAAGGATGTCTTTTACCAGGGTCGTCTTCCCTATCCCCGATTTACCGCTGATAGCTGTTATTCCTCCTACGGGAACCTTCAGCGATTTCTTTACTAAAGTATGCCTGGACAGGTTTTGGATGGCTATAGAATCCTTTCCTGCCTTCAATTTTACCGCTCTTGAAGATGTTTTTAAATATGGATGACAATCTTCCTGATTTAAAAATTCCCGTGGCGTACCCTGAAATGTAATATAGCCGCCTAACTTCCCCGCCTGAGGTCCCAGCTGCACCAACTTATCGGCTGCAAGAATGATCTCTTTATTATGTTCAATGACAAGAACTGTATTGCCTTTTGCAATGAGCTCTTTCAGAATATTGACCAGATCCGGAATGTTGTCACTTGATAATCCTGCGGAAGGTTCATCCAGTAAATAGGTAATACCTTTCAGCGGACTGTTCAGCTGTTTAATAAGTGTAACCCGTTGATTTTCTCCGCCGGAAAGGGTGGATGATTTACGATTTAGTTGCAGATGATCTATGTGTAATTGCTTTGCTCTTTTGATGGTATTGATCAAAAGAGGTCGTAGCCTGGAAAGCAATTTTTGATCTACTACCTCTTGCTGGAAATCAGAAGAAAGCCATTCTGCTAAAACTTTAAAATCCATTAACCTGATTTGATGAATAGATTTCCCTCCGATTTGAAACTTTAAGCGCTCAGGTTTTAATCCGCTTCCCGAACAGTGGCTGCATTCCTCCAGCGAAAAAAGTGCTTTTAGCTTTCCGATATGTTTATTTTTCCGGGTCTTATAATATTCTTCTTTTAAGTAATGGAAAAGTCCTTGCCATGTCATACTTATATCCTGTAACCCTTGTCTTGTTTTGGTTTTAAAAACCCATTGTGTCTTCCATACCGTTTCACCAGTACCATAAAACAGAACGTCTTTTTGCTGGTCTGTCAATTCTCTAGAAGGTGTTTCCAGGCTAAATCCGTGGATAGCGCCTATCTCGTTTACAATCGCCATATATTGACTCCCGGCATGCCCATAATAAGCAAGGGATTTGTTGTGCTCAAACAATCCGTCAGCGATGCCTTTCTCTTCATTGAGAACCATTTTATCAACATCAGGGAGTAATTCCTGACCTATCCCATCACAGATCGCACATTTCCCCAGTTCGTGATTATTGGAAAAATGGCTGGCAGATAAATCCTCTCCGTCGTATTGCGCTTTTCGGGAAAAGGCAAACCTTAGAATTTTATCAATTCCCGTTTGTTTGGCAATATCCGAACGTTCTGTAAAGTTTCTTTCTTTACGTGTAATGCAAATAGTGGGGCTAAGGCCCTCGATTTGATCTACCTCGAATTGAAAATTCACTCCTACCCTTGACTGCTGATAGCTTGAAAACTGTTTGGTCATTTCCTGCAGGCCATAACCATGCAGGGTGTCAATCACCAAAGAAGACTTTCCCGAACCCGAAATGCCCGTGATCACCGATAATTGATTCCCGGGGAAATTTATATCAAGATCTTTGAGGTAATGGGTTCGAGCCCCTTTCATTGAAATCATATCCCAGCGTTGATCTGCCAATTCGTTTATTTCTGGTGCCTGGACTTTTGGTGCATTCTCCACCAAAACATCGCATGAAGTCTGAAAAAGCGGATGATTTTCAAAACAAATAATACCTGCTGTTTGCTTTTTTAACTCCTGCAAAGCTTTCAGAAGTTGTCGAACATTTTGCTGATGTAGCCCTATACTGGGTTCTTCCAGTAGTAAGAATGTTTTTTTCGACTGTTTTGCGAAATGTTTAGTGAGTTTAATCCGCTGCGCTTCACCCCCTGATAATGTATTAGAGGGTTGTCCCAGTTTTATATATCCCAGCCCCAGCTTCAGCATCAAAGACAGAATTTCAGTAATCTTCTTCTCTTCGCTAAAGAAAACATAAGCTTCGGAAATACTAAGGTTATAGATCCCGGCAATATTTTTTGTGTTCCAATGCACTTGCAATACCTCAGGTTTAAAACGTTTGCCATTACACCTGGGACATACCTGATTAATTGTCCCCATCACATTCATAGAAAGGGTGATCACCCCTGCCCCTTCGCAAGTTTCACACCTTCCGCTCTTGTTATTAAAAGAGAAGGCTCCTTTGGCTAAATTCAGGGATTTTGCTTCCGGGGATTTGGCCAACAGGTCACGTATTTTATCAGCCAAACCGGTATAGGTGGCAGGGTTGCTCCTCGGAGTTTTGCCAATGGGTTGATCTGATACCGTAAGCAGTTTTAGATCTTCTTTTTCTATATATTCTGAAAGCTTTTTCAGGATTTGAGACGTTTTCCTGCTCACTACCGTCAGGGCTTCTTTTTGAAGCTGAAATGATGCTGCTGTCTTCCGTTCAGGTTCCTTAGCAGACCGAAAATTGCCATTTTGCAGCTCGTTTAAGGTGGGAGTAGATAGCTCTTCATTATTCAGAAATTCACTGATGGGTCCGTTAAAAACAACCTCCCCTCCGTGCGCTCCCGCTGCGGGGCCTAATTCAATGATCCAATCTGCAGATCTTATAAAGTTTAAATCGTGCTCTACTACCATCACTGTATTTCCACGGCTTATCAGGCGATTGAGAATATGATGTAAATAGTGCTGGTAATCTTCAGATAAGCCGATGGATGGTTCATCAAAGACATAAAGAATCCCTTGCAGGTTACTGTTCACCTGTCTGATCAGTTTTATACGCTGTGCATTCCCGGAAGAGATTTCAATACTTGGTGTACTTAGCCTGTAATCCTCCATTCCCAGCCGAATTAGGTCGAATAATTGCACAGAAATTTTATCTACCAACGCCTGCTCACCGGCTGTAAGAGCCTGATTATTCAGCCTTTCATATAATTCGTTTAAGGACAGATCCATCCACTCCTGAAAGTTTAATTCTTTCCATTTAAATTTCAGGTGTTCCGGTTTGATTCGTGCGCCTTTGCAACTTGGGCAAATACTGGAACTTGCAAACTTTAAAATGTTTGGATTACGATCTCTTCTAAGAATGTCATTCATTATAGGCATTATGCCTTTATAAAAACCTTCTTCCCGGGGCTTGGCTTTAAAACCTTTCCATCTCAGCCGGGACTCTATAGTATGCTTTCCGTAAAAAACCTTAATGCGGTCACTTCCGTTTAAAACTACCTCCTTTTGTTCTTCAGATAATTCCTTCCAGGGGACGTCCACATTAAAACCATGTTCCCCACATACTTTGTTTAATTCATCCACCGTGATCTGGGAATAGACAATATAACCATTCGGCAAAGTAGTGGTGATCGCACCTTCTCTTAGTGTTTTATTTTCATCACCAATTAATTTTTCAAGATCGATGTATTCCGCCTCCCCCATTCCACGACAGCGCTCACAGGCTCCTCTTGGATGATTAAAAGAAAATAGTGATTTGCTCATAGTTTCTGCGCCGGCATAGCGGGCAAACAACACCCTGAAGACCGCAGTAAGTTCAGAGAGTGTTCCAAAAGTAGCATTTATTGACTGGAAGCGTTTTGACTGCTCTACTTTGATCACCGGCGGTAGCCCTTCGATATCATCCACTTCAGCCGTGGGAATTAATTGTGCATTTTGCTGGTTATATGCAGGAAGGCTCTCTAAAAAATAGCGGTAACCTTCATTTGCAATCACATCCATGGCCAGGGACGATTTTCCGGAACCCGATAATCCGGTAACGACGATCAATTGATTTTCAGGTAATTTTAAGTCTATATTTTTGAGGTTATTCTGGTGGGCATTAGTGATGCGCATAAAGGCTTTATTTTTTCTCTTTCAGAAAAATAAATATAAGTAGATATTAAGGCTTACAATAGGTTTTTCAGGAAAACAAAGCATAATATTCATCTCTCCTGAAATTAGATCATTTCATTGATTTTTAACAGAGTATAATGTGCTTCTAATGAACTTATATCTTGCTATAACACTTTTAAAATTTGAACATTTATAAAGAACCCCTTATTCACACAATTATTAATAATTCAAAAATAAAGTAATTAGTTAGGTACTAAATATTCATATCTTGTTGATCGCTAAATAATTACCCTCATGAAGAAACTTAAGAAAGAAAATATCAGTCAGGAAGTATTTGAACTGTATGATGATTACGCCCACAATGAGCTCAACAGACGCCAGTTTGTTGAGAAACTTTCATTGTATGCCGTTGGCGGACTGACGGTAGGATCTCTGCTAAGTTTTATGTCTCCAGATTATATAACCACACTCCGGTTAGCAAAGACGATCCGCGTCTGGACTCAGGATATATTCAGTATGATTCTCCCAGGGGTGGCGGAAGTATTAAGTCGCTGTTATCCGCTCCAAAAGACAAGTCAGGAAAATTGCCTGGAGTAATTGTCGTGCATGAGAACCGTGGATTAAACCCCTATATTGAAGATGTTGGCAGGCAGACGGCTTTGGATGGGTTTATTAGCATTGCACCTGATGCGCTATCGCCGCTTGGCGGCTATCCGGGAAACGATGATGCCGGCCGGGAATTGCAAAAACAACGCGATCGCAACGACATGCTTGAAGATTTTACAGCTGCCTTTGATTATCTTAAAAATCACAAGGATTGCAACGGCAAAATTGGCGTGGTTGGATTCTGTTTTGGTGGATGGATATCAAACATGATGGCGGCGCGGGTGCCGGAATTAAAAGCAGCAGTGCCATTTTATGGCGGACAGCCAACTTCCGAAGAAACCGCGCAGATTAATGCTCCTCTGTTGATTCATTATGCCGAACTTGATACACGGGTTAACGAGGGCTGGCCCGATTATGAAAAGGCTCTAAAAGCGAATAATGTAGACTATACTGTTCATTTTTATGAAGGCGTAAACCATGGTTTTCATAACACAACAACCCCCCGATATGATAAAGCTGCTGCTGAGCTCGCCTGGCAACGTACTGTGGCATTTTTTAAGGAGCAACTGGTTTAACGATTAATAATTGCAAAAAATAAGGCGCAAAAAAGCCCAGAATAAACCGGGCTCTGTTACTACATCAAAAGACATAATTTATTCTGGCATTACTACTGTGTCTATCACGTGAATAACACCATTGCTTGCCATTACATCTGTAGCAACAATTTCGCTGTAATTTCCTTTTCCGTCCATTAGCCAAATTTTTTCATTTTTTTGCATTACAGTCAATACTTGACCATTTAATGCTTCTAATTCAACCTTTCCGTTACCGTCTTTTAAAGCGCCAACAACATCTTTAGCTGATAATTTCCCCGATACCACGTGATACTTCAGAATATTAGCTAATGCTTCCTGATTGTTCGGTTCTAATAATGATGCTAAGGTGTTAGAATCAATTTTATTAAAAGCGCTGTTGGTTGGTGCAAACACAGTAAATGGTCCATCACCTTGTAAAGCACTCACCAAATCGGCGGCTTTTAAAGCGGATACTAAAGTTGAAAAATCTTCATTGCCAACAGCTACATCTACAATTGTTTCCTGTGCAGTAGCACGTTGAGAGAAAGCCACAGTCATTGCTATGGTCAAAATAAGAATTAACTTTTTCATAATTTTTGAATTTTAAATAATTGTTTATCAAATATATACTAGAATACTTTTTGTTTAACCTATTTAACTTATTATTAAACAAAGTTTAAGTTAGGATTGTCAATTCTGTTATCGTTTGATTTCATTACGGCTGTAGACTTCGTTCCTGGCTTCGAAATTTTGTGATCGATAATCGTCAATTTTGAAGAACGATCGTAAAGCTATTATCTGTTTACTCTGAACGTCCTACCACGAACGCCAGGACTTATTTGTTATGAATAATTGCCATTATAAAGACCTCACTTTTTCTGAAACCTGAAACCTTTTGATTTAAACTGGAATAGGACACCTTTTTTATTAACCTTTTCAACTATGAAGGAAGTCAGAATAAGAAGGACTTTTAGTCAAAAAAAAGAGCATGGCCAAATAGATATTAGTGATGTTCGTGTGCTGGTAAACGAAGGTGAATTCAGGAACACAAAAATTTTGAAAGAAGAGACCGTAAAAATAATGGCCACTAATCAGCTGGACGAAGATGTAAAGAAGCGTATGTGGCTACCCATCAAAGGTCAGGTGGGCTTCGGAATCGCTTATTGTCGTATGTACATTTTAAGCCCATTACCCGTTTCAGTTACTCGGCGGCGCAAGACTACTGTTCGTAACAATTCATTGCAGATTTTACAACAAATATTGTAATTCCAATCTTCAGAATTTACCCACACCAATTTATTCATAATTACTTGTAGATCAAATAATTAATACAAACAAATAGGGGAAAACCCCTATATTTTTCTGAAGAATTAAGAGTTATATTTAAGGACAACTAACCAAACATATTACAAATGAAAAAGATAGTAATTTTTAAGACGATCTGTCTTCTTATGCTGCTACCTTTAAGTAGTTGTAGTGAGGACGATAGTCCCCGTATTCAGGAGGAATTCCTGAGTGCACGGGTCAATGGGGAGAATTTCAATGTTGATAAGGAAAATGGGGTTCTGAGCGCTAAAAAGCAATTATCCTCTTATGGAACTATTAATTTGCTTGTACGGTGTGAAACTCACGAAGGCAAGAACATAGAATTCCTCGTTCTTTATTATTATGGTGAAGACAATTATGCTATAGGAAACAGGTCTTCTCTAACATCAGGGGATTTTATGAACAGTAACTGGTGTAAATACTCCGAAGCCAGCACCGGTCAATTTTGGAGTACCGCAAATGATTCGTTTTTTACGGGTAGCTTATTAAATTATGTGGAAATCACAGAGGATGACGGATCCTATATTGCAGGAAATTTTTCTTTTGAAGGTCATGATTCTTCTGGGAGCAGCTTCAGAGAAATTTCTGAAGGTAATTTCAGACTAAAAATTACACCTTAACTTATGGTAGTGGAACTGCTCCAAAATGTCAATTTTTGACCTTTTATGGTTTTTAATCTCATTTCTTTTATTCAAAAGGCATTCAGAAGAACTAAAAGTATAAAGGATCTGTTGTTATGCTGAATTTATCTCAGGATTCCACATACTAATTTAGAATATGGCACTCTAAAATGACAATTTTCGGCTTCGAGTATTTGTTCAGACTAAGAAAGACTGATCTGGGTTTATTACAAAATAGAGAACTCCTGAAAATGTCAATTTTCGACCTTACAATTCAAGTTTTCGTATTAAAAGAAGATTCTACTCCTGAGAAGAAGTTGTGGAAAGTTAAAGCCTTTTGTGAAGAATATGGACAACTTTAAAATCTTAAACATCTCCTGATATTTCCTGTTAATGATAAAAATTCGTACGAAGAAGAGGGCTCGCTGCATCTCCTGTCAATCCTTAAAATAAAAAATTTAAACCAATTATAATCAGATCTTTAAAAATATATAATTCATACTGCACCTTTGAAATTCTTCCACGAAATTCAATCTTATTTTCCACTTTTGTAGGAAAATTGTAAGCATCTTTGGTGTCAAATTTGTTTCCCTTACTTTGGATTTAAAACCCGGTAATCATGGAAGCAAAAAGAAAGAAATTCAAAAAGAATGAATTTTACCAAACTTATGTGGCCCAGATAAACTGGGACTGGCTCCTTTCAAAAGCTCAGTTGATCTTTGGAATTATTTTTATGGCTGGCTTAATTTGTTTTGTACTGTGGTTCACAAGTTGACGGTTAAAATTTAAATAACAATACCAAGCCTGGCACTGTAAAACCTGTACCCCATATATCATCATCCTTTTCAGTGCCCTGCTTCTGCCTTAAACAACTTCTAAATAAAATACACCTCTCTTATTGAAAGGTGTATTTTAAAAATGCCTATTACTTCAATAAAAAGGTAACAATGCTATTTGCCGTGGTCTTCCTCCTCTACCACTTCAGCATTGGGCGATTCTGTGGTTTCAGAAGTTTCCAGGACGTTAAATTTCTCAAGTTGCTCTTCTTCACCTGTAAAATATGGAAATACATCCAAAATAGGAGATTCTGTAATAGAAGGAATTGTATAATCACCCATAGTAGTTTCCATAGCAACGACAGTATTTTCAAAAGCCTCTTTTACATCATTGGCCTGCACAAGAAGATATATATTTGTTTTTCTTTCCTTCCCACTTTCCTCATCCAGAGCTATCAGAGAAACTTTTGATTTAAACCAACGATCAGAATTTTCAAAGGGATGAACCTCTGCAAAGTTTGCAACTTTTATGTTCATAATCCTGAATTCCTCGCTCGTATAAGCCATCATCTCTTCAGTAATCCGGGATTCTGCTTCCGTATAAGATACCGCGTCCAACAGGTAAGTATCTGTCGCCATTTTTTGTTCTCCGGAATCATGTGTTTTTCTGTATTTCACCTTACATTCATACCAGGTTGCGCTCATGTTATATTTTTTTGGGAGGCAAAAGTATGATTTATAACATGCTTGGTTTTACAATTCGACTATTAGATATTCACAACTTTTATTCTTCAGTTCTAACCTTCTGAACAGAAATTGTTTAGTTTGAAAAAAATTATCTCCTGATAACTTCTCTGCTGAGAGAGGAACTTTCCTAATCTTCCTGATTTATATATCTATTATTGATATTACTTCTGAAACTCTCCTGATGAAACTGACTGGACTGGTTTTACTGTGGATTAAATCCACAATTATTTCAGTTTTACCATATTATTTTCCACATCATTTTGCATCAAAGCCCTGATTTGCAAAGGTATTTGTACACGGTATAGAAATTGGTTCTGCTCTTACGGAAAAAATGATGAACTACTTATGGCTGCTAAATAAAAGCGGAACACATAAGTAGCTATGAAACAGATAAGAAAATAAAAAAATGATAACACGAGACCTTAGATTAACACCTTCAGCTTCGGCTAAAAAATTAGAAATTAACCATCATACACAACAAAAGTCCAGTACTTCATCTGAAACTAACAGCAAGGAAGAAGTTTCAGATAATTACCGCAAAGCGATCTTTACCAAGCGACATCTTTTCACTCTGGCAGGTACGTTTTTACTCTTAATTGGAGGAGCTTTTTCAGTTTATATGTTGCAGCCGCAATTTGAGGAAATGAACTTAAGCAGAATGAATACGATTGGCGGAATGATCCTGCTAATCGTTGGAAGCTTCCTGTTAATATTCAGGATGAGTTTTTTAGCATACATTGCTAAATTGTTTTTTCAGTATAAGCCTGTAAATTCTGTTACAGATGAAGAATTACCAACCTGTACGGTTATTGTTCCTGCTTATAATGAAGGTAAGCAAGTATATGCAACTTTACTGAGCCTGACTAACAGTGACTTCCCGGCAGAAAAATTACAATTAATTGCTATAGATGATGGTAGCAAGGATGATACCTGGGAATGGATGAAAAAGGCAAAAGAGCAATTGGGAGACCGTGTATCAATTTATCAGCAGCCTCACAACCAGGGAAAAAGACACGCCTTATACCGTGGATTTAATTTAGCCACCGGTAATGTTTTCGTTACTGTGGATAGTGATTCTATTGTAGAAAAAGATACTCTGCGTAACCTGGTATCTCCTTTTGTTACCAATAAAGATTGTGGTGCTGTTGCAGGAAACGTTCGCGTTCTAAACAACGAAAAAGCAATTATACCACGAATGCTGAACGTGAGTTTTGTTTTTAGCTTTGAATTTATAAGATCTGCACAAAGCGTCCTGGGATCTGTATTATGTACTCCCGGTGCGTTGGCGGCCTATCGCAATACGGCGGTGATGAATTGCCTGCCGGAATGGATTAATCAAACTTTTATGGGACAACCTACAGATATTGGTGAAGATCGTGCCATGACTAATATGATCCTGAAACAAGGATATCATGTGTTGTTTCAACGTAACGCTTATGTTCTTACCAACATTCCTGAAAAATTTAGCAGCTTACACAAAATGTTTACCCGCTGGGAGAGAAGTAATGTTCGTGAAAACCTGATGATGTCCAAATTTGCATTTAAACCATTTAGAAACGGATCAAAATCTGGTACCCGCCTTTTACTTGTGAATCAATGGATGCATATGTTAACAGCCTATCCACTGTTCCTGATTATGATCGTTTTATTGGTATCGCATCCCATTTTGTTTATTAGCTCTACACTTTTAAGTATTTTAATATTTTCAAGTCTTCCGGTTTTCTTTTATGCTAAAAAATATAATATTTCGGAAGCTTTCTGGGCATATTCATATAGTATTTTCTATACCTTCGGGTTGTTCTGGATAACTCCTTACGCTATGGCCACTGCGAATAGACGAGGTTGGTTAACCCGTGAATTACCGCAAAAAAAATAAATTGAATTAATTCACTGTAAGCTTATGAAGCATTAAGAAGAAATCATTTTTTTTCCAGAGAAACCTCGGAATTCAAATATCGATTTTTGAATAAAAAAAGTTACCGATACATTTTCGGTAACTTTTTTTATTTGGCAGAATGCCGGCTTGTTTATTCTGAAGCATCAAAAAACTGGAAGTCGAATTGAACTTTTGAAGAAGTTGTAGTTCCTGAATATATGTAGAAAAGGTTGGTTTTAAAATTTGGCAATTATCGACCTTCATTGCTCGGTTTGGTTAATAAAAACGGTTATTAAAAAAAAGTGAAGTTTAAAACGATCTGAATGTTCAGTTTTCGTAGTTCCCCTTCCGCATTTGAAAAAATTCTTCTGATCTATAACAACTAGCTAAAAGACAGCTATAAAATTTGGCAATTATCGACCTGATCTGATATTCGACAGAAATTGTGTTCTGAAAGGAATAAACATTATAGATCAGTAAAAATTCTAATTCCTTAGCTTTAGCTCTTCTTCAGCATTACATAAAATTTTCAGTGAAAAATACCGGGGAAAAGAACATCCTGGTATTTCTCTATATTCTTTCCAACTTATTTTTTATATTACTACAATAGTTTTTCACTTATTTTTCATAGATTATTTATATCGATTTATGAAATCGATAGCTAAATTTTATAGTAATTTTATTCTGTTAATATTTTAAAACCATCCAACATGGAAAACAACGAACATCGAAATTCTCCAGGCACTCACAAAGCCTGGGAAGTAAACGACTCCAGCAGATGTCCCTTTTTGGGCGGAGCACTTGATAAAACCGCCGGTAGTGGTACCACAAACCGCGACTGGTGGCCAAATATGTTAAATCTACGCATCCTGAGACAGCATTCGAATCTATCTGACCCTATGGAAGAAGATTTTAATTATGCTGAAGAATTTAAAAGTCTTGATCTTGCCGCAGTTAAAAAAGACCTTCATGATCTTATGACAGACTCCCAGGACTGGTGGCCGGCAGATTACGGCCATTACGGCGGATTATTTATCCGTATGGCCTGGCATAGTGCCGGTACTTACCGTATTGGTGACGGTCGTGGTGGCGCAGGAACAGCAGGGCAGCGATTTGCTCCTTTAAATAGTTGGCCAGATAATGCCAATCTCGATAAAGCCCGATTACTCCTTTGGCCTATAAAAAGAAAATATGGTAAAAAAATCTCTTGGGCAGATCTACTTATCCTTACCGGAAATGTTGCCCTTGAATCTATGGGTCTCAAACCTTTTGGATTTGCAGGTGGCCGGGAAGACATCTGGGAAGCTGAAGAAGATGTTTATTGGGGATCTGAGGGAGAATGGCTTGGAAATGAAGAGCGTTATGCCGATGATAACAACCTGGAACAACCTCTGGGAGCCTCACACATGGGGTTAATTTATGTAAACCCTGAAGGACCTAACGGAAATCCCGATCCTCTGGGATCTGCAAAGGACATCCGTGAAACTTTTGGTCGTATGGCCATGAACGACTATGAAACAGTAGCGCTTATCGCCGGTGGCCATACCTTCGGAAAAACACACGGAGCCGCCGATGCTAATGAGTATGTAGGAGCAGAACCGGCCGGTGCGCCTATTGAAGAAATGGGGCTGGGCTGGAAGAATTCATTTGGTACAGGAAACGCAGGTAGCACGATTACCAGTGGAATCGAAGGAGCCTGGACAAATACACCTACAAAATGGAGCAACGGTTTCTTTGACAACTTATTTGGTTATGAATGGGAATCTCACAAAGGTCCCGGCGGTGCATTTCAATGGAAGCCTAAAAACGGAGGTGGTGAAGGTACTGTTCCGGACGCTCATGATCCCGATAAGAAGCACGCACCTTTTATGCTAACATCAGATATTGCTTTAAAAGAAGACCCGGCCTACGGTAAAATTTCCAAGCACTTTCACGAAAATCCGGATGAATTTGCTGAAGCTTTTTCCAAAGCATGGTATAAGCTAACACATCGTGATATGGGGCCAAAATCCAGATACCTTGGACCTGAAGTACCCTCAGAAGATATGTTGTGGCAGGATCCAATTCCAAAAGTGGACCATAAACTAATAGATAAGAGTGACGTTAAAAAACTAAAGAAAAAGATTCTTGAATCAGGATTGTCTGTTTCAGAACTTGTCACGACCGCATGGGCATCTGCTTCAACTTACCGTAGCTCCGATAAAAGGGGTGGTGCCAACGGTGCACGAATCCGTTTAGAGCCGCAAAGGCACTGGGAAGCAAATAATCCTGCTCAATTACAGAAAGTAATAAACAAACTTGAAGAGATTCAGCAAGATTTTAACAATTCTCAGTCAGGTAATAAAAAAGTTTCCCTTGCAGATCTTATTGTGCTTGGAGGCTGTGTAGCAATAAAGAAAGCAGCTAAGGATGCAGGATTTGATATAGGAGTTCCTTTTGCGCCGGGACGTATGGATGCTTCGGAAGAGCAAACAGATGCTGAATTATTTGATCCTCTGGAGCCAATCGGGGATGGATTCAGAAATTATATGAAAAAGAGAAATAGTCTTTCTGCTTCAGCTGAAGAATTATTGGTAGACAGAGCGCAGCTGTTGTCGCTTACTGCACCAGAAATGACTGTTTTAGTTGGCGGTATGCGTGCATTAAATGCTAATTTTGATGGTTCAAAACACGGAGTGTTTACAGAACGCCCCGGGCAGCTTACCAACGATTTTTTCGTTAACCTGCTGGATATGAATACGACCTGGAAAGCAACATCAGATGCTCAGGACATTTTTGAAGGCCGGGACCGCGCTACAGGCGAAGTAAAATGGACCGGAACCAGGGTTGACCTTATTTTTGGCTCAAATTCTGAACTACGTGCACTTTCTGAAGTTTACGCTTACGACGATGCACAGGAGAAGTTCATTCAGGAATTTGTAAAAGCCTGGGATAAAGTGATGAACCTGGATCGCTTTGATCTTCGTGATTAGAAGTATATCTGAAGCTATATAGGATTTTTATAAAAAGGTGGTTTTACAAAAAGCCACCTTTTTTACTTTAGTAAAGTCAAATTTTTAGCATAAAAGCTATACTTCCTAATGGGAAAAGAAACGGCAGTACGAAAACTGGCATTTTAGGAGGTACACCAAAAATGGCAAATATCGTGCATCAGTATACTTCCCTCCTGCTGTCACCTTTTCAAACCTAAACTTGTACCGAAGTGATACCTAAAAATTGATCAGATCTAAAAATAAAAGAAAACAGTAATCAGGAGAACCTGTATTATAAAAATTCCGTTACATTTTGGCACAATTGCTGCTCAATAATTGACAAATCAACTTAGCAAAAGCAAAATTGGCATTTTATTGCTCTCGTTATTCTGAAATATACCTATGAAAATCAATAACTTAAATATTTTTATCGCTCTTTTTGTAATACTACTCACCTCCTGTTCTAAAGATGATGAAGTATTAGAGGAAGGTTTAACAGATATTGATCCTAAAGCTGAAGGGATAACCGAACCTGGTGAAATCGAGGTCGAGGAGTTCGTTTGGAAGGGCTTAAATGACATTTACTTATATAAAGAAGATATTTCTGAATTAAGTGATGATTATTTTTCTTCAAATATTGAAAAATCTGAATATCTCGAAACTTTTGGTTCTCCCGAAGAATTGTTTGGAGAATTAAAATCTTCCAGGGACAGGTTCAGTTTTATTACCTCTGATTATAATGAACTGGAAGACAGTTTTAACGGAATTACCAGCAGTACTGCCGGAATGAATTTTGGACTGGGACGTATAAGTGGATCAAACAATATCTTTGGTTTTCTACAATACGTCGTCCCCGGAACTTCTGCTGCAGACGCCGGCCTCACCCGTGGGATCGTATTCACTGAAATAAATGGAGAGAGAATGACGCTGGATAATTTTCAGGATTTGATGGACGTTGATTCCTTTGATATTAAAACTGCCAAAATTGAGAACGGATCCATTATACCAACTGGAGAAACCGTTACTCTTAGTAACTCCTCCTACACTTCCAATCCTGTACAGGTTGTAAAAACTCTGGATGTTGAAGGAAAAAAGGTGGGATACCTTATGTACAACAGCTTTATTGGAGATTTTGACGACGAACTTAATGATGCCTTTGCACAATTTAAAGGTTCAGGAATTACAGATCTCGTACTGGATCTTCGCTACAACGGGGGAGGTTCTGTAGAATCTGCAATAGATCTTGCCAGTATGATTACCGGCCAGTTCGAAGGAGAAATTTTTATGAAAGAGCAATGGAATAAGGACTATCAGGAACATTTTGAAAGAAACAATGCTGAAGGTCTTATAAATCGTTTTGACGGAAAAATTAGAACCGGGGAAGCCCTAAACAGCCTCAACCTTAACCGGGTGTACGTACTTACCACTAACAGTACTGCTTCAGCCAGCGAGCTGGTGATTAATGGGCTGAAGCCTTATATAAATGTGGTGCAAATTGGAGAGAGTACCACGGGAAAATTTCAGGCGTCGGTGACCCTTTATGATAGCCCGAATTTTCAAAAAGAAGGCGCCAGTGAAAATCATACCTATGCTTTGCAGCCATTAGTATTTAAGTCGGCTAATGCCGCAGGATATTCAGATTATGAAAATGGTTTAGTTCCGGAAATAGAATATACTGAAGAGGTTGATAATCTCGGTACTTTGGGAGATCCGTCTGAACCTATGCTTGAGGCAGCGTTAAATCACCTTCTTGGAAAAGCTCAGGTTGCCCATAAACAACAAAACGATAATATCGAAAAAGTAGGTGAAAGCGGGATGTTTAAAGCCGGATATCAAAAAATGTATCTGGACGCCGTGCCGGAAGTTCTACTGAAAAGAGCTGAAGAGAAAAATCAGTAATTACCGGTAAAAAAATTCCCCCGGCTGTAAGAACCAGGGAAAAGCTGTTTTACAATTGTGCGGGGCTTTCATTTTTTGTACTCAGATTTTTATGCTACTCATTAAAACTGTAATTTAAAAACAGGTCCGGAAGGACAAAAATTGCCAATTAAACACTAACAGCAATGTTTTATACTAATTTTGGATGGGGTGCTGGATTTGCAATAATTATGGGATTAGTCCTGCTTTTTGTAATTATCTATACCATCATAAAAGTTCGAAAGCAGGCTCATAAAGCCGAAGCTTCAGAAAAAAGGAAGAAAGAACGTTCTGCAAAAAATTTAGATTAGAATCCTCTGGTAGTCAAATTGCCGATCACTTTTCGGCACTTACGTTATTCCCGGTTGTTCTAAAAGCTTCTGCCATGCCCTTCTCTAAATTAAAAAAACTTTTATTCGGAAAGAAATCCTGCAATATAGAAATAGCTTTTATACTCCGCATTCCTGAAGCACAATAAACAAGTAAATTATCTTCTGAAGTTAATTCGCTGTATCTTTTTTGCAACTCCGGAAGAGGAATGTGCAAACCCCCAATATGAGATATGGCGCGTTCTTCAGGATTTCTTACATCGAGCAATACATAAGCTTCCGGAGCTTTTAAATATTCCTGAAAAGAAAGAGATTTGACAGCTGTAGTTTCGCAGGAAAAGTTAATTTCTTCCAGGTTACTGATTTTAACGTCAGGATTTTTTGAGAACGACAGGATCTGAAACTGCATTTCAAGAGCATCAAAAAGGAGTAACTTCCCTGATAATACATTTCCAATCCCTAAGATCATTTTTAGCACTTCATTCGCCTGCAGGTTTCCGATGATTCCGGGTAAAATTCCCAGCACGCCGACTTCGCTGCAGGAGGGCATTTCTTCAGCAGCACCGGACTCCGGAAAAAGGCATCTGTAAGTAGGGCCATCGTGATAATTAAAAACCGAAACCTGTCCGTCAAACTTAAAAATAGAGCCAAATATCAAAGGCCTGCCTGCAAGTACGGCGGCATCATTCGCCAGGTATTTGGTGGTAAAATTATCACTTCCTTCTACAATAATATCGTAGCCGGAAAATAAATCGAGTGCATTTTTTGCCGATAATCTTTTCTTATAAGTTACTATTTCTATTGAAGAATTCATCTCCTGAAGCCGGTTTTTGGCAACGATAACTTTTGGCTCTCCTACATTTTTTTCTGAGAAAAGAATCTGCCTCTGTAGATTCGAAACATCTACAACATCATCATCTATAATTCCGATTTTCCCGACTCCGGCGGCAGTAAGATATTGCAAAGCCGGACAGCCAAGTCCGCCGGCGCCTATCACCAAAACCTTTGCCTGCTTTAGTTTTAGTTGTCCTGCTTCGCCAATCTCTTCCAGAAGTATGTGCCGCAGGTAACGCTGCTTTTCTTTTTCTGTCACCATGTTACCAGCTTTTCTCCCAGTCTTTCCAGATAGGTTCTATCCCGGTTTCCTGAAGCATTTTTGCGATAATCTCTGTACTTCTTTCATCGGAAATCTCAAATTGCTCCAAAGATTGTGGATCTACGACATAGCCGCCGGGATTTGTTTTTGATTCCGCACTCATCGAGGTAATTCCCAGGTGAACGATATTATTTCTGAAAATCACATTTTCGCGGGTAGAAATAGACAATTCCACCTCTTCATCCAGTAATCTGTATGCACAAATAACCTGAAGCAAATCTGGATCTGTCATTTCCACTTTAGGTTCTAGCCCGCCGCTAAAAGGCCGCAATCGCGGAAAAGAAATGGAATATCTTGTTTTCCAGTAGGTCTTTTGCAGGTATTTAAGATGTAAAGCAGTGAAAAAGCTATCCGCTCTCCAGTCTTCAAGCCCGAACAGCGCACCAATTCCAATCTTATGGATTCCTGCTCTTCCCAGCCGGTCTGCGGTTTCCAGCCGATAATCAAAATTCGATTTCTTCCCTTTTGGGTGATGGATTTTATATGTTTCGCGGTGATACGTTTCCTGGTAAACGAGTGTGGCATAAAGTCCGTTTTCAATCAATTTTTCATACTCATCCTGATCCAGTGGCTGAATTTCAATGGAAATATTGGAGAAATAAGGTCTCAATAGTTTAACCGCATTACACATATAATCTACGCCCACGGTTTTATTGGCCTCACCTGTTACCAGTAGAATATGATCGTATCCTTTTGACTTTAAAAATTCGGCTTCCTTTATTATTTCAGCATCGCTTAAGGTTTTCCTCGGAATTTTATTCGTCATACTAAACCCGCAATAGGTACAAATATTCTGGCATTCATTGCTGAGGTACATGGGAGCGTACATTTGCATTGTATTACCAAAACGCTTTTTAGTAATCGTCTTGCTCTGTTGCGCCATTTCTTCCAGGAAAGGACGTGCGGCAGGAGATATGAGGGCTTTGAAGTCTTCAAGGTTTCTATTGCTGGTCTGCAGCGCGGCACGTACATCGGCTTCAGTCTTGGAAAAAATGCTTTGCAGCACCTCATCCCAGGAATAGTTGCTTAAAGTATCTTTGAAACTAATCATAAAGGAATTGTGTTAAGGGACTACTAGCTTCGGCTTGTTGTCTTTGTGGTGCAAGTTTCGCATTGTAGGCCATTCTTCCGGCCTGTACAGCGAGTTTAAAGGCTTTTGCTATTTCCACCGGATTAGGGGAAACGGCAATTGCCGTATTTACCAGCACGGCATCGGCGCCTATTTCCATCGCCTGGGCAGCGTGGGATGGGCTTCCGATTCCCGCATCTACGATAACCGGCACATTGCTCTGTTCAATAATGATCTCCAGGAAATCCTGTGTTTTTAAGCCTTTATTGCTACCAATTGGTGCTCCCAACGGCATCACGCACTGCGCTCCCACCTCTTCAAGTCTTTTGCACAAAACCGGATCGGCATGGATGTATGGCATTACCACAAAACCCAGCTTTACCAGTTCTTCACAGGCTTTTAAAGTCTCTACAGGGTCTGGAAGTAAATATTTTGGATCTGGATGAATTTCCACTTTCACCCAGTTTGTTTCCAGGGCTTCCCTTGCCATTTGAGCAGCAAATACAGCTTCTTTGGCATTCCGAACACCCGAGGTGTTAGGGAGAAGGTTAATGTTGGGATCATTTAAGGCGGCGATCATTTGATTGTCATCATTCCCCGGTTCTACTCTTTTTAATGCCACGGTAACAAGTTCACTTTCTGAAGCCAAAACCGCCTGCTGCATAACTTCTGAAGAACTGAATTTTCCTGTTCCCGTAAACAAGCGGGAAGAAAAAGTTTTGTCTGCTATTTTTAATGGATCTGTTTTGCTCATAATTGTTTTTCTGAAAATTGATAGTGTATTTCTCGAAAGATCATTTCAGGCTGCGGATGGGTGGTGAGCCATCCGGAAATAGCCACGCCGTGTACTCCGCTTTCTGCCAAAGCGGGAAGATCTTCCGGAGTGATCCCGCCAATGGCAATTACGGGTATAAATTTTCCGTTAGCACGAAGACTGCTTAGCAGCTTCCGGTAACCTTGTGCTCCCAAAATTGGGCTGAGTTTTGCCTTGGTTGTAGTAAAGCGGAAGGGACCAAGGCCAATATAATCTACCTCTTTTTCGCAAAGACCTTCGCAGTCTTCCAGTGTGTTTGCTGTTCCGCCAATAATTTTTTTTGGTCCTAATAGCTTTCTTGTTTCCAGCGGACAACTGTCCTCCTTTCCCAGATGAACACCGTCGGCATTAACTGATTTTGCCACTTCAGGAAAGTCGTTAATTATCAATTTAACCTGAAATTCATTGCAGATTTTCTTTGCTGCTTTTGCTGTTTCCTGGACCGTCTCAAAAGGTTCGTTTTTAAGGCGCAACTGAACCCAATCTACTCCTGCGGCACATACATTCTGTATGTTCTCCAGGTGTTCTTCAGGAGTTTCTCCCTGTGATATATAATGTAAGTGTGAAATCATGTGTTGTGGTATCCTAATAATGATTGATTTGATGCTAATAATTTTTCGACGTAATCTTTTGCTTTTCGTGCAGCTTTTGGTAGGGAATTGCCCAGCGCTAAATGTGCTGCAAGAGCTGAGGATAAAACGCATCCGCTGCCGTGCTTTTCCGAACAATCGGTTCTGCCGGGGTTAAAGCTGATACACGTTCCATCTATGGTAAACAATTCATCCAGGCCGATATTTGCCATTCTGTGGCCTCCTTTTAAATATAGGTTTGTTTTACTGCTTATTTTCCTAATCGTCTCTTCCATAGTTAATTCGGAATAAAAAATCTGCATTTCATCATAGTTCGGAGTGACAAGGAATATTTTGTCCAGAATTGAGTCGAGATCCTGCTGAAATTCCTGAGGATCCTGAAATGAAAATCCGCTACTGGATTTTAAAACCGGATCCCAAATAATCCTGATGCTACTGTTCTTCTCAAACAGTCTGTCAATCAGATTATTTAAAACCTGAAGGTTCTCTATAATTCCGATTTTCACCACCTCTACCGGAAAGCTTTCCAGTAAAAGTTCCAGTTGCTGAAGGATAATGGCTTCAGCAGTCCAGTGGCAGGATTCGAATTTTTCATCATTCTGAATGGTATTCGCAGTGTTCACCGCCAGTCCGTAGCCCCCCAAATTTTCAAAGGTTTTAATATCAGCCAGTAAACCTGCCCCACCTGAAGGATCAAATCCCGCAATGCTTAAAACAAAAGCTCTGTTATTGGTAGACATTTTTGTATTCATTATAGATTTCAGTAAATGCCTGATTCTTGTTTTCCGCGAGCCATACAGCTCCCAGTACTGCTACTCCGGCATATCCCATTTCTTTTGCCTTCGAAATTTTATCTGCTTCAACTCCGCCCAAAGCGATCACTTTAAATGGCAAATTTCCCACATTAAAAGCCTTCCCGCTATATCCTTTTTTTGATACAGAAGTAAAAACCGGACTTAAAAAAACATAATCAAATAATGAAGCTTCAGATTTCAAATTTTCCGCCTCATGAAAAGAGGAACTCACCGTAAAACCCTTCATTTGAAATTGCTCAACATATTCCGGTAAATACTCTTTTTTGCTTCGGAAGCTTTCCTTTAGATGAATTCCTTTTACCGGAAAAACTTCAGCTAAATGAAGATGCTGATGCAGCACCATTTTTTGAAGTTGTTTTTCTTCAAAATCTGACAACCATAGCTTCAGTTCTTCTTCGGTCATTTTTGGTTTACGAACATGTAAAAGGGGCAGCCCATTCTTAAAAAAATGAATGAGCTGTTCTCTTTCAGCAGCCATATTTTCTTCCGAAGTGAAAAGAATCAGCATCTCATTTCGGATTACAGGTAAACTTCGCTTCCTTTTGCTTTAAATTCTTCCGATTTTTTCTTCATCCCTTCCTCGATCGCCTCGTGCGTGTCCATTCCGTTTTCTTCAGCAAAATTCCGTACGTCCTGGGTAATTTTCATAGAACAGAAATTGGGTCCGCACATCGAACAGAAGTGGGCTACTTTGGCATTTTCAGAAGGTAAAGTCTCATCGTGGTAAGACCTCGCAGTATCGGGATCAAGCGCCAGGTTAAATTGATCTTCCCACCGGAATTCGAATCGGGCTTTACTCAGAGCATCATCCCTGTGTTGTGCGCCGGGATGACCTTTCGCTAAATCTGCAGCGTGGGCAGCGATCTTATAGGTGATCACGCCTTCTTTTACGTCGTCCCTGTTTGGTAATCCCAAATGCTCTTTTGGCGTCACATAACATAACATTGCGCAACCAAACCAACCAATCATTGCCGCGCCAATCCCACTGGTGATGTGGTCGTAACCGGGAGCGATATCTGTGGTCAACGGTCCAAGCGTGTAAAAAGGCGCTTCTCCACAAACCTCTAGTTGCTTATCCATATTTTCCTTGATCATGTGCATTGGGATGTGCCCGGGACCTTCGATGATACACTGTACGTCGTGCTTCCAGGCGATTTTGGTAAGCTCGCCTAAAGTTTCGAGTTCTGCGAACTGGGCGTAGTCATTGGCATCTGCAATACTTCCGGGACGCAGACCATCTCCAAGGGAGAAAGAAACATCATAAGCTTTCATGATCTCGCAGATTTCCTCAAAGTGCGTGTACAGGAAGCTTTCTTTGTGATGCGCCAGACACCATTTTGCCATAATCGAACCTCCACGGGAAACCAGTCCTGTTACCCTTTTCGCGGTGTGCGGAACATACGCTAACCGTACTCCGGCGTGAATGGTGAAATAATCCACTCCCTGCTCTGCCTGCTCTATAAGCGTATCGCGGAAAATTTCCCAGGTAAGATCTTCGGCTTTTCCGTTTACTTTTTCCAGCGCCTGGTAAATAGGCACGGTCCCTATGGGTACCGGAGAATTTCTAAGGATCCATTCCCGGGTTTCGTGAATATTTTTTCCGGTGGAAAGGTCCATGATCGTATCTGCTCCCCAACGGCACGCCCAGACAGCTTTTTCCACTTCTTCTTCAATTGAAGAGGTTACTGCGGAATTCCCAATATTGGCATTGATCTTCACCAGGAAGTTTCGGCCAATGATCATAGGCTCATTTTCGGGATGGTTAATGTTGGAAGGAATAATGGCTCTTCCGCGGGCGACCTCATCCCTTACAAATTCCGGAGTAATTACTTTGGGAATACTGGCTCCAAAGCCGTTTCCGGGATGTTGTTCAGAGATTTGTTTGATCTCTTCCAGTTTCTGATTTTCACGAATTGCAATGTATTCCATTTCTGGTGTGATAATGCCTTTCCGGGCGTAGTGCATTTGGGTTACATTCTGCCCCGGCTTTGCCTTAAGCGGCTTCCGGTTTCTTTTAAACCGCAGTTCATCCAGTTTCTCATTTTCCTCCCTTTCGCGCCCGTAAGCTGAAGAAAGCCCGGAGAGTTGCTCTACATCTTCGCGGGCGGCAATCCAGCTGTTACGGATAGGCTGTAAACCCTTGCGCACATCTATTTCTACCGATGGATCTGTGTACGGTCCGCTGGTATCGTAGACCAAAACAGGGTCGTTCTTCTCTACTTTTCCGTTGAATTTATCGACCGTGTCATCGAGGGATATTTTTCGCATCGGGACTTTAATATCCGGATGAATTTTTCCGCTAACATAAATCTTTTCGGAGTTGGGAAAAGGTGCGCGGCTAATGGTTTGCTGCTTTGGAGTCTGGTCCTGTTTCATAATTACTTCTCTTTTGTGTTGGTTAATCTGCTTCTGGAAATTCTTCAGAAGTAAAATTTCAACCGCCCTGTGTAGCTCTGATAATGAGTACATTTTCACCTTCGGCTAATTCACGTTTGGTCCAGTCGCTTTTAGAAATAATCTGATTGTTGACAGCCACAGCAATTCCTTTTTCAGAAATAGCAAGTTGCGTCAGGAGATCCTGAAGACTGGAAGATGAATTAAAGGTATGGGCGGTGTTGTTTACGTTTACAGTTATCATTTTGTTGATATTTAATAGCTGTAAACTGCAGGGGAAATCCCTAAAGAAAAAGTAAATACAAGCCGAAATTCCTCCAAAACGGAATTATGGCATAAAAATATGTAAATAACACTTTTCCCTTCGCGGGTATTAACCGGATCAGGTTCAAAGGGTTTTATCTCAGCCAATTGCTACCAATCAGCACCCCTAAAGTTTACGTTTTCAAATGTAACGGAATTTTTTATTGGTAAGCAAATGTCTTTCAATTTCTTTTTTTAAAATCTGTATAAAAAATACTTTTTAAAAGAAGAAAAATAGTTGGGCTGGCAGGAAAAAAGCGCCCGGAAGAGCAGAAAATCTATGCATAAACCAGACTTCTACTCTGCCAAAAGCAGGTTATCAAAACGCAACAAATTCTCTGTTCCTTTTTTCCGTAGGTAGCTGCTTATAATCTGGTGGGTATGAAATGTGGATTCCTGAAGTTTAAGAAAGGGCTCGTAATCTTCAAAATTCTGAATTTGAACGTCTGCGTCCACAAATCCGTAGCCGTGATAGCGGCCTTCTTTAACAAGAACAAAAGCCTGCTCATCTTTATGTCTCCCCTCTTCCTTAATTACATATGTTTCCTTTTCATTTTTAAGAGAAGTAATGGCAGTTTCAACTTTTGCATTATAGTCTTCAACAAATTCAGATCCATCACAAACGCCCTCACAATTCTTTATACGGTAGTGAGAACATTGGCTTACATTGGATTGAAGCGTGCAATATTTGGGACATAGATTAAAAGTCTCACAAAGCTTTTCCAGCATTTCCTGGGCCAGGGCACGATTATAAAAAGTGGCTGCAGAATCCTGAATTTGCTTCGTTCTTCCTATCGCAAGCTGAATAATTCCCCGCTGATTTCTATAATTAATGATTTGGTAAGTATATGTGGGACGCTTTTGTGCACGGTTAAACTTCGGATATTTTTTCCTGATATAATCAGATTCCAGAAGCAGCGCCAGCAGTTCGTTTCCGGTAGTTTCAAAATCTATATAAGAGGTTTCCTGCCCAAGCTGATATTCTTTTGTTTTCTTGTCATAAAAATGTGACCAAACCCGTTTTTTAATATTTTTTGCTTTTCCGGCGTAGATAATCGCATGATTTTTATCCTTAAACAGGTAAATACCAGGAGTCTCCGGCAGCTCATCAATTTGCTCTGCAGAAATGTGCGGAGGTAAAGTGGCGTGCTTGGAATGCGGATGTAAAAAAGAAGACAACACCTCTCCGCCTTCATCCAGATCAAGTAACCTTTGAAACAAAATCACAGTGGCGTCAGTATCCCCTTCAGCTCTGTGCCTGTTAGTAAGCGGAATATTAATCGAACTGCACAATTTGCCCAGGCTGTAGGAAAAAAGTCCGGGGATGAGTTTTCGGGATAAGCGCACGGTACATAGTTTCTTTCTGGAATAGTTTCTGCCGAGCGCCTTAAATTCATTCCGAAGAACATTATAATCAAAATTCACATTATGAGCCACAAAAACAGCATCGCGCGTAAATTCTTCAATTTCATCTGCTACTTCATGGAACTTTGGCGCATCCTCCAGCAGTTCGTTATCAATACCCGTGAGCGAAGTAATATAATTTGGAATAAGCTTTTCAGGATTAATAAGTGTGGTGTATTTATCCAAAATTTCTGCGCCCTGCAACAACACAATACAAATTTCGGTTAACCGGTTATCGCTTATACCACCGCCAGTGGTCTCTACATCTATTACAGCAAATTTTTTATCTTTCATCAAAACAAATATACAAAATTTAGGAATATTTCCTACACTTGGAATATTTCCAATATTTTTAAAAAAAATAGTACTACTGAAATGCCAAATTTGAAGGTAAACCCGAAAAACATAAGCTGAAATTTGCCAATTATCGACTTCTTTCTGAAATCGGTTCGAAAACTTCAGGAAAACTGAAGTATTTTTATTTATAAATCTTTCAGAAAGTAGGATTTGTTGATTTTATGGACTTCTTTGACCATTTCTAAAGAAAATGTGGCTCACAGAAGCCAGAAAAGGTCGATAATTGCCATTTTAAGGCTTCAACTTTAAGAATTTTAGGGAAGAAAAAACCTGTTATTCTTCAGTTTAAAAGACTGGGTCCAAATTTGTCAATTATCGACCTGCAGTTTCAGCAATAATAACTAAAAAATCAGAAAAAACTGAAGTTTCTCTTGTAATGCATTGCTGAATAAGGACATTACTAAAAATAAACAATTGCGGGAGCAGCTTTAATTCAGAAGTGATTAAAAGCATATTTTTCAGAAAACATTTTTAACTTTACATAAAAAGCAAAATGCAATTACACCTTTACCAGATAGACGCTTTTACAGACGAACTTTTCTCCGGAAATCCCGCCTGTGTTGTACCTTTATCTGAATGGCTGGCTGATGATTTACTGCTGAAAATAGCAAAGGAAAATGCAGTTGCAGAAACCGCTTTTTTTGTAGACAATGGTTTAAGAATTCAATTGCGATGGTTTACTCCTGAAGCTGAAATTGATCTTTGCGGCCACGCCACCCTTGCCACCGCACATGCGCTTAAGGAAATTCGTGGCTATTCCAGAAAAACCATACTTTTTGAAACAAAAAGCGGAGAACTTGAAGTGGAAACAGCAAATTCTGAATATACATTGAATTTCCCTTCCCGTAAACCTTCCACTACTCCCTTACCTTCGCTGTTGCAGGAATCGATAAACATACAGCCACAGGAGGTGTTGAAAGCGAGAGATTTTGTTCTGGTTTACAATTCTGAAGAAGATATTAAAAACCTGGAAATTGACAGGTTAAAATTTGATAAACTAGAACTCGGCTCAGGCGGAGTTATTTTTACTGCACCGGGCAAAAATTGCGATTTTGTATCCAGGTTCTTTACACCGGGTGCTTCGGTTTTTGAAGATCCAGTTACAGGATCTGCTCATTGTTCCTTAATTCCCTACTGGAGTGAAAAACTTGATAAAATAGAAATGAATGCTCACCAAATTTCTGAACGGGGAGGTAAACTCTTCTGCAAATACAATGGAGATCGTGTGGCCATTAGCGGAAATGCACGAACTTATTCCATTGGGAAATTATATACTAAATGATGATTTTACAATAGCTGGGCATAATATCTTCTTCAAACACCTCTATCCTATTCATACTCCCCGGGTTTACCATTTTCACTCCACGAAAAATTCGATATGATATTTAATACAGCAAGCTTTCTTGAAGTAAGGCATTGTTCAGGAGAAACAACATCAATAAATTTAGCTTCATCCAGTTAATTTAAAAAAAACTATAAAAATTTAATTATTGTAACTATTTAATTATTAACTTGTTATATAGCAATAATTTACTGTCCACCCCACTTCAGTAACATAATCTTTTTAGTTATGAAGTTTAATTTTAAGAAAACCCTGGGTTATGGATTTGTCACAATCGCTCTGGTTCTTACCGGGTTGTTTGCTTACATGGCTTATTTTCTTCCTAACGTGGATGCCGCTCCTTACGTAGAAATTGATAAAACTCCGGAACGTGTCCAGCGTGGAAAGTATTTAGCAAATAACGTGGCAGTATGTATGGACTGTCATTCTTCAAGAGACTGGAGCCGCTTCTCAGCTCCCCTTGCAGCTGGCACTTTAGGAAAGGGAGGTGAATATTTTGGCCCTGAAATGGGCTTTCCAGGAAAATTTTATTCAAGAAACTTAACTCCTACTAACCTCGGAGATTGGACAGATGGTGAGATCTTTAGGGCCATTACTACGGGAGTGGACAGGCACGGCAAAGCATTATTTCCCGTAATGCCGTACCGGAATTATGCAAAATTGGACAAAGAGGATGTTTATGACATCATTGCCTATTTGCGTTCCCTCCCTCCTATAGAAAATGAAATACCAAATTCCAAAGCAGATTTCCCTATGAGCCTGTTGATCAATACCATCCCTAAAAACCCGCAATCTTCACAACGACCTAATTCTTTCAACAAGATTGCATATGGTGAATATCTGGTAAATGCTGCAAGTTGTATTGAATGTCACACCCAGGTCAAGAATGGGGAACTTATATCTGAGTTGGCTTTTTCAGGAGGACGTGAGTTTAGTATGCCAAATGGAATTTTACGTTCTGCAAATATTACCCCGGACAAAAAGACCGGAATTGGAAATTGGGACGAAAATTTTTTTGTAAAACGTTTCAAGGCCTACTCCCATTCCGATAAGCTCCCAAAGGTAGGCAAAGATGAATTTAATACGCTTATGCCCTGGTCGATGTACGCTGGGATGGAGACTAAAGATTTAGAAGCCATGTATGCATTTCTTCGCACGTTAGATCCTATAGAAAGCCAAATCGTTTTATTTTCAGAAAGAAAAGCAGTTACAGGGGAATTTGTAAAATAGAATTCAGGATTCTTATTTGTACAAAGAATTTCTGAATATGTTTTTATTTTCATTTTTGGATTGAAAAGACATTAAGACTTATCTTAGTCGGCATGTTTTCTAGTCCCAATTTTCTGTACAAAAAAGTTTTTCTGGTGTGTTTAATCACCAGCCTGATTTTGATCATACCTTTTGAAGGAAAATCACAAATTTTTCCCGGTACCCAAACTGAAAATCAGGAAGCTGTCACGGCAGAATGGCCCACAGACCCTTTAGGCAGGCGAACTCCGCGGGGAACTGTGAGCGGATTTATAAACGCAGTTTCTGAAAGGGATTATTCCCTGGCCAGCGAATACCTTAACCTGGAGGAAATTCCCGGTGAACAGGAAGGTAAAAGACTTGCAGCCACTCTTCAAACATTGTTAGATCGTGGTGGAAATATTATGCCGTACTCATGGATTAGTGATGAAAATAGCGGTAAAGAAGATCAAAATTTACCATCTGAAGTAGACGAGGTGGGTACGGTTACAGTGGGGGGCGATGAAATAAAGCTGTATGTTGAAGCAACAGAAGGACCTAAAGGTGGCCCAATCTGGTTATTTGCTTCTGAAACAATGGAGACTATTGCTAAGGCTACTATTGAAGATCCACTGCTCCTGGAAAGAATTATGCCTGCTTTTCTACATGACAATCTTTGGGGAGGCGTCCCAATTGGTCAATGGATTGCAGCCCTACTCCTGGTTATCCTGTCTTATCTAATCTCCTGGAGTATTGTTTTTTCTATTAGGTTCATTATTCGATTATCCTGGAAAAAAGCACGAACAGAACCCACTTCTGATGTTATTAAAGCTTTGGCGCTACCTGTCCGGCTTTATCTTGCAGTCCTTCTTTTTGTGATTATCTCCCAGAATATAGGAATTTCAATTATTCTGAGGCAGAAGTTTAGTGGAATAACATTAATTATTGCAATACTTGCATTTTTAATTCTTCTGTGGAGTCTTGCAGAGATCATAGGCTCCTTTAGCAAACGACAGATGAGCCACCGGGGCAGTGTTTCTGGTGTTTCGGTTGTTCTTTTCCTGCAGCGGGTAGCCAAAGTAGCCATTGTCATCTTTGGGGTAATAGCCATTTTAGGATCTTTGGGGGTGGATGTCACCACAGGATTAGCTGCCCTTGGAATTGGAGGTATAGCTTTGGCCTTAGGTGCGCAAAAAACAATCGAAAATTTCGTAGGAAGCGTTACTGTTATTAGCGACCAGCCTGTGCGGGTTGGTGATTTTTGTAAAGTAGGCAATACTATAGGAACTGTGGAAAGAATAGGAATGCGCTCCACCCGAATTCGTACGCTTGCCAGAACGGTGGTGACTATCCCAAATGGACAATTTTCTTCAGAAAATATCGAAAACTATGCGCATCGTGACCAATTTTGGTTTCAAACCCTGTTGAGCTTAAGATATGAAACAACTCCGGACCAGATTAGGTATCTCCTGGTAGAATTACGTTCAGTACTTTATGCTCATCCTATGGTTTCTCCAGAACCAGCACGTGTGCGATTTGTAGAATTGGGAGCTGACTCTCTGAATATTGAAGTTTTTGCTTATATAACCGTAAAAGTTTATGATGACTTTCTCGAGGTAAGAGAAGATTTACTTTTGCAACTTATGGATGTTGTGGAACAAAGTGGTACCGGTTTTGCCTTTCCTTCTCAAACTATCTATTTTGCCAAAGATCAGGGATTATCTCAGGAAAAATCCAGAACGGCTGAAGAGAAAGTCAGGAAATGGAAAGAGAATGGCGAACTTCAAATTCCAAAATTTGATCCCGAGCATATTACCGAACTTAAAGACCAGAGTCCCTATCCTCCAGAAGGTTCTGCGACAAGAAAAAATCACGGAACAGGAAAAATTCCCGGACTTTAAGTGAATTACTGCCTAATATCTTATCGTTAATTCTTCGTTGAATATTTCTCCCCGGGTAGGGAATGAACCTTAAAAAATGTTTAATTACCTCCCTTTTCCCCGGGTCTTTCGTTAAATCTAAATCAATTAAGACTTCCTTTAAATCAATGGCTTTGCTACTTTCTATCTTGCGCAGCTAATTTTAAAATTTTTCCAGTATAAGATGAATGGTTTATAGGCCACAGATTCCCACAGGAACGAAGAAGAAAAAGAAATCGAGAATTTCCCAAGAATACCTTTGTGAAGTTTTTAATTTTATTCTAATTTCATAAAATATTAAATCTGTTTCTCATACTTCTCTAATATTTAATTTGAAAAATAAAAGTATGAAAACTGACATTCTTTTGTATGGCCTCAAATCATTCTGATTTTAGGTACTTCTGAATAAAAACAAACAGTATATTTGATGTTTTTTTATATGCTCAAAGTAATATGACTTTCTCTGAAATAGCAGCCATTTTCTTTGGTACCCTGGCGCTAGTACCAACAATTGCTTCCCTTACAACCTTTGATCAATGGTGGATTAGGGGTTTCGATTTTCCCCGGTTACAGATTAGCGTATTCATCCTGGCGGTTATTATTTACTCGCTGTTTATTTATTCCTTTGAAGATACCTGGCAGTTAATTATCACTGCCCTTTTGATACTAAGTTTCATTTATCAGGCTATTAAAATTTTTCCATACACTGTTTTTGCTAAAAAACAGGTCATGAAATCTTTACCGAATGATGAAAAAAACCTCATTTCGATCCTTGTAAGCAATGTACTTACAAGTAATAAAAAGTACAACTTATTAATTTCCCACGTTCATAATTTAGAACCGGATATTGTACTTACTCTGGAGACAGATAAAGTTTGGCAAAAAGAGCTGCAGATTTTAGAAAAGGATTACCCCCATACAGTTAAAATTCCGCAGGATAATCTCTACGGAATGCATCTCTATTCTAAACTGGAACTTGAAGATATTCAGGTGAAATATATAATTTCCAAAGAAATTCCTTCTATACATGCATGGGTAAAATTGAGGAGCGGAAAAAAAGTAAAAATTCATTGTTTACATCCTAAACCTCCGAGCCCTTCTGAAGATCCTGATTCTACAAATCGTGATGCCGAACTTTTGCTGGTTGGTAGAGAAGTGAAGGAAAACGATCAAACCACACTGGTTTTTGGTGATCTTAACGATGTAGCATGGTCAAGGACAACCCGTCTTTTCCAAAACCTTAGCGGATTATTGGATCCACGAATAGGAAGAGGTTTTTTCAATACTTTTCATACCGGTTATCCTATCTTTCGCTGGCCCCTGGACCACGTTTTTCACACTTCAGATTTTTCTTTAGTAGCTATCAAAAGACTCAAAAGCGTGGGCTCTGATCATTTCCCGATATTCATTCGGCTTAATTACGAATCCTTTGCTGAAAATATTCAGGAAAAACCTGAAAGAGCAGACGAGGAAGAACAGGAATGGGCAGATGAAAAAATTGAGAAAGCAAATCCCATGGTACGGAATCTATAATTCCTTCTAAAATTTAAGTAACATTTTTACAGTCGGTTATTTTCAGCAGAATTTTCTAAAAATTTGATACCTTTAAAAAGCTAACTTCAGCTTAAAAATGTCTGAAAAGAAAATATTTTCCTTATCCAGTCTTACTAGGTCCATTGAAAAAGTGATCAACACCCAGTGCAGTAAAGTGGTGTGGATAAAAGCAGAAATCGTTAAACTTAATCATTACCCCAAAAGTGGTCACTGCTACCCCACCCTGGTTGAAAAAAAGAACGGAAAAGTGATCGCCGAACTTCGTGGAAATATCTGGGCATCACATTTTGAAACAATTAATGCCAAGTTTAAATCTGTACTTAAGGAAGAACTTAAAAACGATATGACCGTTGTCATCCAGGGTTCTGTTACTTATCATCCAGTCCACGGAATCGCTTTAAACATCATCGATATTGATCCAGAATTTACCCTCGGCGAACTTGCCAGGGAAAAAGCGGAAACTATCGACAAACTCAAAGCAGAGAACATTTTTGCTGAAAACAAAAAAACAAGCCTTCCTGTACTGCCTAAAACTATTGCGGTAATCTCTATACAAACCAGTAAAGGTTATCAGGATTTCCTGAATGTTATTGAAAAGAATCCCTGGGGCTATCAGTTTCATCATCTTCTTTTTCCGGCCATTTTACAGGGAGAGCGGTCTATAAAGATGATTATCGATCAACTGGAAAATATAAAGAGCCATAACAAAGTGTTTGATGCCGTGGCAATTATTCGTGGCGGTGGCGGCGAAATTGGTTTAAGCTCGTTCGATAATTACCTGCTGGCAAGAAAAATAGCCACTTTTCCCCTGCCGGTTTTGACGGGAATAGGTCATGCTACCAATGAGACAGTGAGTGAACTGGTAAGCTACCAAAGCTTTATTACTCCAACTAAAATTGCAGAATTTCTGCTTCAGAAGTACCATGATTTTGCAATGCCGTTAAAGGATGCGGAACAAAAAATCAAGAATCACACTACCTGGCTATTTAAAGATCATAAGAACAACATAAAAGAAACTGCCCGGCTTTTCTCTTCCTTTGCTCAACGCGCACTTGATCATTCCAAAGCAGATTTGAAACAGTATGTATTTCAGCTTGAAAATCTTTCCCGACGCAATATCAGTGAAGAGCGAAGTGAGTTACTCCAGGCGAAAAAAGCGATAATTTCGCTAGCTCAAAAGCCAATTAAAGAAGAGCGAAAAAACCTCAATTTTGCTGAAGAAAAAATTAGAATGTTATCACCGGAGAATATTCTGAAAAGAGGCTTCAGCATCGCCCGCCAAAACGGAAAAATTATCCGTAAAGCTGAAGAACTCCAGCCAGAAATCTTGCTTGAGACGCAGTTGTATTCCGGAGAAATCCACAGCCGAATAGAAACACTAAATAAAGAACCTGATAATGACTGAAGATATAGATTATACCAGTGCCAATAGCGAGTTACAGGAAATTGTTTCAGAAATGGAAAATTCTGAAATTAGTATAGATGAACTGGACATTAAAATAAAACGAGCTTCAGAACTTCTGAAAATTTGTAAAGACAAGCTCTTCAAAACTGAAAAGAGCGTTCAGGAGGTTTTGGAAGAGATAAAAAATTATTCCATTGGTGAGGCTAAATAAGTTTCTAAATTTGTCCACCTTCAGAAATAACAAATGAAACCCGAATTAAGAACGGTTACCGTTACAAGATATATCACTCCTTTGCGCGAAGGCGGCTCATTACCTGCCCTTGCTGAAGCGGACGATGATTTTAAATATGTGCTGAAGTTTAAAGGTGCGGGCCACGGAGTAAAAGCTTTAATAGCCGAATTGCTGGGAGGGGAAATTGCCAGAGCACTTGGTTTTAAAGTTCCGGAGCTGGTATTTGCAAATTTACACGAAGCTTTTGGAAGAACTGAAGGAGACGAAGAAATTCAGGATCTTCTAAAGGCAAGTCAGGGACTAAATCTTGCACTTCATTTTCTTTCCGGAGCTATAAATTTTGATCCTGTTGTCACCAAAGTAGATCCATTGCTGGCTTCAAAGATTGTATGGATGGATGCGTTTATTACCAATGTGGATCGTAGCTACCGGAACACTAACATGCTAATCTGGCATAAAGAATTGTGGCTAATCGATCATGGTGCCTCCTTTTATTTCCATCATTCCTGGACGAATATGGAAAAAGGTGCAAAAACTCCTTTTAACCTCATCAAAGATCACGTTTTATTGCCGCAAGCCTCCAGATTGCAGGAAGTTGATAAAGAATGCAGGGCGATTTTTACTGAAGAAAAAATAAGGAGCATTGTGAACCTTATTCCGGCAGAATGGCTTGAGTGGGAAGGCGCAGAAGAAAGTCCGGAGGAGATAAAAGAAGTTTATTTTCAGTTCCTGAAGATTCGCCTCGAAAATTCCGAAATATTTATAAAAGAAGCACAAAATGCAAGATAGGCACTTATATGAATATGCGGTGATTCGGGTTTTGCCAAAAGTAGAAAGGGAGGAATTTCTGAATGTGGGCATTATCTTCTTTTGTAAAAGAGAGAAATTTCTGAAGGTGATCTACAAACTTGATGAAGCCCGTTTAAGATGTCTTGCAGCAGATATTGACCTGGATCAAATCGAAAAAAATCTGCAATCCCTGAAAAAAATAAGTGAGGGCGCAAAAGACGGCGGCCCTATAGCGCAACTTGATGTTCCATCACGCTTCCGATGGCTTACAGCAGTGCGGAGTTCTGTTATCCAAACTTCCCGACCTCATCCCGGGATGTGCGGTGAACTGGACACTACCATTGAACGAATTTTCAGGGAAATGGTGCTTTAAAATAAGACTTCACAGGTTTTAAAAACCTGTGAAGTCTGGTCGTTTAAAGGCTGAAGTTTCTGAAAACTTTTAATCTTGTTATAAAAACTAATAGTCGATAATTGACATTTTTGAGGTTTCGCTTAGTCGGGAGAATAAATAAGTTTCTTCATCTTAGATCTTCAGACCGTTGTCTGGTCGAGCGCAGTCGAGACCTATTTTTTACCTAAATTCTTCTTCCATAGAAACCCCTCGACTCCGCTCGGGGAGACACCAGTTAATTATTTGTAATTAAGCACAAAATAAGCAAAATTATAACTGTTATTTGAAGCCCTAATAATCACTCTGTAACTATCGGCTCCAGAACCTCCCAAACATTCTGTGCTAAAATCTTCTGACCTTCAGCCGTGGGGTGAATTCCGTCCTGCTGATTCAGTTCAGGATTACCAGCTACATTTTCGAGTAAAAAAGGAATGAGCTTTACATCATTTTCTTCTGCAAGTTCCGGGAAGATCGTCCGAAATCCGGCGCCATATTCCTGACCTAAATTGGGCGGAATCTGCATTCCGGCAAGGATAATTTCGGTATCCGGGTTTTCTTCTTTCACAGTATCTATTATCGCCTGCAGATTTTTTCGGGTTTCTTCCAGTGGCACTCCGCGCAAACCGTCATTGGCACCAAGTTCAAGGATAAAGACATCCACATTTTGATTTAATACCCAATCTATCCGGTTTCGCCCGGCGGCCGTTGTTTCTCCACTAAGTCCGGCATTTACCACCTCATAATCCAAACCTAAAGAGTCTATCTTCTCCTGAATTAACGCCGGAAATGCTTCATTGGGATCTAACCCCATTCCCGCTGTAAGACTGTTTCCAAAGAAAAGGATTGTTTTAGTTTCTTTTTCAGCATTGTTTTCAGAAGTCCTCTCCTCCCCTGCTTCATTCTCTTTTTCCTTTTGAGCGGAATCCCCGCAGGAAATAAAAAAAATAAAAAAGAACATAGGGCAAATCAGCATCAAGTTTCTCATAGCAGGTGTATTATTTCGAAATCATTTCCTTATTTTGTCTTTCTTCAAAAAAGAAAAATAAAGATGGCAAATATATTACAAGTTCACAACTTAGTTAAGAGCTATTCCAGCGGTTCTAAGAACCTCACGGTGCTGCACGAAATCAGTTTTAATATTAAAGAACGGGAAACTTTTGCCATTGTTGGTCCTTCCGGAAGCGGAAAAACTACTTTACTTGGCCTTTGTGCCGGGCTGGACAGAGCAGATTCTGGGAATATCACGCTTTGCGGTACCGAGCTCGATTCTCTTAATGAAGATGAGCGGGCGCTACTACGCAACAGGAATATTGGTTTTGTTTTTCAGGATTTTCAATTGCTCCCCACCCTTACGGCGCTCGAGAATGTTGCCGTACCATTAGAATTGCAGGGTGCAAAAAATGCTTCTGGAAAGGGAAAGGAGCTTCTGGAAAAGGTAGGTCTTGGAGATCGCGTTAGTCACTATCCCTCACAACTTTCTGGCGGGGAGCAACAACGGGTAGCGGTGGCAAGGGCTTTTTCAAATGAACCGAAAATTCTTTTTGCCGATGAGCCTACGGGAAACCTGGATGCAGAAACCGGAGAAAAGGTAGAACAATTGCTTTTTGAACTGAACCGTGAAGCAGGTACAACGCTTGTTATCGTTACCCACGACATGGAACTGGCGCAAAAAACAGAACGTATTCTAAAGCTGAAAGGCGGAAGAATTGTTGAAAACCAGAATTCTGCAGTATGAGTAGTCAGGAAAACAGCTATTCTAAAAAAGCAGATTTTAAATGGATCACGAAAATGGCATGGCGTGACGGCAAAGCCAGCGGAAAGAAGTTAAGTCTTTTTATGGCTTCTATTGTGCTGGGAATCGCTGCTGTGGTTTCCATACAATCCTTTGGAGAAACGTTGAAAGAAAATATCGCCCTTCAGTCTAAATCGTTAATGGGTGCAGATTTTATTATCGATAGTGATAATCCTTTGAACGAACGGGTGACCGGTATTATTGATTCTCTGGGTGGTGCAGATGGCCGGGAAATAAGTTTTGCTTCTATGGCTGCATTTCCCGGAAACCAGGGCACTAAACTGGTACAGGTAAGAGGAATTGAGGGTGGTTTTCCTTTCTACGGAATGGTGGAAACAGAACCTTCATCTGCAGCAAATGCATATCAGCAAGATAATGCTGCCTTGGTAGATGAAACTTTAATGCTTCAGTTGGGGATTCAGATTGGGGATAGTATAAAAGTCGGAGACGTTACGCTGCCTATTGTGGGTGCACTGCAATCTGTACCCGGAAGTACCTCCCTTTTTAGTTCTGTAGCACCTCCTGTACTTATTCCGTATAAGTATATAAGTGAAACCGGACTGGTACAAACGGGTAGCCGTATAGATTACAAATATTATTTCGTGGCCCCACAAGCCGACATGGAAAGACTGGATGATGAGCTGGATCCTATTCTTGATGATAATGATGCAGATCTCGACACCCATACCTCCACCAGTGAACGATTAGGGCGCCGCTATGAAAACTTCGGAAAATTTCTTAACCTCGTGGCATTTATTGCACTTTTACTGGGTTGTGTGGGTATTGCCAGCGCCATTAATATTTATATAAAAGGAAAATTACGCGCTGTTGCGGTACTAAAATGTCTTGGCGCCTCCCGTAGACAAACTTTCTTAATATACCTTGTACAAATAGCTGCAATGGGACTTTTAGGCGGAATTATTGGTACTGCAGCAGGACTGCTTCTTCAGCAGCTTTTTCCGCTATTCTTACAGGATCTTTTACCTGTAGACGTAGAAATGGCATTTTCGCCCCAGGTTATATTTATGGGAATTCTACTCGGAATATTTATGTCTGTTCTGTTCGCACTGTATCCCTTGATGAGTACTTTGTACGTATCGCCTTTACAAGCATTGAGGGTGCAGGCTGAAGGTGCATCAAAATCGGGAAAAGCAGGTATTCTTGTAGCTCTCGGGATTTTCCTTTTTGTTTTCCTGTTTTCATACTGGCTCTTGGAGGACTGGCGCTATTCCCTTGCTTTTGTAGCAGGTATAATTGTTACTTTTTCGATAATTGGAGGAATTGCGCATCTGTTTATGCAGGGAATCAGGAAATTTTTTCCTGCTTCCTGGGGATTTGTGTCAAGACAGAGCCTGCTTAACCTGTTTAGACCGCAAAATCAGACGCTAACGCTCATTTTAGCCATTGGTGTAGGCACTTTTCTTATCAGTACGCTCTATTTCAGTAAAGATCTCCTACTGGCACAGGCAACAATAGAATCGCAATCTGAAAGTCCTAATATAATTCTTCTTGATGTCCAGAGTGAACAAAGAGAGGCCGTAAAAAAGGCAATTATCAGCAATGAGCTTCCGGTTTTGAGCGATATTCCCATTGTGACGATGCGGGTGCAAAGCATAAAGGGAAAATCTGTAAATGAAATTAGGGAGGATACCACTTCCAGAGTAAATGGCTGGGTGCTGCATCACGAATTCCGGGTGACGTACCGTGATTCTCTTATTGCTTCAGAAATACTGGAACAGGGAGAATGGACCTCCGCAGTAACTTCTGAGCAAAAACCGGTACCAATTTCTATAAGTGATAATTTTGCTGAAGATGCCAGAGTTAGTGTTGGCGATGAACTCACTTTTAATGTTCAGGGTGTGCTCTTACCTGTGGTTGTTGGAAGCGTTCGGACCGTAGATTGGGCACGGATGCAGTTGAATTTTTCCATCGTTTTTCCTGAAGGTGTGCTGGAAGATGCTCCCCAGTTTCGGGTATTATCGACAAAAGCTTCCAGCCAGGAATCTTCGGCAGTACTTCAGCAGGAACTTGTGCAAAATTTTCCGAACGTTACTGTAATTGACGTAAGGCAGGTGCTTAGTGTTATTGAAAATATCCTCGACAAAATATCCTGGCTTATCAATTTTATGGCATTCTTTAGTATTCTTACCGGAATTATTGTTCTGCTGGGTGCAGTAAGAACAAGCAAGTACCAGCGAATACGGGAAAGTGTGCTGCTAAGGACTATTGGTGCTAAAAATACTCAAATCCTGAAGATTACTGCACTCGAGTATTTATACCTGGGCATTTTGGGAAGTTTATCGGGAATACTTTTATCCCTGCTGAGCAGTCAATTACTGGCTTATTTTCTTTTTGAATCACCTTTTTCACCTTCGTGGATCCCATTTTTAATCCTGTTCCCGGGAATCACTTTACTGGTGTTGATCATCGGATTGAGCAATAGTTTAGGTGTAATAAAAAGTCCGCCTTTGGAGGTGCTTCGGAAAGAAGTACGATAATTGGCAATTTTCGTCCCTGACCTTTTTCAGAAGGCGCTTTGTCCTGCGGAATGAGGTTCGAATTAAATGAAGTTGAAAAAATTCAAGCTGCTATAAGCTGAAGAAACCATTGGTGACAATCTGGGTTTGTGCAGGTATTTTTTAGTTTTCTTCCATCCTTTCAATTTAACTGTTTCAGCGGTAATTTCCGAAGATAAGAGAAGAACTGTTGGCCGAATAAAAAAATGCTGTAAAAACAGAAATTCCTGTTTTTACAGCATTTTTGATGTTTACAAAGACTTCTACTTGTTCAGTCCGTTCTTAATATATCCTGCTAATTCGAGCGTCCTTTTTGTTTGGTGTTTAATGGCTTTATGGATTTCCTGGTTCAGATTATCCTTGCCGGCATCTGCACTCACACCATATGGGTTACCTCCTGCCGCAAACATCACTTCATCTGTATAAGCCGGCGGTACTGCGATAGCGCCCCAGTGGAACATCGTTTTGTACAATGCTAAAAGTGTACTTTCCTGCCCACCATGCGGATTCTGAGCACTCGTCATTCCGCTCACTACCTTATTTACCAGTTTTCCCTGAAACCATAGCCCACCTGTCATGTCGAAGTAAGATTGCACCTGTGACGGCAGACTTCCATAACGGGTTGGCGCACTAAAAATAATGGCATCTGCCCATTCCAGATCGTCTACAGCAGCAGTCTGCACATCCTGGGTCGCTTCTACATGCTTTTTCCAATCCTCATTCTCATTTATTGCTTCCTGCGGTGCAGTTTCTTTTATTTTAAGAAACTTTACCTCTGCACCGGCTTCTTTCCCGGCTTCAGCCGCCCACTTGGCCATTTGATGATTTGTTCCTGTAGAGCTGTAATAGATCACAGCAAGTTTAACGTCGTTCATAACTGATATTTTTTGAATTTAGAATCTCCTTAAAATAAGATTATAAACAGCAAATATGTTTAATAAAAATATAAAATATTCCATATCAGCTTTTTATATACACATATAAAATTGTTACAGGTTCAATTAGTTCTGATTTTTTATTATGTATCGTATCTCATTCTCCGCATTTTGGTTATACCGGGTCTGAAAAATTTGTGTGGAAATTTATAAGTTTTTGAAGTATTAATTGCATTGCAGATAATATAGAATACTTTGAGCTTAGAAGCAGGAGAAGATTATTTCTTCCGTTTCTTATTTACTATTTTTGCGGAAAATTTATTAACTATGATTAAAATTGCCCGGAGAATAGCTTTTTTTCTGTTTATACTGCTGCACTTCTCTTTTTTACTGGTGATTTTTTATGAAAGCACAAATACTTTTCTATTAATAGGCCTGCTTTTAATAATTTCTTTTTCGATTAGTATTGCCTACTTTAAAGCCCCGCGGGAAGAAGAAGAACATTTTTTTGAAGATCTTTATAACATCGTATTTGTTGTTATAGGTTGTATAATTACATTTTTCCTGAATCAGAAGATTCAATTAGGACCGGTTCTTGCCGCTGGTCTAACAGGAACTGTCGCTTCTTTTATTCCCAATTTCTTTCGTCGGAAAAAGAACTTTATAAAAGAAATTCCTGCTGCAATTTATTGCGGCGCATTTTTGGGAATGACAGGTCCGGCAGTAACCGAAAACTGGAAATTCATTCTTCTTGCCGCATTTATAACCGGAGTTTTTTATATTTCTTCTAAAAACATCTTCCAGGGATATGGTGGTAAATTAGGCTCAGTTGCTTTTGGCGGAGTGGCAATAACATCAACATTTTTATTTCTTATCTCTGAATGGAATCTTTAACCTTAATTATTACAGGAGCAGCCGGGGCAACAGCCACATATGTTGCAAATCATCATTTAAGAATGGGTGCAGTAAGAGCCTCTGCAGTACTTTCCTTTTCTGTAGGTTTGATAATGTATTTATTTCCAGACTTGCTTCCTGCCTATTACACCAGGAATATTCCCCTGGTTTTTATGGGAGCAAGTTTTATAGGAATGGTTTCCCAAAAGGTAATGGGAAGTTTTGTTTTAGTGATTATTTCGGGAGTAATTTTCTCTTTAATCTATTTGAATTCCGGCAAGTTTTTCGCGGGTTTTGGAGGGGCATTAGGAACAACTGCGTGTATTTCTGTTTTAGTTGCGGTAGGTCTCGCTTCTATCCAAAGAAGCAGGCCTGTGCAAAAAGTCAAACAGTTCAGAAAAAGAAAACAAAATTAATATTCGTGAAAAGCCATATGCTGATATGCCGTCTGAAGGTTTTGCCATTTTATCTGAAGTGGCTGATCCTTTTCCAGAACCTTCATTCCTAACTTCGGGATTATTTCAGCGACAGAACGATAACAAAATCCCGAAAGTTCCAGGCCAATGCTACTAACTTCCTTTTCCAGAACATCCTTGCCGTTATTATGATTTTCCCAGCTCTGTTCCAGTTTTTGATAAAATTCTTCTAGTAGTGCTGAACTTTTTTCTGAAAAATTCAAACATTCCCTTTCTATAAAACTATAACGCTCCGGCTGAAATTCCTGCCAAAGCTCCTTTTTCTCCTGAAGCAATTTTAAAACCGAATTCCATATAGAACTACTAATACCGTAAACCACCGGCACAAAACAGGCTCTGGCAAATAGCATAAAAGGATAAGTCGCCAGCGGATAAGATGATTCTCGTGGTTTTTCTAAGAAATTAAAAAAATATGAAGAAGGAATTTCCGCCTCTTCCAGAATAATAGAATGGCTGCAGGTAAGCGGCAGACCTACTGCATTCCAGTCGGGGTCTATATTTGCCAATTTTCGGGGTATAACAAATGCCGAAATCTCGCCCTCCTTTCTTGTCACAGCGGTGTACATAGAAGCCTGTTCGCTGCCGCTGCAATAGCTCCACTTTCCGCTAACTTTATATTTCCCGTTGTTCAACTTGATAGCTTCCCCAAAAGGTTTTCCGCTTCCTGCAACAAGTGCTTCTTTCAGATTAAAATATTTTTCGGCAGTTTCAGAGTGCATATAATCTGCAAAGTAGGCTCCTCCTACTCCAATTGCCAGCAGCCATCCCCAGTTACCATCCAAAGCAGCAGCATTTTCTATCCATTTACTTCCTTGAGGTAATGGAATGGCGAGTCCGTTATAGGTTTTGCTTACAAACATTTTAAAAAGTCCAGCGTGGTAATGTGCAGCTAAAGCTTCTGAAGATAATTTACCCTGTGGCTTTTCATTTTCATTTCTGAAGAAAGCGGAAAAAGACTGTCGATTCTCTTTTATCCATTCTTTATCTGAAGCTTTTATTGCTTCAATTGTCTGCTCCCACATTCTTCTTAGCTTTTAGTTTTGAAATACAAATTTACTTCAATAAAAAGATATAGCAGAATTGTGGATTTTTGATTCTTAATGCGAATTTATGAAAAAAAAACAGGCTGAAAATTTCATTTTCAACCTGCCGTCTCATTATTTGTCATATCAATCGTAGCCGGGATGCCGCTTAATTAACCTCTCATAAAACTAAAATACTCCAGCAACACTTCATCATTTACTTTACGCGGAGTAAATATTTCAAGCAATTTCGGCTGTTCCGAAGCTTCAAAGAAATGCTTTATTGCTTCTTTGGTTTCTTCAGAAGAAAATGCTGCTTCATATTCAAATCTATACATCTCGCACAGTGATTTCGCTTTCAGATTATGCGTGGTTTCGAAGTAAGTTTCAAAATTTTCAGTATTCTTATTGCCCGGTAAAATCCGGAAGATTCCGCCGCCGCTATTGTTCAAAACGATAATTCTAAAATTTGAAGGAATATAATTATTCCAAAGGGCATTGCTGTCGTAGAAAAAACTCAAATCCCCAGCGATCATCAGCGTTGGTTCCTTACTCAAACTCGCCGCACCCACGGCAGTAGAAATGCTGCCGTCTATACCGCTGGTGCCACGGTTACAGAAAATTCGCAGACTCTCTTTCCACTTAAATAACTGCGCATACCTTATTGTAGAACTGTTTCCAAGGTGCAGAATATAATTTTCGGGAACCGCAGGAACAATAAACTGCATCGCTTTTAAATCTGAATATGGAATCTCATCCATATATTCCTCATGCCTCGCCTGTCGCTTCTTTTTGATACTTTTCCAGTATTCAGCATAATCGCTGTCGATTTTCTCCGTAAGCGGAAGAAAATGACTAAAAAACAAATTTACCGGAACTTCAAAATGTTTATTTAAACAGAAGAATGTGTTGTAGGCTTTTTTAGGGTCTACGTGCCAGTGCTGCTTTGGGTTGTGGTTCCGCAGAAACGCTTTTATCTTTTTGGAAACAATCATACCGCCAAAAGTGAGCAGGATATCCGGCTGCAGTCTTTTAAACAAATCTTCCCGGTTATCATCTTTCTCGAGAGGACCAATAATCGTGTCTATCCTGGTAAAAAATTCGGGATGATTTAAGTTTGAAGTAGTTTCAGTAAAAACAATAACTGATGGATCTTTTGCCAGGTGCTCCAGGAATTGCTGCTCCACTGCATTTGGTTGCGCAACGCCCACTATAATCATTTTCCGCTTAGCTTTACTCCATAATTCTGCGTAAGCCTTTAGCTGACTTTCAGTGTACGTCCTTTCTTTAATTTCCGGCAAAATCTGCAAAGGATTCACCTCCACATTTTCCACAAGGTCATATAGAGGCTCATAAAACGGAACATTTATATGAACCGGCCCCGCTCCTTCTATGGCTCTATTTAACGCAAGATTAATTTCCCGCTCATTGTGTTTCTGCGATTCAAATTGTTTTTGCTGAAGCTTTTTATCAGTAGCTTCAGATTCCAGAACAATCTCTGAATACAAATTAGCAGAATACAAAATATGGTTTTCGAAGACATTTTTCTGCCGGATAGTTTGTCCGTCGCCAATATCAATCCGTTCAATCGGGCGATCTGCGGAAATTACCACAAGCGGAATATCGCTGTAAAAAGCCTCGGCAATTGCCGGATAATAATTAAGCAAAGCAGATCCTGAAGTACAAACCAAAGCCACAGGTTTTTGCAGTTGCTGTGCCATTCCCAATGCGTAAAACGCAGCGCAGCGCTCATCTACGATACTGTAGGCTTTAATTTGGGGATGATGGGTAAAACCAATGGTTAAAGGTGCATTTCGAGAACCCGGGGAAATTACAACGTGCTTTATATTTTTTGCCACACAAAGTGCAACTATGGAACGTGCTACAGGAATTTTTGAATATTTCACAGATTATCTTTAAAACTAATAATTACAGTCTTCAAAGACCTCACAGGTTTTAAAAACCTTTAAGGTCTTTGAAGACTGTAAACTTATTATCAAAATTACAAATTCTAAGAAGGGAACTATATGATTTTAAATCTTATTTCACCAATACCGCCTTCATCGTATGGGATTTGTTTACCGTTTCTTCCCATTCCAGCGACGGATTGGAACCTTCAGTAATTCCACCTCCTACGAATAGATTTGCAATTCCAGCATCTAATTTTATACATCTCAGGTTTACATATAACGATGTTTGCCTGGAAATGCTCGCGTAAGCCTGGTTTTCCTGATTTCTTCGGTTTGAATTTCGTTTTTTCTCGGTTTTTAGGTTTAGTTCTCCTAAAAATCCGGTGTAAAACTCACGATCGTAATCTTCATTTTCCAGAATAAATTTCTTAGCTGAAGCTTTGGGAATGCCACAAACCGCCGGAGTGGGATGCAATGCCGAAATTAGCTTTTTCAGGTCTGCTGTGTCAGGATTTAAAGTTCCTTCGATATCGGTACGTAGATGCAACAAATTTCCCGCTTTAGAAGTATATGGTTTTGACGCAGTAATTTCCACGGAATCAGAAGTGAATTTCTGCAGGTTTTCCAGAATTGCATCGGTCACGATTTGCTGCTCATCTTTCTCTTTTTCACCCCATTCCACATGGGTTGTCTGCTGAAAAGACTGGGTGCCGGCAAGAGCCATGGTCCTAAATTTATTCCGTTCTACCTGCAATAAAGTTTCCGGAGTAGCACCAAGCCACGCCCCGGTTTCCGGATGAAACCACAGATAAACAAATGCGGAGTTGTATTTCTTCAGCATGTTTTTAAAAATCCCAATCACCTCTAACTGGTGCTGCACGCTTTCGGTTCTGGAAAGCACTACTTTTTTCAGCTTTCCCGCGTTTATCTCATCAATACCTTTTTGTACCAGATTTTCATGTTCCACCCGCGCCTGCTTCCTGAGTTGGTTTGGCGGAAAAGGAGGGTCCAGTTTTTTGACATTTTTATGATGTTCTTCAAAGAAATATTCAGTTTCAATTTCTTCTGAAAATTTAGAGGGCACGATAAAAGCATCATTTTCATCATTAAAAGGAGAAAAAACAAAGCCACTTTCAGAATAATCTACCACTTTGTGTGTTATGGAATCCGTTTGCAATAATGCCTTGGTAGACTGATGAAAATTGGCATTTTTCGGCTTGCGGTATGCCACAAAAGGAAATCCTTTTTCTATATGTTTATCTAATTTTATAAAAAATTCTTCGGAATCGATCATCTACTTATTTTTTGGTAATGCTATGGTCGTCAGTTTTACCAGGGAAATCAGGTTTTCATCTTCATCTGTAATCTTGATTTCCCAAAGCTGAGTGGTACGGCCTTTATGGATATAAGTGGCTTTTGCAAAAACGTAACCTTCAGAAATACTTTTTATATGATTGGCAGAAATTTCTATTCCGCGGACAAAAAATTCTTCAGTATTCAGAAAAACATAACTTGCCAAACTACCCACGCTTTCTGCAAGTGCAACACTCGCCCCGCCATGAAGAACTCCATCTGGCTGGTGAACCTTAGAAGTCACGGGCATTTTTGCCACCAGGTAATCCTCACCAACTTCAGTAAATTCAATATCAAGGGTTTCCATCAACGTATTTTTACACACTTTTTTGGACAACTCGAGAATTTCCTCTTTGGTCATAGCAATAAGATTGGTTTCTTTGTAAAAATACAAAACCGGACCCTAAAAATGAGTACCGAAAAGCAGCTTTCTTACCAGATCACCAATACGTACAGCGTGTTGAATGAGTTTACTCCTAAAACCAAAACAATTTGGGTTGTTTGCCACGGAATTGGCTATCTGAGTCGTTATTTCCTGCGATATTTTAGTGAATTGAATTCGGAAGAAAATTATATTATCGCCCCACAGGCACAATCTAAATATTACCTGAATAATGAGTACCAACACGTTGGCGCCTCGTGGCTTACCCGGGAAAATACTGAAGCCGAAATAGAAAATGTACTAAATTATCTTGATGAAGTATATAAAACTGAAAATTTAGGAGAGGCTCCAAATTTGGCAATTTTCGGCTATTCCCAGGGTGTTTCAGTCGCTGCACGCTGGGTTGCCCGAAGAAAAATCAAGTGTGAACGCTTAATTATGCACTCCGGAAAAGTCCCTTCAGAATTAAAACCTGAAGATTTTAATTTTCTGGAAAACACCAATTTTTCCTTTATCTATGGAACTAAAGATGAGTACCTGAAAAAGGCAATTATCGATATTGAAGAAGAACATCTGCGGAATCTGTTTCCAAAAAACCTGGAAATTCTAACATTTGATGGCGGACATGAAGTGAACCGGATATTAATTTCAAAATTTGCTTAATTTACCTGTTGTTTTTAAAAGCCATTTTAAGGTGCTAATGCATTAAGCAATATATTATATGAAAAAGAAATCTTCTTCAGCTAAAAAATCCAAAACCTCTTTGCTTAAAAGTATTGGCCCCGGATTTTTGCTAGCGGGAGCTGCCATTGGGGTTTCTCATCTTATCCAGGCCACGCGTGCCGGCGCTGATTATGGTTTTATCCTGATCTGGGCATTGATCATCGCCTGTCTCTCTAAATATCCATTTCTGGAATTTGGCCCCAGATATGCCGCGGCCACGGGAGAGCATCTCATCACGGGTTATAAAAAGATGGGGCGTTTTCCATATTGGATCTATATAATCATTACAGTAGGAAGTATGTTTATTATCCAGGCTGCGGTCACGATTGTTACCGCCGGTCTTGCCGAACGACTTTTCAATTTTGGCTGGTCTCCCTTTATCTGGAGTCTTGTAATCCTAGGGTCTTGTATTGCGCTGCTGCTTATTGGAAAATATCCCGGGCTGGATAAGAGTATGAAAATTATTGTTAGCTTCCTGACTATCGCCACATTGGCTGCTGTGGTCATGGCTTTTGGTGCAGGAACGGTGGGAGATGCTGTAAATACTGAAGCTCCTTCTTTATGGACAACCGCAAGCATAAGTTTTATTATAGCATTTATGGGGTGGATGCCCATACCGCTCGATGCTTCTGTCTGGCACAGCATCTGGACTAAGGAAAAAGCTGTGCAGGCAAAACAAAAACTTTCTGTACGCGGTGCCTTTGTAGACTTTAATGTGGGATATCTTTCTGCCGCTCTTATTGGACTACTATTCTTTCTACTTGGAGTGCTGGTGATGTTTGGCAGCGGAACTTCCTTTTCCAGTAACAGTGTAGAATTTTCTACTCAACTGGTAGATCTCTACGGAAGAACTTTAGGTGACTGGAGCAAACCGATTATTTCTGTGGCTGCTTTTGTTACGATGTTAAGTACGGTGCTTACTGTTACCGATGCGTATCCAAGGGTGATTTCAGAATTAAAGAATCCGGAAAAAAACCTGCCTCAGGACAAAAAAGAAAAGTGGAGGATTTACCAGGTATCGATATTTGCCATTCCCGTGCTGTCACTTTGTATCCTGTACTTTCTTTCCGGTTCTTTTACGATATTGGTAGATTTCGCGGCCGGATTGTCTTTTCTCTCTGCTCCTTTTCTGGCCTGGTTTAACTACAAGTTAGTGACTGGAAGTCAAATGCCGAAAAAACACCGTCCGAAAAAGAACTACATAATTTTCAGCCTGATTTGCTTCGGATTTTTAGTGTTCTTCAACCTTATTTATATTTATTATTCCTTCCTGGATTAAAAAACCGAATTTATCCTGGAACAGGTTTACCTGTAAGATAACCTTAATTTAAAATTAACTTCACATTTGTGTTTGAAGAAAAAACAATCTTTGTACCTGCTCTAATCAGAGCAATTTTCATTAATCATGGTTTTTGTCGACTTGATTTATGAAGAAAGCCGTCTTACCGGACGGCTTTTTCTATTATTTGATTTAATCATAATGTCTACGTAACATTTATTTAACATTCTTATAGGTTCTTTGCAGCGACAAAAACCAGGGAATAATGAAATACAAATGGCCACTGCTATTGGCATTTTTGCTAATAGGAATATTTGGCACAAAAGCACAGGAAACAGTTTCTAATAAATTCGGGAAAGGACTTGTTAACTTTACCGCTAAGGATAGCTCTTACAGTTTTAAGTTTGCTACCCGCATCCAGTCGCTCTATACCTCCCAATGGGATTATCCCGAAAACGGAAACCTGGAGAAGGGAAACTCTAACATGCTTATTAGAAGGGCCCGGTTAAAATTCTCTGGATTTGCCTATTCCCCAAAACTGAAATACAAGATTGAGCTGGGACTATCAAACAGCGATATTTCCGGAGCTTCAGAATTTACCAGTAATGCTCCAAGATATATTCTGGATGCGGTACTATTCTGGAACTTCTATGAGAACTTTGAATTATGGCTGGGTCAAACGAAATTGCCCGGAAACAGAGAGCGGGTAATTTCTTCTGCAAACATGCAAACAGTAGATCGTTCCCTGGTAAACAGCCGCTTTAATGTAGACAGAGAGACGGGAGTACAACTGCGACATTTCTTTTACGCGGGGGATAATGTGCTTTTTAGAGAAGCGATTTCGCTGTCCCAGGGAGAAGGACGTAACGTAACCACGGGGAATATTGGCGGACACCACTTTGTAGCAAGAGCAGAAGTTCTTCCTTTTGGCGATTTTAATGATTACACGGGAACCGATCTTGAGCGGGAACCTTCACCAAAACTAGCGGTAGGCGCAAGCTATAGCTTTAATGACAATGCCGTAAGAACAAGTTCTGTTTCCGGAACTTATATGTTAACTAACGATGGTCTGCACCAGACAGATATTACGACTTATTTTGTTGATCTTATGTTCAAATATCGTGGATTTAATGTTCTTGCAGAAGCCGCAAAACGTACGGCAGATGACCCAATAGCTGTACACGACGATGGCAGTGCTACGGGAAATGTGGTTCAGGTTGGTGACGGATTAAATGTACAGGCAGGATATCTTTTTAAAAATAACTATGAAATCGTTGGCCGCTATACAGGTATTGATCTTGAAAACCAGTATATCAATCAAGGCATTCAAAAACAGTACACCTTAGGTCTTTCCAAATATATTGTTGGCCATAAACTAAAGGTACAAACGGATCTTAGTTATAATGATTTTGACAATAGCGAAGATGATGGGTTGATGTACCGTTTGCAGGTAGATATTCATTTTTAATTATTTATTGGCTCTCAAAAGATGTAAAAGAGGACAGTCTGCTCCTAAAAAAAGCGCGATAACCTAAAAACAGACAGGAAATCGCGCATTACTTTTTTAAGTATTAATTATTCACCAGTAAGTTTTCCTTTTTAGTTTCTGAAACATCTGTATCTGTAAGCGTTTTCAAGTAAGCAACTAAAGCGTTCTTTTCTTCTTCACTAAGATTAAGTTCATCAAAAGGCAGCGTTTGGTGCGTCAAATCGAAGCCTAATCCTGCTCCTCCACCTAAGTTATAAAAGTCGACCACTTCTTCCAGCGTTTTGTAAACTCCGTTATGCATATAAGGTGCTGTTACAGCAGAGTTTCTTACTGTGGGCGTCTTAAACATTCCCTTGTGAATTTCTACTCCATACATCCAATAAAACCCAAAATCATCATCTAAGTTGAGATTCTGAGCCGTTTCGGGAACACCAATAACTTCTTTTTCTGTTTCATTAAAAAAAGGAGGCACCGTACCATTGGTAAGTGGTATAAAATGGCAGGTGGCGCAAAGCGCTTTTCCCATAAACAGGTTGAAACCATGCTTTTCTTCTGCAGTAAAGGAATTTTCCTCTCCCCTGATGTTACGATCAAACTTGGAGTCAAAACCATTAAGGCTGGCGATGTATGCAGATAGAGCTTTAATAACATCTGTATTTCTTCCAGAAATTTGTCCGAAAGCTTCGCGTATCATTTCCTTGTAAGCCGGATCTTCCAGAATGTCTTCTGAAAATTGATGTACACCTGTATTGAATTCTTTGTCATTCGTGAAAACTGCAGAGATCTGATCCATCAAATTTTCTGAACGGCCGTCCCAAAAGAAGCTTTGTTGAAAAGCAACATTTATTAATGTGGGAGTATTGCGCTGAAGGACATTTCCCTGGTTATCGAGATTAGCCACCATACCATCTGAGTAAGCCTTGTCCGGAGCGTGGCAGGTAGCACAGGACATTTTTTTATCTTCAGAAAGGTTTTTATCAAAGAAAAGCTTTTCACCCAGAGCAATTTGCTTATCTGAAGAGTTCCTGTTCATGGCGGGCATAAAAAAATCTGGGTTAAAAGAATCTTCTTCAAAAAAACCAGGTGCATCAAAGTTAAAAGGGGAGCTTATTTTCCCATCCCAAAGTCCGCTTTCCTTTCTTATTTCCACCCAATTAGCAGTAATTGGATTCATATAATCCCGAATAAAAGTAAACCTGTCAAAGCTTTCAAAATCTTTGTCTTTCTCAATAAATACAATCGCTTCTGATATCTTTTTCTGAAAATCCAGATCTAACTTTTTATTTCTCTCTTTTATTATTCCTGAAATACTTCGGTTATAGACTTCAAGTAAACTTCGAAGGGAAGTAATTGTCTCATCAAATCCTAACTGACTCACAGGAGTATCAAAACCCGCAATGGATAAACTAATAATCCTTAACAACTGCTGATGTGTAGCGACAAAAAAGCGCTGCGGATTTAGTTCCCTCTTGATGATATTTTCTTTAAGATTAATCATTAATCCTTTGGTAACCTCAACTTCAGCCAAAAATTCCTTCTCGGAAACACCTCCTTCATAGATACTTTCCTCTATCTTTTGCAAGCCAACAGGAGGCATTGTCCTGCTGTTATCTTCCAGAAAAACCGGTAAAGCAGGCCCGTTTACCCTGTGACCAACCGGCGGATTCAGATAAGAAGCGTAAGGCTCTGCTTTTTTAAATTCTGACCGGGCCATGGCAAAAACCTCCTTCGATTTTGTATTATCATGGCCAATCTTTTCCAGTTCCTCCAGGTGAGCAATGGATTTCTCAATACTTTCCAAATAGAATTTCGTGGTGTTTTCCCAATTAACGATCTCCGTCGCTTGTTCTTGATTTATTGCAAGGTCTACATATTCTTCTTTGTTTTTACAGGAAGAAAATATTAGAACTGACAGGAGTAGCAAAAAAGCTTTTTGGTGATTTATCATACAAATAGAGATAAAAATAGATATAGATTTAACAGGAAAAACCTCCGCACAAACGACGGAGGTTATAAATAGCATTAAGTGAGGTTTATCTTGGCAGACCTTGTAATACTACGATTTGAGAAGCCTGATTGTCTTCTCTGACTTCAGAGAAATCGTGCCCGTCAAGACTTTGGAATTCGTCACTTCTCCAGTAATGAGGTTGTACAGCAAGAATAAAAGTTCCTGGCACTCCAACTTTATCAGATACGTCTATAAGTGCCCCAAACTCTCCACTAAGGCCGGTGCTATTGTTTGGTGCAAGATCCTGTCTTACCACTAATTCCAGCACAGTGTGAATATTATTACCATTAAGATCACTCTGATATATTTGTGCAGCATGCCCCCTGCTAAAAGAGTTAGGATCTTCCTGAATATAAACAAAATTCTCAGTCACACAGATATTATCAGGACTCTGCAATGCCGCCAAATTTCCGTCCATGTTGTTAGTGTCGGTATTTCCGCTAACGATCTGCGTTAATTTCCCAGTCAATGGAGATTCGTCGTCCAATTCCAATTTATAGATAGTACCCCAATCATTATAAGTTCCTGCACCCGGGCCACGGCCGGTAACAGCAAAAAATACATTCCTGCTGTTTGCATCAGATCCTTTTTGATAATCTACATCTTCTACTCTCATGAAATGAGTAGCCAAAACATCATTACTTGCAGCTTCCACTTCATCTTTGGTCATATCCTTCGCATTTTCTATCTCTACGAATTCCACTTCATAAGAAACGCTTCTGTCAAAATGTGCTTCAGAATAAATCTCATCCTCATTAACAGCTTGCACCCCACCTTCACCATCAGAAACTTCTTTTGTTCTTAGTACATAAACTTTTCCGTTTTCAAGATCATCATCTCCGTTTTCTGAATAATAAAGAACAACCTGACCTTCAGAATTACTGGAATCATCATCTCCTCCAACAATTACAGTTTTCCCTGCGTAAGCATTCTGCGGAAGCGGCACTGCATTCTCCCAGGAGAATTCGCCAAGAGCATCCAGTCCAAAATCTGCAGTAGGAGTAGGAGTTTCTACCCATGGATCTATGGCTTTTACATCATAATGTAAACTTTCAGAAGCAGATAAAAAGATGTCTTTACTTCCACCATGAATAGCAGATTCCCACATTGTTGCAGAACATTGCCGTGCATAATCTGAAACACCTGAATTCAATAAATAATCACCGGAAACAGGATTAAAATGCTCATCAAGACGAATTCTTGCTACCGCATAACTGTCTTCGCAGTTCACCACATACATATAACCGTCTCCATCTTTAAGAAAACCTGCACCATCTGCAGAACCGGCTAACTGAAAACCGTCTCCTACTACATCTGGTGTACTTAGTAAGGAATAGGCTTTTACAAAATTAAACTGAGGTGATAGTGCAACTAAAGGATCTACGCTGGATTTGTTCTCAAAAATACTGGCTTGTCTAACAAGATCCTCCCCATCTTCTCCGTCTACTCCGTCTCTTCCATCAACACCGTCTACTCCGTCTTTCCCATCTATACCATCTATCCCGTCTTCTACTTCACAGGAATAAAAAAAGGTCATTACAACCGAAAGAATAAAAATTTTAAAAATCAGATTTTGCATGTTTTTCATGGCTTTGAATTTATTGTTATTTGTTTTAACAAAACTAGCCGCAAGCATGCTATTATGGGTTAACTCATTTTAGTGCTTAGATTAACAAAGGTTCACCTTAAAGTCACGAAGGTTAAGCCTGTGTTAGTTGGAAATTATAACTGCTTCAAAATCAGTAACTATAAATTGTTTCTTATTATCTAGGGAGAGAAATCAGGTTAAGGGAAAGTAAAAACCAGGAGTAATAGCTTTTATTTTATACATTACAACTGAAAACTTCTTCAGCTTCCCGTTCCAAACTATTTACAAACTCTCTGCTTTCTTCAAGAGTAAATTCCTTTACCTTCTCACCGTTACAACTATATAAATCAATTTTTTCGAATCCAAAGCACAAAGGATCTACCATCTGAATGTACAAAACTGTTTCCCCTGCATATTGACTTTTCAAAATAGCAACTTTGCAGGCATAATTGCCACAATGCAATTTATCAATCAACTCCTGCATCCATTCCAGTTCCAAAGGATTCTCTACTGTACAAGCATTCTGAAGTTCAGCTTGCACATTGATATCATCCATTGCCTCATCTTCATAATCACAGGAAGTCACAATTCCTAAGACAAATAATAAACATGCCAGTACAATTTTCATAGTAATCCTGATTTAAGTTTATATAAAACTATTTGATTCGTTTTCATCCGATGCCAGATTTTAAGCGGTTCCTCGTGTTACTGCAATAATCAGTTACATAAGTGTCTTTTAATTATTTAATCAACCGTGGCATCAGAGTCGGAATAATTTTCCAGACAAAAACTAAAGTCAACAGTTACCTCTTTTTCCACTGCTATTTCCTCCTCGCACACTCCTACTACGTCTTCCATAATGCATTCAGGATCATCTGACTTTATATATTTGCTCATTTCAGTTATTTTACCAGTAAGTGTACCGCTAATAACACCTTCTTCGTAATCAGCAATTGTAAGTGTGAAATCTTCCTGTCCGGGATTATCCAGTGCGGTAAGTGTATTACTATAACCAAAAGAAGTAGTAGCCGTTTTTTGTTCAGGAAATGGTAAAGCAAAAATTAAATATTCGAAATTATTCTGTAAAACTTCCAGTGAAAGATTATCCTGGATTTCTGAACTGAAATACATAGTGAATTCCAGTTGCGGACTTACATATTGATAATCAATCAGATTTAAAAATTCTTCTCCGCATACATCACTCATTGCACAAAGTGTTTCTGTTTCTGCACAATTTTCAACGGTGCCAACATTCAGGTTAACCGGATCTTCTGTAAAACTGTCGTTTTCCGCTTCAGGACTGCATCCCAATACAATAAAAACTAGGAAAATAAATCTTTTCATATTGACGATTTTTAACTAGATGCTGAAACTCCTAAATGGTTGCGTACAAAAACAAAAAAGCGCAATCAAATTAATGATTGCGCTTTTGCTTTTTAAGATCCTCGCCCTTCGGGAAGGATTATTATGAGGTCCCTACTTCACTTCTTCGAAGTCTACGTCTTCTACATCGTCTCCACCTTTGGCTTCACCGCCTCCGGCTTGTCCTCCCTGAGCTCCGGCTCCCGGTCCACCTTGTGGTCCTCCGGCCTGTCCGCCCTGGGCTTCAGCTTGTGCTTTGTACATTTCTTCAGAAGCTGTTTTCCATGCTTCATTCAATTTATCCAAAGCAGGAGAGATTTGCTCGATTTCTTTAGTTTCGTAAGCTGTTTTAAGCTCTGCTAGTGCATCTTCAACCGGCTTTTTCTTATCTTCAGAAATCTTATCACCAAATTCTTTCAGTTGCTTTTCAGTCTGGAAGATCATAGCATCAGCTTCATTCAGCTTATCTACTTTCTCTTTGGCTTTTTTATCGGTTTCAGCATTCGCTTCAGCCTCTTTCTTCATTTTCTCGATTTCCTCTTCGGTTAATCCTGAAGAAGCCTCGATACGAATGTCCTGAGATTTTCCAGTTGCTTTATCTGTAGCGCTTACTTTAATGATACCGTTGGCATCAATATCGAAAGTCACTTCAATTTGAGGTGTTCCTCTTGGCGCTGGTGGAATTCCGTCTAAGTGGAATCTACCAATTGTTTTGTTATCTGTCGCCATTGGACGCTCACCCTGTAACACATGGATTTCTACAGAAGGCTGATTATCTGCCGCGGTAGAGAATGTCTGTGATTTTTTAGTAGGGATTGTCGTGTTTGATTCAATAAGCTTAGTGTTAACTCCTCCCATAGTTTCAATACCTAGAGAAAGCGGAGTAACATCAAGAAGCAATACATCTTTTACATCTCCTGTTAATACACCACCCTGGATAGCAGCACCAATTGCCACAACCTCATCTGGGTTTACCCCTTTAGAAGGTTTTTTTCCGAAGAAAGCCTCTACTTCTTCCTGAATTTTAGGAATACGTGTAGAACCACCAACTAAAATCACCTCATCGATGTCGCTCTTAGAAAGACCGGCATCTTTTAAAGCTTTTTGTACAGGATCCATAGAACGTTTTACCAAAGTATCTGCAAGTTGTTCGAACTTAGATCTTGTAAGAGTCTCTACAAGGTGCTTAGGTCCGCTTGAAGTTGCAGTTACATAAGGAAGGTTGATTTCTGTCTGGCTTGAGGAAGACAACTCGATTTTTGCCTTTTCAGCAGCTTCTTTTAAACGCTGAAGTGCCATCGGGTCTTTTCTTAAGTCAATATCTTCCGCTTTTTGAAAAGTATCAGCCAACCAATCGATAATTACCTCATCAAAGTCATCACCACCAAGGTGCGTATCACCATTAGTAGAAAGTACTTCAAAAACTCCGTCACCTAATTCAAGGATAGAAATATCAAATGTACCACCACCAAGGTCATAAACTGCAATTTTTTGATCCTGAGATTTTTTATCCAATCCGTAAGCAAGTGCAGCTGCAGTTGGCTCGTTAATTATTCGGCTAACTTTAAGACCAGCGATCTCACCAGCTTCTTTTGTCGCCTGGCGCTGAGAATCATTAAAGTAAGCTGGCACGGTAATTACCGCTTCAGTTACGTCCTGTCCAAGATAATCCTCTGCGGTTTTCTTCATTTTCTGAAGCACCATTGCAGAAAGTTCCTGCGGAGTATATTTTCTTCCGTCTATCTCTACACGCGGAGTGTCATTATCTCCTTTTACTACTTTATATGGAACTCTTCCTGCTTCCTTAGAAGATTCAGAATATTTATTCCCCATAAAACGTTTAATAGACGAAATAGTTTTTTGTGGGTTAGTTACAGCCTGGCGTTTTGCAGGATCACCAACTTTTATTTCGCCACCCTCTACAAATGCAATTACAGAAGGTGTAGTTCTTTTTCCTTCGGCATTAGGTATAACCGTTGGTTCGTTACCTTCCATTACGGCAACGCAAGAGTTGGTCGTACCTAAGTCAATTCCAATTATTTTACTCATAACTTTATACGTTGATTTTTATTATTGTTTCAATTTCTCGGGGTGTTAAAGTCAATCTTTATGCCAGCGGAAAAGTTATGACAGGATGTCAGAATAGTGTTTTTATAATGGCATTCCCTCCATTTCATTACGGGCCGGGCTATCCGCTGTATCCGCGAAGAAAATTTCGCGGGATGCCGCTCCTATCCCTAATGCGTTTTGGTAGTGAGTAAAATTTCGGTGATTCGTTTTAGACTCACAACCTGAAACAAAAAAATTGTTCAGTTATCTACAACAAAATCTTTTTTCTTTTTAAAACATCTTGATTCCTTTCTCCTGTTTCCTGAGTCAAACACTTTTTACATTCGATCTTAAAATTATTCACTCTTCACTTTTCACTATATCATTTTCAAATCAGCACATTTTCGAATTATTTTCACCTCCCAAAGCCAAGCTCCAAAAATGCCAATTTTCGACCCCTGAGAAAAATCTTCCGCAGATTTAGAGAGACGTGCATTTTTCTTTCGACTTCTAACCTCATACTTCGAAAAAACTTACCACTTTCCACGCTCCAACTATCCTCTTTTTAATTTTAAGTTTTTAACCTCTTACTCTTTTACTCAAATTTCACATTCTTCAGTAAAACCTCCTTTCTTATCCAATATTCTAATAAAACAACCCCATATACTACTCCAAATTCCTATTTTTGCAAAAATATTCTGTTAGAATGCGTGAAAGAGAAATTGTTAGCGTTTTTGATATGCTAAAGGTTGGCGTTGGTCCTTCCAGTTCCCATACATTAGGGCCATGGCGGGCTGCGCAGAGATGGATTTCTGAACTTAAACAGCAAGGAGTTTTCGACAATGTAGAAACCATCCATATCGACTTGTACGGCTCATTATCCCTCACCGGAAAAGGACACGCAACAGATATTGCGACCGTTCTGGGATTGTGTGGTCACGATCCTGTAACTATGGACATTAGTATCATAAATACTGAAATTGAAAAAATAAAGGAACAGCAACGTCTTTGGTTAAATGGAGAAAAGGAAATTAATTTCAGCTGGGAAACAGATGTAAAATTTAATCGTAAATTCCTTGAGTTTCATCCTAACGGAATGACTTTTCGTACACAGCTCGATAATGGTAAAAAAATAGCCTCCTCCTTCTACTCTATCGGCGGCGGATTTGTAGTGAAAAAGGAACGGAAGAATGCTAAAAAACAAATGCAGAATTTCAAAAGCTTTCCTTTTCCCATAGAAAAAGCCACCGAACTCCTTGAATATTGCAAAGCGGAAAACAAAAAAATCTCGGAAATTGTCCTGGAAAATGAAAAATCCCTTCGTAATGAAGAAGAGATCGATTCCGGCTTGAGAAAAATCTGGGACGTAATGCTGGAATCCATGTATATTGGGTGCCATACCGAGGGTACCCTTCCCGGAGGACTCAACGTTAAACGCCGTGCCTTCGAAATGCACCAGCGCCTTATTCGCGAAGGAGATTACCATTCTCCCGAAGAATGGATCTCCGTCATTCGAAATAACGAAGTTAAATTTCGTGAAATTTTAAAATGGGTGAGCTGCTTTGCGCTGAGCGTAAATGAAGTCAACGCATCCCTGGGACGGGTAGTGACCGCACCAACCAACGGTAGTGCCGGTACGGTACCTGCTGTAATGATGTATTATATAGTCATAGAAAATCACCAAGCTACTTTTGAAAATTTAAAACGTTTTATGCTCGTAGCCGGGGAAATTGGTAGCTTATTTAAAAAAGGTGCAACAATTTCTGCGGCAATGGGTGGTTGTCAGGCAGAAATTGGCGTTTCTTCAGCCATGGCAGCCGGAGGGCTAACCGAATTGCTCGGCGGCAGCCCCGAGCAGGTTCTTATGGCCAGCGAAATTGCCATGGAACATCACCTCGGCCTCACCTGTGATCCTATTGGTGGCCTTGTACAGGTACCCTGCATAGAAAGGAACGCAATGGGTGCCATAAAAGCGATCAACGCCGCCGAAATGGCTTTGGAAAGCGATGCCAGCAAGGCAAAAGTACCCTTAGACAAGGTCATAGAAACGATGTGGGAAACCGCAAAAGACATGAATTCCAAGTACAAAGAAACTTCAGAAGGAGGACTGGCAGTAAAAGTAAATTTGAGCGACTGTTAAACCTTCTGCACTTCGGCAAGAAAGTTTTTGTTTTCGCAGTATTTAACTAATTCTGACAGTAAGAAAACTGCTTAGCGTATTCTGAGAATCAACAAAACACTAACTTCGCGGTCAGAACTACATCTAAGCCTTAAAAATTGCTCCAGCTAAACAGCATTTCTGAAAAGATCAAGAATCTAATTCGTAATTACGGATTCATGATTGGCTGCTACTTTGCCTTCTTTGCGATATTGGGCATTTTGACGTCTTCATTTCCGTGGATAGATCTGGATCAATATGAACAAACAGAACTTTTCCAAATGCTGGATGAAAGTCCGATGAGATTTGCCATTATGGCTTTAATTGTAGCACCGGTTTTAGAAGAGGGTATTTTTAGAAGTCTGGTAAAACCTTCTAAAAACGACATCCTCCTTTTTATAACCACATGCCTTGTTATTATTGGCATTCTTCTTATTCCGGCTAATGTTCACTGGCTTACCAGCTTCTTTTTATTGCTATTTGCAGCCGCATTATCCTTTCTGTTTCTACAGGCAGCAATCCCGGAAAAGCTTTTGTTCAAAGTTCAAAAGATGCTTAATTCTTATTATTTCTTTTTTTGGTATTTAAGTGCTTTCGTTTTTGGACTCGTTCACATCTACAATTACGTGCCCGCTTTTGAACTAAACCTGCCGCTGTTTCTTCTTATTTTCCCCAGGATTATCGCGGGATTCTTCTTCGGAAAAGTAAAAATTGAAAACAACGGACTTTTATGGCCAATCTTCATGCACACCATGAACAACAGCATCATCCTTTTCTTTTTTATTCCGAAGATGTTATAACTATTTAACAAACGCTTAAAGTCTAAGCATCAGTTTTTTTGTAACTTCTGGACTGCTAGAAAAATCTTTTTTTACTTATCAGTTTTCAGCTGATTTGCAAATGATTATGAAAAAAAACCTGATAAGTTCACCAATAAAAATTAGTTATGAAAGCTGTACAAGTACAAGAAAAAGGAGGCGATTTTGTCGTCGTAGATATTGACAAACCTTCTCCCAAAGAGAATGAAATTCTTATAAAAATAGAAGCCTGCGGAATTTGCCATAGTGACGCTATTGTAAAAGAAGGTATTTTTCCTATCGAATATCCGCGGGTGCCCGGTCACGAAGTTGTGGGTATTATTGAAGAAGTTGGCAACCGGGTCAATAAATGGAAAAAAGGGCAACGAGTTGGCGTGGGCTGGCATGGCGGACATTGTTTTGATTGCCAGCCCTGCCGGGAAGGTGATTTTATCAATTGCGAAAATGCCAAAATCAGCGGAATCTCTTATGATGGTGGTTATGCTGAATATATGACTGCCCCTCATGAGGCTGTTGCCGCTATTCCTGAAGAGTTGTCTTCAGCCGATGCAGCTCCTCTTCTATGTGCAGGAATTACCGTTTTTAATGCCTTGAGAAATTCCGGAATAAGAGCTGGAGACACCGTTGCGGTACAGGGAATTGGCGGTCTTGGTCATTTAGCCGTTCAGTATGCCGCAAAAATGGGAATGCGAACCGTGGCAATTTCTACGAGTGACGATAAAAAAGATCTTGCAAAGCAATTAGGAGCTCATCATTTTATCAATACCGGAAATACCGATGCAGCAAAAGAACTCCAAAAACTTGGCGGCGCCGATTTGATTCTGGCAACGGCACCTAACAGTAAAGCAATAAGTTCGGTTATTGACGGATTAGCTAAAAACGGAAAAATCCTGATGGTAGCCGCAACGGGAGAACCCGTGGAAGTTTCCCCTATGCAATTACTCTCCGGAAGAAAATCTGCGGCTGGTTGGGCAAGTGGTACGGCCATGGATTCTGAAGACACCTTAAATTTCAGCGCATTAACCGGCACCACTCCAATGATTGAAGAATATGCACTGGACGATGTAAATGAGGCTTATGACAAAATGATCAATAATAAAGCCCGCTTTAGAGTGGTTTTAAAACCTTAAGCTCAAGAAAATTCAGAAGAAGAGTAATACTTTATCTTTAAAATCGAAACAGGCTGTGAGAATTTTTTGCACAGCCTTTCTTTTTACTAAAGGGCGAAAATTGTCATTTTTGAGGTATCTCTTCTTAAAGTCCGACAGTCCGAAAATTGGCTATTTAAAGTCCATTATCAAAACTCTTGCCTCTTGGTTCTTACAGCTTAGCGGTCTTTACTCATTTTTCAGGGTCCAAAATTATCGCTTTTGTGGTGAGACTACAGGTTCGATAATTGACATTTTGAGGCTTTGGTCTTGGAAGGTGGTCAACTAATTTACTACTTTTACTCGAACTAAAAATCAGATCGATGTCAGTTGCAAAAAAGGAGTATAAGAGGATTACGGTGAAGTCTTTGGTAGACATGAAATCTAACGGTGAAAAGATAGCTATGTTAACCGCTTACGATTACAGTATGGCCAAAATTGTAGACGGTGCAGGTGTGGATGTAATCCTCGTGGGTGACTCTGCCAGTAATGTTATGGCTGGTCATGAAACTACTTTACCAATTACACTGGATCAAATGATTTATCATGCTTCTGGCGTGGTGAGAGCGATCAGCAGGTCTTTAGTAGTCGTTGATTTACCTTTCGGAAGTTATCAAAGTGACCCTAAGGAAGCCTTGCGTTCTGCAATTCGTATAATGAAGGAAAGCGGTGCACATGCTGTAAAGCTTGAAGGTGGCAAGGAAGTTAAAGATTCAATTAAACGAATTCTTCACGCCGGAATTCCTGTGATGGGCCATCTGGGACTTACTCCACAGTCCATTTATAAATTTGGAACTTATACTGTTAGAGCTAAAGAAGAACAGGAGGCCGAAAAACTGAAAGCTGACGCATTGTTACTTGAAAGAATAGGGTGTTTTGCTGTTGTTCTGGAAAAAGTACCGGCGAAATTAGCCAAAGAAGTTGCAGAAAGCCTTACCATCCCAGTGATAGGGATTGGTGCGGGAAATGGTGTTGACGGACAGGTTTTGGTGGTTCATGATATGCTTGGGATGACTCACGAATTTAATCCGCGATTTCTTAGGAGATATGCCGACCTTCACTCTGAAATGACCAGTGCTTTTGAAAATTATACAAAGGATGTGAAAAACAAGAGTTTTCCTTCAGATGAGGAGCAGTATTAGTTCGGAGTTTGGAATTTGGAGTAAATAGATTTTTGTGAAGTCAAAAATAGAATGGCTGAAATTAAAAAAAAACATACAAATATCAGAAATGAAAAAAACCTTAATCTTCCTGTTATCTTTTGCTTTGGTAACCGGATGTTCTTCAGATGACGAACAAGTGGATAATGAAGAAGAAAACCAAAACGGATTTACTTTCAATAATTCATTCTTTTCAGCAGGAAATGTTTATGTAAATGATGAAAATATAGAAAATGACGAGCAAAGCGATATTGCCATTATAATGAGCAATGTAGATTTATTTACAGTAAATCAAAGCTCCAATGTAAATTTTGTTTATTTTGATTTTAAAGGTGTTGACATTCAGGAAGGGACAATCACCAACGTTACCGACTATAGAATTTTATACGATGCCTCTGTTAACGATTCCCGGGTTGAGAACGGAATGACTATTATAAATGATACCGAAGATGGATTAACTGCAAGTTCTACTACTATTGTTATTAATTCTGTCTCTTCAACTGACATTGATTTTGAATTTACCTTTATTAAGGAAAATGGAGATGTGATTAACGGTAACTATTCAGGTGGTTATACCGAACTCAATTAATCTTAAAAATTATTCTATAATCCAAAAACTTTTTTTTGAATTCAGATAAAATAATCTCTACAAAAAGTAATCTTCAGGTTTTATATGAAGACAACCACATTATTGTGGTTAATAAGCGGCCGGGAGACATTGTGCAGGGTGATAAAACCGGTGACAAACCGCTTAGTGAAGTTGTAAAATCTTATTTGAAGGAAAAGTACAACAAACCGGGCAATGTGTATCTGGGGGTGGTCCACCGCCTGGATCGTCCTACCAGCGGAATTGTTCTTTTTTCAAAAACTTCAAAAGCATTACCAAGGTTAAACAAACTTTTTCAGCAAAAGGACGCCAGGAAAACGTATTGGGCAGTAGTAAAAAATCCGCCGCCAAAAAATGAGGATACGCTGGTTCATTTCATGAAGCGGAATCCGAAACAAAATAAATCTTACGCTCACATAAAAGAAGTTCCGGACAGTAAAAAGGCTATTCTGGATTACAGAATTATAAAAGAACTGGACAATTATTACCTGCTGGAAATCGACTTACACACAGGGCGACATCATCAAATTAGAAGTCAGTTATCTTCCATTGGCTGTCCGGTAAAAGGAGATTTAAAATATGGCTTTGATCGTAGTACTAAAGATGCAAGTATCCATCTTCACGCCCGGGAATTGAAATTTACTCATCCGGTAAAAAAGGAAGAGGTACATATAATCGCGTCGCCTCCTTCAGACGCAATATGGGACGCCTGTAAAGATTAAGCTTCTCTTTTCATACTTCGGCTGATTTCTGCAAAGACTGCAAAAATGATAAGGCTACCTCCAATAATCGTATTTACAGCCGGATATTCGCCCAAGAATAATAGTCCGAGTAAAATTCCGTAAACCGGCTGCGCACTGCTGATAATACTTGCCGTGGTTACCGAAAAATTCCTAAAACTCATAAGTAGCAACGTGTGGCCAAAACAGGTTGTCACAATTGCCAAAACCAGGATTGGGGCTAGTTGCGAAGGCACTGCAGAAAGATCGAATAAGAAAAGGACTGGAGATAACATTATTGTAATAATGATCATTTGATACATCATCAAGACCGAACCATTATATTTCTCTACTTCCTGTTTCATCAATAAATTTCTTAGGGAATAAAAGAATGCTGACGTGACCCCGAAGGCGACAGCTAAAGTCTGATCATTTTCAAAACTGAATTCCGGAACCAGAAAGTATATTCCGAAGAGCACCAAACCTGCCAGCCCCAGGTGCATCTTGCTGAATTTGGTCTTAAGAAGTAATGGTTCCAGGATAGTAGTGATAACAGGATACGTATAAATAGACAACATCCCTATAGCAACACTGGAAAGGCTAAGCGAATAGAAATAGGTCACCCAATGAATTCCCATTAAGCACCCCCCTATGATCACCTTTAAAAGGTCTTTTTTATTGGAAACCTTTATTTGGAACTTCCTGAACCGGCAAAAAAGATACAGCACTATTCCTGCCAATATGGCCCGAAATGTTATCGTTACAAAGGGGTCCAAAGTTATGTATCTTCCCAATGTCCCGGAGGTGCTTATTAGCATCACCGCAAAATTGAGCTCGAGGATATGCCTTAAATGGCTACTTTTAATCGTCAAATTTTAATTTTACCTAATTACTTCCTGCGCTTTTTCGTTAATGATGTCACCTACCGGTCTGTTTTCAATTTTGCTTTCCAGCCATGAAATGATGTCCAGATAAAGAAAGGCCCTGCGTTCATAAGGATGGTCCTCATATTTTTTTAAGGTTGCATGTAATTGCCTGAATTCATTTTTAATTTCCAGAGGGGAAACATCTGGCAAATGTCTTAAAAATTTAATCATTTCCAATTGCACTTCGTGCAAATCATTCATCCGTATCAAAAATTTGTAGGTAGATTTAATCAGTCTTTCAAGGTGATAATCCAATCCTGCTTCATAATGTGCAACAAGATTAAGAATACGTGCAAAACACATAAGGTCTTCACGCATTTCCAGATCTTTATTACTAATGATTTTCTTAAGGAATTCTATACACTTTTTATTCTCCCCATTCCCAAAATAGAGGCATGCAATTTTATAATAAAACACCATTATATGATGCTCGTCTATCCTGCTTCGGTATTTCTTTATTTTCTTCTGGATTTTTTCTACCAATTCATTACCGTTAGAAAATTCACCTTTCATAAATCTAAGGTTCAGCTTATTGGAATAAAGATATAGAAAGGATAGTGCTGCAATATTATCATCATCAGGCACCCTTGGATCTTTAAGACTTGTTTCAAGATCTTTTAGCACTTTTTCAAACAAAGTAGCATGATTTAGATAAAAAAGCGCTTCCAATAAATAATGATTTCCTTTTAAATAGGAAACAGGATGTACGGCAATTAAGTGTTTATTGTCATTAAAAAGTTCTATCCACTTTGAAGCGTATCTAAAGCATGCTAAGAAATCCTGGGTGATAAAACTGTACCATAAATAAGCTTTATAAAGCCACAATTTTTCTCTGAATCCCAAATCGCTGAATTTGTACTCCGGAAGTCCTCGCTGGAAATCCTCTTTTACCTGTATGGCTTCTGCCTCGGTACGGGCATATCCCATTTTCAGGAAAATCGCATAAAGATGTAGCGATAAATTTGAAAGTTTGCTGGCAACAACGCTTAGTTCAGTAAGTTCTTCAGTTTGATTTATAAGCGTTTCTGCACGATTATGGATACTGCGGGTAATATACTGTGATTCAATTATTTTCTCCCAGTCCAGAATCTCGTAAGCGATGTTCTTTTCCTCATAATATAAAGCGGTAGATTTTACTTTATCAAGCAGCTTCAGGCTTTGCTTGTAAAGGCCCTTTCGGTATAGGATAATAGCAAAATCCAGTTGTTCCCTTATTTGAACCGGCATGCTCTGATGCGACGGATTCAATCTTAAACTGATAAGAATCTGACGGTACAAATGTGCTTTTACATTCGATAATTGCCGTTTACTAATCTTCGTATTCTTCAGGATAACATCTTCATCATACTTTTTCAGTTTCGACATTACCTTAAATAAATTTAGAAATTTACTATCGGTGTTTACTCCAATCCTACCAACATAGAGCGAAAATTGTCGTTTTTCTGAAGGGGAAAGCGATTGAATGAGAGAAAAAAGATTATCTGATAATTCGTTGGTCATTGTAACAAAAAGCTTTTTAACTAGCTGTGTATCAGCATAATTACGTTCTTATCTACGGTTTAATTATCGTAACGATAACTTATTGAAGGCCTTAAATTGTAGATGTAAGTAATACTTTAGTTAAAGATAAAGTAAAAAATATCGCTTATGAGTACTGAAAAGGTAGAAATTTTTGACACAACGTTACGGGATGGGGAACAAGTACCAGGCTGCAAATTAAACACAGCCCAAAAATTAAAAATTGCTGCACGACTCGATGACCTGGGAGTAGATGTTATTGAAGCAGGTTTTCCTGTTTCAAGCCCCGGTGATTTCCAATCGGTTTCTGAAATATCAAAGCTGGTGAAGAATGCCGCTGTTTGCGGATTAACACGTGCAGTTAAAAAGGATATTGAAGTTGCTGCTGAAGCACTTAAACATGCAAAGAAACCGAGAATTCATACGGGAATAGGAACTTCCGATTCTCACATTAAATATAAATTTAATTCTACACCAGAAAAAATAATCGAAAGGGCTAAAGATGCAGTTGCTTACGCAAAAACTTTCGTAGAAGATGTGGAATTTTATGCTGAAGATGCAGGTCGTACAGATAATGTGTTTCTTGCTAAAGTTTGCGAAGCAGCAGTTAAAGCCGGTGCGACCGTTTTAAATATTCCCGACACTACCGGATACTGTCTTCCGGAGGAGTACGGTAAGAAAATCAAATATTTAAAGGAAAATGTAAAAGGAATCGAAAATGTTCGTATTTCCTGCCACTGTCATAATGATCTTGGCCTTGCGACCGCAAATGCCCTTGCAGGTATTACCAATGGCGCAAGACAAATAGAATGTACTATTAATGGGATTGGTGAACGTGCAGGAAACACTGCTTTAGAAGAAATCGTCATGATTCTAAGACAACATCCGACATTAAATTTCCACACGGATATTAATCCAAAATTCCTTTTTGACACCAGCGTAATGGTATCCAGGGAAATGGGAATGTTCGTACAACCAAATAAAGCAATTGTTGGTGCTAATGCCTTTGCGCATAGCTCAGGAATTCACCAGGATGGAGTAATTAAGAACAGGGAAACCTATGAAATTATGGATCCGGCAGATGTAGGAGTAACAGAATCTGCGATTGTGCTAACCGCAAGAAGCGGAAGAGCAGCTTTGGCCTACCGCGCCAAAAAAATGGGGTACGAATTAACCAAACTTCAGTTGGATTGCGTTTATAATGAATTTTTAAACTACGCCGATTGTAGAAAAGAAGTTATCGATAATGACATTCATGAAATTGTAGCATTGTCGAGAAAACATATGGCTATTGCATAATGAAGAAAACACTTTTTGATAAAATTTGGGATTCCCATGTAGTGGAATCCATACCTGACGGACCGGATATTTTATATATCGATAAACACCTTATTCACGAGGTAACGAGTCCGCAGGCTTTTAACGAATTAAAGGAAAGGGACGTCCCGCTTTTTCGTTCCGAACAAACAGTTGCTACGGCAGATCATAACACACCTACAGAAAATCAACACCTTCCGGTTAAAGATCTTCTCTCCAGAAAACAATTAAAGGAGCTGACCCAGAACTGCGAAGAAAATAATATAACATTATACGGACTGGGCCATCCTTATAACGGGATTGTTCACGTTATGGCTCCGGAACTGGGGATTACCCAGCCGGGAATGACCATTGTTTGTGGGGACAGCCATACCTCTACCCACGGTGCTTTTGGCACTATTGCCTTCGGAATAGGTACTAGCCAGGTTGCACAGGTTTTTGCGAGCCAGTGTCTTTTAGTAGAAAAACCGAAAAAGCTAAGGGTTAATGTAAACGGGAAATTGAAAAATGGCGTTCTTCCAAAGGATGTCATTTTATATATCATTAGTAAATTAGGAACAAATTCCGGTACCGGATATTTTTGCGAATATGCAGGAGATGTGTTTGAAAACATGTCTATGGAAGGTCGTATGACTGTGTGTAATATGAGTATCGAAATGGGTGCCCGTGGCGGGCTTATTGCTCCGGATGATACTACTTTTGATTATGTTGAAGGAAAAGAATTTGCGCCAAAAGGAGAAGAATTCGAAAACCTGAAGGCTTACTGGAGAACGCTAAAAACAGAAGAAGGAGCTGAATTTGATCAGGAATATTCTTTTGATGCTGAAGATATCGAACCGATGATCACTTATGGCACTAATCCTGGAATGGGAATAAAACTTAGCGGATCAATTCCTGTAGAAGGTACCAAGAGCGATGCCAAAGCATTATCTTATATGGGCTTCCAGCCAGGGGAAACGTTATTAGAAAAACCTATTAATTACATTTTTATAGGAAGTTGTACCAATTCCAGAATTGAGGATTTCAGAACAGCAGCAGCTTATATTAAAGGCAAAAGGAAAGCCGATAATGTTAATGCTCTAATTGTTCCGGGATCAAGACAAGTTGCCGCTCAAATTCAGGAAGAAGGCCTTCATACTATCTTTGAAGAAGCCGGTTTTACCTTGAGACAGCCTGGATGTTCCGCTTGTTTGGCAATGAACGACGATAAAATTCCTGCAGGAGAATATTGCGTTTCCACAAGTAACCGGAATTTTGAAGGTCGACAGGGCCAGGGATCAAGAACAATTCTTGCCAGCCCGCTAACCGCTGCTGCGACTGCAATCGCAGGAAAATTAACAGATTATACAAAAATACTCAACTAATGGAAAAATTCACCACACTTACAGATACCGCTGTTCCATTAGATATAGAAAATGTGGATACAGACCAGATCATCCCTGCAAGGTTCTTAAAAGCGACCGATAAAGCAGGCTTTGGGGAAAACCTTTTCCGTGACTGGAGATTTGATAAGAATGACAAACCAAATCCAGAGTTTCCGTTAAACAATCCCAATTATTCAGGTTCCATACTGGTAGCCGGAAATAATTTTGGCTGTGGATCAAGCCGGGAACACGCTGCATGGGCAATTAAAGCCTATGGCTTTAAGGTAGTCGTTTCCAGCTATTTTGCAGATATATTTAAAGGAAATTCATTGAATAACGGCTTATTACCTGTACAGGTAAGTCAGGAATTTCTCGATAACATATTTCTTGCCCTTCAAAGTAATACAAAGGAGAATGTAAAGGTAGATCTCAAGAACCAGGAGATCACAATTGAAAGTACAGGAGAATCACAGCATTTTGATATTGATCCTTACAAGAAGACCTGTATGATCAATGGTTTTGATGATATAGACTTTTTAGTAAGTAAACTGGAGGAAATTAAGAAATACGAAAATAACAAGAATATTAAATCTACCTCGGTAGGCGTTTAATAGGAAAGTCAGCACGACTTACATGAACCTGAACTTGTTTCAAATTAGTCTATGCAGTATTGGATATGTTTAAGAACGATGTAAGCGAAGCAACTTCTTTATACTTTAAAAAATCAGAATGAAATTAATAATAGCAGTATTACCCGGAGACGGAATAGGACCTGAAATTACACAGCAATCAGTAAAGGTTTTGAAAGCGGTAGCAGATCGATTTGATCACGAATTTCAATTTGATGACGCCTTGGTAGGTGCAGCAGCAATAGATTTGCTGGAAAATCCTTTACCTGAAGCTACCCTGGATTTATGCCAAAAATCTGATGCTGTGTTATTCGGGGCTATAGGTCACCCTAAATATGACAATAATCCCGATGCAAAGGTTCGGCCGGAGCAGGGACTTCTTAAACTTAGAAAAGAATTGGGGCTGTTTGCAAATATCAGGCCTGTAAGAACATATGAAAAACTTCTCGATCAGTCTCCGCTAAAAAGAGAGCGCATTGCAGGAGCCGATATGGTGATTTATCGCGAATTGACAGGCGGAATTTATTTTGGTGAAAAAAGCACTGCTGAAGACGGCAAAAGCGCATCAGATTTATGCTCATATTCCGAAGAAGAAATTACAAGAATCGCTCATCTTGCATTTAAAGCGGCACAGCAGAGGCGTAAAAAACTCACACTGGTAGATAAGGCTAACGTTCTGGAAACTTCAAGATTATGGCGTAAAACAGTTAAAACCATTGCCCAGGAATATGCCGATGTTGAGTTGGATTTCCTTTTCGTAGATAATGCGGCCATGCAGATGATATTAAATCCTAAACAATTTGATGTTATTCTAACAGAGAATATGTTCGGTGACATTCTTTCTGATGAAGCGAGTGTGATTGGAGGAAGTATAGGATTACTTGCTTCGGCTTCAGTAGGAACAAAAAATGCGATGTTCGAGCCTATTCACGGTTCTTACCCGCAGGCTACCGGCAAAGGAATTGCCAATCCCGTAGCCTCTGTACTTTCTGCTGCAATGCTTCTGGATCATTTCAATTTAATTGAAGAAGCCAATGCTGTACGAAAAGCTGTGGAACTGAGTATTAAGCTAAATGTTTGTACAGAAGATATTAATAAAGATAATCACTATTCCACTGAAAAAGTTGGAGATTTCCTCGAAGGTTTAATTGCTGAAATTGATAGCATCAATATCAACGATGAAAATATGAACCTCGGACAAATGACAATTATATAGATAAACTTTTTAAGATTTTTCGGCCTCTCGCTTTGTGTGGTTTTAGCGGGAGGCTTTGTTATTTATTTACTTTATTCTTTAATGGATTATTTGCAATTCCTATAAGTTATGAATAGAAAACTACAGCCATTAATGAACGGTAACATGAAAAAAGACCCGTCAGATTTAAAGCCTGACGGGTCTTTTTTGTTGTAGATCATTCTAAACTTATTTTATCTGTCAACCATAGGTGAGAATGTGTTCAAATATGGATATGAAATTTTAAATACTAAAGTTTCGCATCCTTTTTCTTTTTTGCGATTTCTTCCAGCGCCAGGTTGTCCTTACTTCCCAAATGAGAATGCTTTTTATTTGCTGCAGGACGATAATTGCCATTTTGGACCTGCCCCCCTATTTCCTTATACGCTTCCCTAAAAGACTGCCCCTTCATTACCAGGTCATTTATACTGTCTACCGTAAAGAGGTATTTGTATTTTTCATCATTTAAATCCACATCTTTTACCTTAATTAAAGCTATGGAATGGATAAAAACATCCAGAATTTCCTTAATATTCTCCACAGCGTAAATACTATTCTCTTTTATAAGCTGAAAATCCCTGTGATAGCCACTTGGAAGGTTATTCGTGATCAATATCATCTCATTTGCAATACTCTGAAGCTTATTACATTTCCCCCTGATCAACTCAAAGACATCCGGGTTCTTTTTATGCGGCATAATACTGGAACCTGTGGTAAGTTCATCGGGAAAAGTAATAAAATCAAAGTTCTGACTCATATAAAGGCAAATATCCATTGCAAACCGTGACAAGGTATTCGCTACAGAAGCAATATTTGATGTTACCGTACGTTCGCATTTTCCCCTGCTCATTTGCGCGGCGACAACGTTATATTTTAATGTCGAAAAACCCAATTCTTTAGTGGTGAATTTCCTGTCTATAGGAAAGGAAGAGCCGTAACCTGCTGCAGATCCCAGCGGATTCTGGTCCACAATTTTTAATCCGGCTTCCAGTAAGTAAAGGTCGTCAATCAGCAACTCTGCGTAGGCTGAAAACCACAATCCAAAGGAAGATGGCATCGCAACCTGAAGATGGGTATACCCCGGAAGTAATTTCCCTTCATATTTTTTAGCCAAATCTAACAAAACATCAATGAGTTCACCTGTTTTACCAGAAATCTGCTGAAGGTTTTCCTTAAAATAAAGCTGCATAGCTACCAAAACCTGATCGTTCCTGGAGCGCGCTGTATGTATCTTTTTTCCGGTGTCACCCAGAGCTTCTGTAAGATCAAATTCAATTTTGGAGTGAACATCTTCAAATTCTTCAGCTATATGAAAATTGCCATTTTCGAGCTGCCGCTGTAGTTTATCCAGTTCCTTCTCAATAGCTGTCACTTCCTCAGAATCTAAAATCCCGACCTTGCCAAGCATCTTGGCGTGTGCCTTAGAAGCCCGAATATCGTATTCGGCCAGAAATATATCCAGTTCCCGGTCGTTTCCCACGGTGAACTTCTCAATTTTTTTATCTATGGAGATTCCTTTGTCCCAGAGTTTCATATAACTTTATTTGGTTGGAGACCTCACAGGTTTTGAAAACCTGTGAAGTCTGCTGATTATTTTTTCAGCGCCTTGTCCAGGAGCTTTATATACTTTTCAATACCTTCTTCCACTTCTTTTACGTAAATAAACTCATCTGCGGAATGTGACCTTGTGGAATTTCCGGGTCCGAGCTTCAGGGACGGGCATTTCAGCATCGCCTGGTCAGAAAGTGTGGGTGATCCATAAGTTTCCATTCCCAGGCTTAAGCCGGCTTTTACCAGCTCATGTTCCTGCGGAATAGAAGACGAATTTAACCGAAGTGATCTCGGTGTAATTTCGTCTACCGGCGCTTGTTTCTGAAGAATTTCTGCAACTTCAGCATTGCTGTAGCAGTCGTTTACACGGACGTCAATCACCAAATCTACCTTTCCAGGCACCACGTTATGCTGACTTCCGGCCTTAATTTGAGTAACAGTAAGTTTAACTTCACCCAGAGCTTCCGAAACGTCTTTAAACCGGAAATTCTCAAACCACTGCAGCACTTTTGCTGTTTTGTATATCGCATTATTATTATTTGGATGAGCGGCATGAGATGGTGTTCCCTTTACCACTGCATCAAAAACGACAAGGCCTTTTTCTGCTACCGCCAGTTGCATTAAAGTTGGCTCACCCACAATAGCCACATCGATATCTGGCATTTTAGGCAGCAGGCATGAAATTCCGTTTTTTCCATTGGTTTCTTCTTCAGCAGAACCTGCAAAAACAATGTTGTACTCTAAATCTTCAGCTTCATAAAACCACGTAAAGGTTGCCAGCAAAGAAACCAGGCAGCCTCCCGCATCGTTACTACCAAGGCCGAATAACTTTCCGTCTTCAATTTCAGCCTTAAAGGGATCTCTTGTATATCCTGAATTGGGTTTTACAGTATCGTGGTGGGAATTGAGTAATAATGTTGGTTTGGACTTATCAAAATGCTTATTAACCGCCCAAACATTGTTCAGATGCCTGTTAAAAGTGATGTTATTTCTCTTACACCAGTCTTCCAGTAGCATGGCTGTACCATCTTCTTCTTCTGAAAAAGACTGCGTTTCAATTAGATTTTTCAGCAAATCAAGCGCCTGACTCTGAAGTTCTGATAAGCTCATTATTTTATAATTTTGGTATGTACTGAATTTTTCTTTAGCAAATTAGAGTCGCCTAACCTGATTTTAGTAACGCCATGACGAAGCGCCTGGAAGCAATTGTGAAGTTTTGGCAGCATCCCTTCACTAATTACGCCTCTGTTCATCAATTGCTTATAAAGTTGTTCATCAATCTCTTTAATGACAGATTCGTCATTGTCCACATCTGTAAGCACACCCTTTTTTTCAAAGCAAAAATCGAGTTCTGTATCAAAAACGGCCGACATTGCTTTGGCAACTTCGGCAGCCACAGAATCTCCGTTGGTATTGTAAAGTTGCCCGTCACCACTATAAGAAATTGCTGAAAATACAGGGATAATCCCCTGCTCCAAAAGGGAAGAAATAAAAGAGGTATTAATTTTCACAATATCGCCCACAAATCCAAAATCGATTTCCTTAATTTCCCTCTTTTTAGAAACTATACTTGCTCCATCTGCACCACATAAGCCTATAGCATTGGTGCCCCGTGCCTGCAGTTTTGCTACAATATTTTTATTAATGAGCCCGCCGTAAACCATGGTGATTACTTTTATGGAATTGGCATCGGTAATCCTTCTCCCATCCACCATTTTAGTTTCGTAACCAAGCTTTTGAGCAGTTTTGGTAGCCATGCTCCCGCCACCATGAATGAGGATTTTAGGAGTCTCTAACTCTGAAAAATCGTTGAGAAATTCCCTGAGCTTATTTTCATCCTCAATTAACTTCCCTCCTATTTTTACAACTTTAAGTACTTTTTTTTCCATATTCGTTTTGCCCTTAATTGTAACCCCAATTCAAATCTTCTGAAATCATGTTTCTGAATTATTTTTTCCTTTCCAGAAGCCTTCTCAATACCGCCTGTGCTGCAAACGTCCTGTTACTGGCCTGGTGAATCACTACCGAATTTTCACTGTCCAGCACCTCATCTGCAATGACCATATTTCTCCTTACCGGCAGGCAATGCATAACTTTGGCATTGTTGGTTTTTTTCAGTTTATCTCCCGTTAGTGTCCAGGAAGTATCCGTTTTTAAAGCTTTCCCATACTGTTCATAACTACTCCAGTTTTTCACATACACAAAATCAGCATCTTTTAAAGCCTCGTCCTGATCGTGAATAACTTCAACATCTTTAGTTATTACAGGATTAAGGTTATATCCCTCAGGATTTGCAATTACAAAATCAGCATCCAGTTTTTGCATGACTTCAGCAAAAGAATTCGGTACAGATTGCGGAAGTGCTTTTGGATGCGGCGCCCAGGTTAAAACAACTTTTGGCCTTTTCTCTGTCTTTAATTCTGAAATGGTAATTGCATCTGTAAGTGCCTGCAAAGGGTGTCCCGTGGCGCTTTCAAGATTTATTACGGGCACAGAAGCGTACTTCTGAAAACTTTTAAGCACCACTTCTGCTTCGTCTTTCTCTTTATCTTTTAAGTCAGGAAAGGCACGTACAGCAATAATATCACAATACTGTGAGAGCACTGCTGCAGCTTCTTTTATATGCTCCGCTTTATTAGAATCCATTACAGCACCATCTTCAAATTCAAGGGCCCAGCCATCCTTATCGGCATTCATCACCATCACTTCCATTCCCAGTAATTTTGCCGCCTTTTCAGTGCTTAAACGCGTACGCAGACTTGGATTGAAAAACAGCATTCCAAGCGTTTTTCCTTTTCCAACTTCTCCTGCGGTGTTTTTCTTTTTTAGCTGAAGCGCCTCATCAATTAATTCCTGTAAATTTTCAATGTCTGATAACGTGATGTAATTGTTCATTTAGTTCAATTTACTTTTAATCTTTCCTACAAGGTCTTGCAGACCTTGTAGGTTTATTTTTTCTCTATTTTTCCAAGACCTCACAGGTTGAAAACCTGTGGGGTTTGAGCTTCTGAAACTCCAGATTTCCGGTAAAATTTTACTTCAACGCCATCTTTAAAGCTTCAAAGAAAACATCAAACTGTTCCTTTTTAATATTTAAAGGAGGTAAAATCCGAAGCAGATTTTTATTTGAAGCCGCCCCTGTAAAGACCTGATGTTCGAATAATAATTTCTTTCTTAATGGTGCAATTTCGAAGTCAAATTCCAGACCTATCATTAGTCCTCTGCCTTTTACCTTTTTGATCTGCGGAATCTGAGCAGCGTGTTCTTTTACATATTCAAAAAGAGCTTTGGCATTCCCAATAAGTTCTTCTTTTTCAATAATTTCCAGCACAGCAATTCCTGCAGCACAAGCAAGGTGATTTCCTCCAAAGGTGGTTCCCAGCATTCCATATTTCGCCTGAATGTTCTTATCGACTAATATTCCGCCGATCGGAAAACCATTCCCCATTCCTTTGGCCATAGAAATAATATCGGGCCTTATCCCGTGCTTCTGAAAAGCAAAAAAGTCTCCCGTTCTGCCATAGCCGGCCTGTACTTCATCTGCAATTAAAATCGAACCATGGGCTTTGCATAATTCGGAAGCTTTTTTATAGAATTCGGTGCTGGCTTCATCCAGTCCTCCCACACCCTGGATAACTTCAAAAATTACTGCGGCAACATCTCCTTTTTTCAGCTCATTTTCCAGTGCTTCAGTGTCATCAAAAGCTAACTTTTTGGCATTATGTCCTTTATTAAAAGGTGCTTTTATGCCTTCATTATCTGTTACTGCCACTACTCCGGAAGTCCTTCCGTGGAAAGCTTTGTCGAAATAAATAACTTTATCTTTTCCAGTCTGAAAAGAAGCGAGCTTTAGAGCATTTTCATTAGCTTCGGCGCCAGAATTACATAAAAACAAGCTGTAATCTTTAACTCCGGAAATTTTTTCCAACTTTTCAGCAAGTTCGTTCTGCAATGGATTTTTTATAGAATTAGAATAAAAACCAAGCTTATTCAACTGATCGCTGATGGCTTTTACATAAACCGGATGAGAATGCCCCACTGAAATTACAGCATGACCGCCATATAAATCCAGATATTCTTTATTGTTTTCATCAAAAACATAAGCGCCTTCGCCTTTTACCGGCGTAATGTCGTAAAGCGGATATACATCAAATAAATCCATAGTTATTGATCTGAAATTGAATTAATTTTTTTGAAAGATGCCTGTATTCCTTGTATGAGCGAAGAACTGAGTCCGTTATGTTCCATTTCATTTAAACCTTCAATAGTACAGCCTCTCGGGGTCGTAACTTTATCAATTTCTTCCTCGGGATGTTTACCTGATTCTATTAAAAGACTGGCAGCACCCAGGCAGGTTTGCATAGACAGCTCCTGAGCTTCTTTTGCATCAAATCCTAATTGTACGGCTCCCTGAGTTGTGGCGCGGATTAAGCGCATCCAGAAGGCTACTCCGCTGGCGCAAATTACTGTTGCGGCCTGCATTTTATTTTCAGGAATAATAATACTGCTGCCAAGTCGGTTAAAAATAGCTTCAGCAATAGCAATACGTTTTTCCCCTTTTTTGTTACTGCAAAGACAGGTCATCGATTTTCCAACCGCAATTGCAGTATTTGGCATGGAACGGATTATGAATTGATCTTCTCCAACAATAGCTTCTATCCTCGGAATTTTAAACCCGGTAACTGTAGATATAAGAACGTGCTTATCTGTAAGTACATCTTTAATTTCTTCCAGAATACCTTCCAGCTGAGTGGGCTGAACTGCAAATATCAGGATATCAGAATTTTTTACCGCCTCCAGGTTGTCTGAAGTAATACTCACTTTAGAGTATTCTTCGTAATCTTTGATATCATCAATTTTCCTTTTACTCAGAAAAAGAGTGGTAAAAGCATTATTTACAATAAGACCTTTAGCTATGGATAATCCGAGGTTCCCGGCTCCTAAAATGGCAATTTTCATCCTTAATTATTTTAAATTTTAAATGCTGAATTTTGAATTTAATTAGTACAGCTCTGGAACATTAATGTCATGGTCTTTTCCTTTTCTCTTTATCTTTTTCCTGTTATTGCGAGCGAAGCGTTAACGGAGCGAAGCAATCTTATATATACGACTGTCTTCTTTAAGTATTTTTTCCCCTTCTCTCCTTAACTCTTTTCCTCATTCGCTTTTTTTATTAAAAATAGTTCGCCTTCAGCCTTAGACCTGCAGTCTCCTCAAACCCAAACATCAAATTCATATTTTGCACTGCCTGTCCTGAAGCCCCTTTCAGCAAATTATCGATAATACTCGTTATTAAGAGCTTATTCCCAAACTTCTGCAATCTCACTAATCCTTTATTTGTATTGACTACCTGCTTTAGATGAAGTGCTTCATCTGTTACAAAAGTGAAAGCTGCATCTTCATATGCCTTCTGAAAAATGTTTTTTGCGTCCTCGACACTTCCTGTGAATTTTGTGTAGGCAGTAGCATGTATTCCGCGGGAAAAATTTCCTCTATTCGGAATAAAATTAATTTCAGCATCATGTTGCGGTTGAAAATTCTTAACGCTCTGAGTAAGCTCATTCAAGTGCTGATGTTCAAAAGATTTGTAAGCCGAAAAATTATTGTCACGCCAGGTAAAGTGAGTGGTTTCAGATAAAGATGTCCCCGCACCGGTAGCTCCCGTTACAGCGTTTATATGAATATCTTCCTTTAACAAATTTTCTTTTGCCAAAGGTAAAATCGCAATACTGATTGCTGTGGCAAAACATCCAGGATTAGCGATGAAATTTGCCATTTTTATTGCCTCTTTATTAAACTCCGGCAAACCATAAACAAAGGAATGATCGTCCCTTGACATTCGATAATCCGTGCTTAAATCGACAATTTTTGTCTTTTCTGAGAATTTATTTTCAGAAAGGAATTTCACTGAATTCCCATGCCCCAGACAAAGAAAAACTACGTCAACTTCTTTATTAATTTCTCCGCTAAACTGCAAATCTGTTTCTCCTAATAAATCCTGATGCACATTTGCAACGGGTTTTCCCGGCTGTGATGTACTGTAGACAAAGTTGATGTTTACTTCCGGATGCCTGAGCAGTATTCTTATTAATTCTCCCGCCGTGTAACCGGCTCCACCAATTATTCCTGCCTCTATCATTGCTCCTGCTTTACGTGTTGATATATCTTCCCGGCATTTGAAAGGATTTTGATAAATCCTTTTGCATCGTCTGCTGTCCAGGCTTTGTTTTCTTCTCCGTATTTACCGAAACTGTTGCTCATTAAATCGTATTTAGATTTAATTCCATCCAGCGTAAACCTGTAGGGATGGAGCGTCACAAATACTTCACCGGTCACCTGCTCCTGTGAGCTTTGTAGGAACGCTTCCAGATTTCTCATCACAGGATCCAGATACAGACCTTCATGAAGATGTGTGCCATACCAGTTGGCTATATAATCCTTATGCTGAAGTTGCCATTTACTAAGCGTATGCTTTTCCAGCAAATGGTGTGCTTTTATGGTTATTAAGGCAGCGGAAGCTTCAAAACCAACTCGCCCTTTAATCCCGATAATAGTATCTCCTACATGGATATCCCTGCCAATTGCATATTTTGAAGCAATACTTTCCAGGATTTCAATATTTTTCTCAGGTGCATTTTCTTTTCCGTTTACAGCGGTGAGTTCTCCTTTTGTAAAGCTTAAACTAACTTGTTTTGGTTCTTTTTCTTTTAGTTGTGAAGGATAAGCTTCTTCAGGTAAAGGTTTTTCTGAAGTTAAAGTTTCAGCGCCGCCAACACTTGTTCCCCATAAACCTTTGTTAACTGAATACTTTGCTTTTTCCCAATTCATATCAACTCCATTGGCCTTAAGATATTCAATTTCTTCCTGTCGAGTGAGTTGTTTGTCTCTAATTGGGGTGATAATTTGAATATTTGGAGCGATGGTTTGAAAAATCATATCAAACCTTACCTGGTCGTTTCCTGCACCGGTACTACCGTGTGCTATATATTCGGCTCCAATTTCTTTTGCGTAATTAACTATTTCTATGGCCTGTACAATACGCTCTGCACTTACCGAAAGCGGATAGGTATCATTTTTAAGTACATTACCGAAAATGAGGAATTTCACTACCTTATCATAAAAGGAAGCAACCGCATCTATGTTTTTGTAGGTTTTCGCTCCAATCTTTTGAGCATTGGAACCTATTTTTTCTATTTCTTCTTCTGAAAAACCACCGGTATTTACACTTACCGCATGAACTTCAAAGTTTTCTTCTTTAGATAAATACTTAGCACAATAGGAAGTATCAAGACCGCCACTATATGCTATTACTACTTTCTTCATTTTTTAATTTTTCTTAGATGTTGGTTTGCCACGAATTCATAATACTCTACGTTTCCCTCCTTGGGGTGTACGCAGGCCGGGGGTGGTCAGTTTTCACTTTTCTCTTTTTTATAAAACAGCGTCTGCTTTATATTTTTCAATCTTTTAAAAGCCTTATCATTCAGACTTTCCTTTTTCTCTGTTTTCTCCTTCTTCTTTTCAGGATCATACATCATCCCTGTACAAAGGCACATCTTGCGCTCGGTCCTGGTAAGGATGTCGTAATTCTTGCAGGTCTGGCAGCCTTTCCAAAAGCTGTCATCATCGGTAAGTTCAGAAAAAGTTACAGGCTGATACCCCAGCTCGTAATTAATCTTCATAACAGCCAGTCCGGTTGTGATCCCAAAGATTTTGGCTGTCGGATATTTTTCTCGTGAATATTTGAAGATAACTTCCTTTATATCCTTTGCCAATCCCTGATTCCTGTAGTCAGGATGTACAATAAGCCCTGAATTTGCCACATATTTTTCATGGCTCCAGGTCTCGATATAACAAAAGCCAGCGAACTTGTGGCCATCCAAAGCTATTATCGCATTTCCCTTTTCCATCTTACTGATGATATATTCAGGAGTACGACGTGCAATGCCGGTACCACGGACTTTTGCCGATTCTTCTATTGTGTTACAAATGATCTCTGCATAGGAAGCATGAGATTTGTTAGCAATGATAATTTTCATCTGCTAAAAAGTTTTGTTGAAAAAATTAATTCGATTTTTTGTCTTCTGAAAGGGGAACCGGACTCACCTGAGTTCCATAAATTACACACGCACTTACGTGCGGGGCAAAAAGCGGCGCATGGGAGATATTTCAGGAAAATTCCTGAAATTTGTAGTTTTTAATATGTCGCTTAAGTTTTTCAATGTAGATGATTTCAAAATAATTATTGCCTTCTGGAATGAAATATATCGCTTACCTGCGAATGCGGGGGCAGCGGCGAAACTCGGGCAGTATTATTTCTTTTGTTGAAATCATAGTATAAATGTACACAAAATTTTTAAGCGGCAAACTCCCTCAGACTAAAAATTGAAATAAATTTGGTTTATCATTTAAATATTCTCCATAAAAGTTCTTTTTCTTCATTCTTTCCACCAACGGACCAAAATCGGCAGGATCTTTTAATTCAATACCAACAACGGCAGGACCATTTTCCCTATGGTGTTTTTTAGAATATTCAAAATGAGTAATATCGTCATATGGTCCAAGTACTTTAGCTACAAATTCCTTTAAAGCCCCGGCGCGCTGAGGAAAACTGATAATAAAATAATGTTTAAGACCAGAGTATAAAAGAGCTCTTTCTTTAATTTCTGCGGTACGGGTAATATCGTTATTACTTCCACTCACCATACACACCACATTCTTTCCCTTGATTTCTTCAGCAAAAGAATCCAGGGCACAAATTGCCATGGCTCCTGCAGGTTCTACTACAATAGCATCCTGATTATAAAGATCGAGAATAGTCTGGCAAATTTTTCCTTCAGGAACAGTTACCATTCTATCCAGATTTTCCTTACAAATCTCAAAATTTCTGGAACCTACTTTTTGCACAGCCGCTCCATCAACAAACCTTTCTATTTCTGCCAATTCCACTACTTTACCTTCTTTTAAAGAATAAGTCATGGAAGGTGCACCTTCCGGCTCTACACCAATTATTTTTGTGTTTGGGGAAAGCTGCTTAAAAACCGAAGAAATTCCGGCTAGTAGTCCGCCGCCTCCAAGAGGGGCAAAAACATAATCTATAGGCGCATCGGCCTGCTCTAATATCTCTAAAGCAATTGTCGCCTGGCCTTCGATTACCTTCTCATCATCAAAAGGATGAATAAAGACAAGTCCTGATTTATCTCCGTGTTTTATAGCGCTCTTATAGGAATCATCAAATGTGTCCCCTTTAAGAACAACATCTACCCATTCTCCTCCAAACATCTGCGTTTGTTCCACCTTTTGTCTTGGAGTTGTAATTGGCATATAGATAATGCCTTTTGCCTGCAATTTATTACAGGCAAAAGCCACTCCCTGTGCATGATTACCGGCACTGGCGCATATTACGCCCTTATCCAACTGCTCCTGTGCTAAACTTGAAATTTTGTTATATGCACCACGAATTTTATAAGAACGAACCTGCTGAAGATCTTCTCTTTTAAGCATCACCCTCGCCTCGTACCTGCTACTGTAGGTAAAAGAATCTGCCAAAGGAGTCTTTATTACAACCTTGGAAATACGTTCTGCAGCATCTTTTACTGCTTCCAATTTTGGTCTGTATGTTTTTTGATCTGTCAGCAAAGTATCCATTATGCGTGTATTTTTTCCATTGCAGTCATTGCTTTTCTCAGCACACTACCCACTTTCTCAACCGGATGATTCCTGATAGCATCGTTAACTGCGATTAATTCCTGATTATCCACTCCGGTATAATCAGTTCCGTATGATTTTCCTGCTACTTCAGGCTCAAGACTATTTATATAATCCTTAATAAGCGGCTTGGCAGAATGATCAAACAGGTAGCAACCATATTCTGCAGTATCAGAAATTATTCGGTTCATTTCGTATAATTTCTTCCTTGCAATGGTATTAGCGATTAGCGGAGTCTCATGTAGTGACTCGTAATAAGCTGACTCAGCAATTATTCCAGCTTCCACCATGGTTTCAAAAGCAAGTTCTACTCCCGATTTTACAAAAGCAAGGAGAAGGACTCCTTTATCAAAATATTCCTGTTCTTTAATTTCTTCTGAAGTTGCCTCAGTTTTCTCAAAGGCAGTATTTTCTGTAGCAGCACGCCATTCAAGTAACTCTTTATCGTCATTAGCCCAATCTTTCATCATTCGGCTGCTAAAAGCACCGGAAATAATATCATCCATATGCTTCTGAAAAAGAGGACGCATTTGTTGCTTCAGTTCTTCAGAAATTTCATTGGCTCTTAACTTTGCAGGATTTGATAATCTGTCCAACATATTTGTAATACCACCATGCTTTAGAGCTTCAGTAATGGTTTCCCAACCATACTGGATAAGTTTTGCTGCATAAGAAGGTTCAATTCCATCTGCAACCATTTTATCAAAAGTAAGAATAGAGCCGGTCTGAAGAACACCACAAAGAATAGTCTGTTCTCCCATTAAATCAGATTTTACTTCAGCTACAAACGATGAAGCCAATACTCCGGCTTTATGACCTCCTGTTGCCACAGCATAGGCTTTTGCCCAATCGAAGCCAATTCGCTGAGGATCATTTTCAGGATGTACAGCAATTAACGTAGGTACACCAAAACCTCTTTTATATTCTTCCCTAACTTCAGAGCCCGGAGATTTAGGAGCTACCATAATTACGGTGATATCATCCCGAACCTGCATTCCTTCTTCCACGATATTGAAACCGTGAGAATAAGAAAGCACAGCATCTCTTTTAATATGTGGCATAATAGCCTTTACTACAGAAGTATGCTGCTTATCTGGCGTAAGATTGATCACCAAATCTGCCTGCGGAATCATCTCTTCGTAAGTCCCGACATTAAAATTATTTTCTGTTGCGTTTTTCCAGGACTGGCGCTTTTCTTTAATAGCACCTTCTCTTAGAGTATAGGAAATATCCAGACCGCTGTCCCGCATATTTAAACCCTGATGAAGTCCCTGGGCTCCACAGCCCACGATAACTATTTTTTTATTTTTTAATGCAGCCACACCCTCGCTGAATTCATCTAGTGCCATAAAGCGGCAGGTTCCCAGCTGGGCTAATTGTTCACGTAAAGAAAGGCTGTTAAAATAGTTTGTCATGATGTAGTTTTTGTAGTATTAAATTTTTCTAATATTCCTGATATTGGCATTTCGTTTTTAGTAACTGCAATGGTGCCGGATCTAACAAATTGCATTAGTCCATAAGGTCTTAAAATCTCGTACAAATGATCTACCTCGTGGCGTTTTCCGGTTTTTTCGACTACAAAAAAGTCCCGCGTAACGGTTACAATTCTGGCATTTGTTTCTTTAATAAAATCCTGAATATTTAAATCGTTCAGAAAATCTTCAGATTTGATTTTATAGAGCGCTGTTTCCTGGTAAATAGTTTCCTTATCTGTGTGATAAAAAGCTTTAATAACTTCAATTTGCTTTTCTATCTGTCCGATAATTTTTCTGACCTGCTCTTCGGTTACGTTCACCACAATAATGAACCGCATTACTTCATTCACTTCACTTGGCGAAGCAGTAATACTCTCAATATTAATATGTCTCTTAAGGAAAATTGCAGCAATCCTGCTCAATAACCCCAGATTGTTTTCCGTATAAATTGATACGGTATAATTTTTCTTTTCCATTACTCAAGTAGTATTTCTGAAACTGCCGCTCCGGTTGGTATCATCGGGAATACGTTTTCTTCCTGTTCAACTTTAACTTCAAGGAAATAAGCATCTTTAGATTCCATCATTTCCTTAATAGCATCTTTTAACTGCGATCGTTCTGTAACCTGATTGGCTTTAATATGATATCCTTTGGCGATTGTCACAAAATCAGGATTTACCATTTCTGTAGACGCATAGCGTTTATCAAAAAATAATTGCTGCCATTGCCTTACCATCCCCAGGAATCCATTGTTTAAGACTACAATTTTCACCGGGACTTTGGTCTGGAATATAGTTCCCAGTTCCTGAATGGTCATTTGATAACCACCATCCCCAATTATGGCTACAACCTCCCGGTTCGGCGCTCCCATTTTAGCTCCTATCGCAGCCGGCAATGCAAATCCCATAGTTCCCAGTCCGCCGGAAGTGACATTACTCCTGGTAGCATTAAATTTGGCATATCTGCAGGCAGCCATTTGGTGTTGCCCAACATCTGAAACAATTACAGCATCTCCATTAGAGAAGTTATTTATTTCCTGGATCACCTCCCCCATTCCGAGGTTAGCTTTGGTAACATCCATATTACCTTTTATGACTTTCTCATATTCGGTTTTATACATGTCTTTAAATTGCTGATGCCAGCTTTCATGTTTTTTAGGCACTAAAAGCTCTATTAAAGTCTTAAGCGTTTCCTTGACATTTCCAAGCACAGGAATATCAGCATGAACGTTTTTATTTATTTCGGCAGGATCAATTTCAAAATGGATCACCTTAGCCTGTTTGGCGTAATGCTCCAGATTACCGGTAACCCTGTCGTCAAACCTCATCCCAATTGCAATAAGAACATCACATTCATTAGTAAGCATATTGGGACCGTAATTACCATGCATACCAACCATTCCCACATTTAGAGGATGCTCTGTTGGTAAAGCTGAAAGACCAAGAATAGTCCATGCAGCAGGAATACCTGCTTTTTCCACGGCTTGCTTTAGCAGATCTTCAGCCCCACCCAAAATTACACCCTGTCCCCAGACAATAAGTGGCTTCTTAGCATTATTTATTGCTTCTGCAGCCTTTTGTACCTGCGCAAGATTTACTTCAGGATAAGGATTATAACTCCTGATTCCTGAGCATTTTTTATAACTAAAATCAATAGATGCAAATTGCGCATCTTTGGTAATATCTACCAATACCGGACCTGGACGACCTGATCTGGCAATATAAAATGCTTTGGCAATTATCTCCGGGATTTCTTCTGCTTTGGTTACCTGATAATTCCACTTGGTGATGGGAGTCGAAATTCCCACAATATCGGTCTCCTGAAAAGCGTCACTCCCCAGCAAATGCGATCCCACCTGGCCTGTTATACAAACCATTGGTGTGGAATCTATCTGAGCATCTGCAATTCCTGTTACCAAGTTTGTCGCCCCAGGACCTGAAGTAGCCACAGCCACACCTACTTTTCCGGTAACCCGGGCATAACCCTGGGCAGCATGTGTAGCACCCTGCTCATGTCTTGTAAGCACATGGTGCAACTTATCCTGGTATTTATATAATTCATCATAAACGGGCATAATAGCGCCACCAGGATATCCGTAGATGGTGTCCACACCTTCCTCCAGCAAACATTTTATTACCGCTTCGGCCCCGGACACTTTTGTTGTAGTCTGGGTCTGCACTTTTTCGAAACTAGCTGTTTTTACTTCCATAATTCACCATATTAAAATTCATCGGTAACACAGCCTTGTGAAGCCGAAGAAACCGTTCTCGCATATTTATAAAGCACTCCTTTGCTAAACTTTAAGGCAGGAGCCACCCAATTTCTCTTTCTTTCTGCTATTTCTTCTTCTGAAAGAGCCACTTCAATCCTGTTGGTTTCAGCATTAATGGTAATTTCGTCACCGTCTTTTAGAAAAGCAATAAGTCCGCCTTCCTGAGCTTCTGGGGTAATGTGTCCAACCACGAAACCATGTGTTCCACCAGAAAATCTACCATCTGTTATAAGTGCGACATCTTTCCCAAGTTTGGCTCCCATAATTGCAGAGGTAGGCTTAAGCATTTCAGGCATCCCGGGACCACCTTTAGGACCTTCGTAGCGTATTACCACCACATCTCCTTTTTTTACCTTACCTTCAGAAATACCGTCGTTTGCTTCGTATTCGCTATTAAAGACACGGGCCTTTCCAGTAAACTCAAGGCCTTCTTTTCCGGTAATTTTTGCCACTGAACCTCCTTCAGCTAAATTTCCGTAAAGAATACGGATATGACCGGTTTTTTTGATTGGGTTGTCCAGTGTTTTCAATACTTCCTGACCTTCTTCAAGATCCGGAACTTCTCTAAGATTTTCAGCAAGTGTTTTTCCTGTAACCGTTAAACAATCACCGTGAAGCATATTATTCTCGAGCATATATTTAAGTACCGCCGGGATTCCTCCCACTCTGTGCACATCTTCCATTGCATATTTTCCGCTTGGTTTTAGATCTGCTAAAAACGGAGTACTGTCACATATTCTCTCAAAATCGGTAAGCGTAAAATCCACTTCAGCAGCTTTAGCTATAGCAAGAAAATGTAATACTGCATTGGTAGAACCACCCAATACTGTAAGAAGCCTAATCGCATTCTCAATCGCTTCCTTAGTTACAATATCCCTTGGCTTTATATCTTTTTCTATTAGCAGGTTCATTGCTTTTCCTGCTTCAATACTTTCTGCGCTTTTTTCTTCCCCAACTGCCGGATTGGAAGAATTATAAGGTAAAGCCATCCCGAGTGCTTCTATTGCTGAAGCCATCGTATTAGCCGTATACATCCCTCCACAGGCACCTGCACCCGGACAGGCTTTTTCTATTACTGCGTTATAATCTTCATCGCTTATATCTCCCGACACTTTTGAGCCCCAGGCTTCGAAAACCGAAACCACATCCAGTTTTTGATCTTTATGACAACCTGAAGCTATCGTCCCGCCGTAAACCAAAATTGCAGGCCGGTTGATACGCAGCATCGCCATTAAGGCTCCGGGCATGTTTTTATCGCAACCAACAACTGTGACCATCCCGTCATACGACATTGCATGCACTACGGTTTCCATAGAATCTGCAATAATATCCCGGGAAGGCAAAGAGTAACGCATACCCGGAGTTCCCATGGAAATCCCGTCGCTAACTCCAATGGTATGGAATATAAGGCCTACAAGTTCGCTCTCATTACAACCTTGTTTTACCAGCTTGGCAAGATCGTTAAGGTGCATATTACAAGGGTTACCCTCGTAACCTGTACTTGCAATTCCTACAAATGGTTTTTTAAAATCTTCTTTGGTTAATCCTATTGCGTGAAGCATCGCCTGGGAAGCTGGCTGTGATTCACTTTGAGTTAAAATTTTACTATATTTATTATTCATCCTAAAATTTATTCGCTTATAAAAGTTTAAAGTTAAGTTCTTAGAAATACTCCCGATGAAAATACGAAGAATTTAAACTACTTTCAAAAAAACTCAAACAACTATAAATAATTGATTATTAGATATTTAATCCTTTTGTCTTTACGATAGCTGGATGGTTTAGGTGAAAGGTCAAAAAAGCCCAATCGGACTGATTTTACTGCAATTTTCAGGCTTTTTAAGAGCTAAAATTTGATTATTTCAATTTTAAGCACATTTTCCCTTCTGAAAAAACAATTAACCGACGTAAAAATTCTTTTTTTATGAAAAATTAGGCATAAAAACAGCAACCCTAAAGAGGGATGTCCAAATTGGCAAATATCGACCTGTATAGGTATGAATTTACAAAGGATGATGTACGAAGCTCTTTATTTCCTCTTTCCCTTCAAAGAACAATGGTAAAACTGACAATTATCAACCTTAATGATATTTTTAAATCTGAATTGTTCTTTTTCTTTCAATAAATTTTATGGCCTCCAATCAACAAATTTTTTTCCGAAGAATCGCATTTATCGCTATTCAGTTTCACCACAAATTTACAAAGATCCTTTAATGTTGCAGTAATCCTTTTAGCAAAACGTTCTTTTAACTTTACTCTTCCCACTACTTAAATCTCCAAAATGGCAATTATCGATAGTTTAGGCATCAGGGTTCCACGTGATCCTGAAGAAAATGAAAGAAGATTGATACAGCCTCTGTAATTCATATCTACTCTGACATACGGTTCTTTTTTCATTTCTGGTTTTAAATTTAAAAATTTTTCTTAAGAATCATCTCTTAACTTTACAATAGCTCCTGCTATAAAGCTTTATAAGAAATTTTCTGCTCCTTTCCCGGAGTAATCTCCACTTCATATTCCTGATTGCCGATACTTTTAATGTTCCTGACACCTCCTGGTTTTGAGCGGCTCTTAAAGATTAATTTGCCTTTTCCCTCCACTCCTGTAATCTTTATCTCTTTCTGATCGATGTAAACCTCGATATCACCATTCGGTGTGGGAACTTTCCCCTCCATCCATTCCAAACCACCTAAACTGGGACGAACTTCATATCCAGTATACCCAGGTGCTGTTGGTTGTACGCCCAAATAATATTTTCCGAAGAGATAAACAGGGCTCGCACCCCAGGCATGGCAAAGGCTTTTTCCATAAGGTCGGCCATACATGGCTAGCTGATCTGCTCCTTCTTCTGAAGGATCATATTTTTCCCAGAATGAAGTTGCTCCTAAATCAAGCATTCCACCCCAATAATCCCGGATTTCTTGAAGTACATATTCCTGTTCGCCTATTGCACAAAGAGCTTCCAGTTCATAAAAGCGCATATAAGGTGTAGTTATTTGTAAAATATCATCATTCAGAAGCACTTTTTCCTTTACACTTTGCTTTTGCTTTTCATCAAAATAGTTAAAGAAGATACCGAACATATTTGCATAACGAGTTACCATTTCCTGTATCTCCCCATCAATTCGCTGGTGTTGCATCACCTGATCTTCCTCATCCCAAAAGACATCGAATAATTTCTTTTTCAATTCGGTTGCCAGCTCTTCATACTTTTTCTGGTCTTTGGTTTCACCGGCAATTTCCGCACTTACTGCCATTGCTTCCAGACTACGCGCGAGCAGCATTTGTTCAAAACTCACTTCCCCTGTCTTAGGCAGACCTTCAGCCCAGTCAATAAAAACCCAGTCTCCTTCCAGAGGTTCCAGAAAACCGGCTTCATTACGGCGACCAAGGACAAATTCCATTAGACTCTTGATACGAGGGTAAAACTTTCTAATGAAGCTGGTATCCCCTGTATACAGATAATAGTCGTAAATACCCACGAACCAGTACAGCGAATAATCCATAATAGTATTGATATGCGCCGTTACCGGTTCTTTTCCTCGAAGCGCCAGTAGGGTACGTTCTACCGAATTCTCATCGAAGAATAAATAATAGTTCATCAAATAACTCTGGTAGGCGTCGCCAGACCAGATCCACCGGTCCCTTTTGATACCGTCAATAAAAAATTCGCGGGTGGTTAAATGCATTGTGTAAGCTGAAACATCCCAGATTTCATTCAGCAGTTTATCTGAAGAGTTGAATTCGCCCCGGTAATCCAAAGGCAAATATTCATAAAGCATAGAAATAGAATCGTACTTTATCGAGGGATCGGCCTGCACCTGCACATAACGGTATGCTTTTGATTCGTCATGTGTATAAGTAGAAGACTGATTCCCATCAAACTGAATATAATCCAATGTTTCACAACGGACTGAATCCAGAGCCTCCTCTCTGGATTCCCCATAATAAAGTGAAAGCTGCCCTTCGCCTTCCAGGCCATGAACCCGAATGTAGCCAAAGGTCTCTTTACCAAAGTCCACTAACTCACCATTCCCTATGGGTTCAGTACTCTTTGCCGTCCATGGTTCAGTTTTTAAGCGAAATTCCGAAGGCTTTTCATCAGGAGAATAAAATTTCCAGGAACCGACAGATTTCCATGGGGTTCCAGATTGCTGAGCTTTCCCCTTTTCATCAATCCAAAGTTTATCTTCATTGGTTACTATCCACGATTCATCAGAGTTAATATAAGTACCATCGATGTAAATAGTCGGCAAGAATTCCTGATTGTAAACTTTAAGTGAAATTGTATGTTTTCCGGGTTCGATAGTGACCGCTTCAGGTTGTCCATAGATCTGAGCACCATCTATCAGCAACTGAAAAGGGCCTTCAGTGTGAATGAATACTTCATCCTGTTCCGGAATATCAACTTCAGTTTGAAAGGTAACTAAAGGATAAGGACTATAATAACGCCAAAGTGGGGGAAATACCGCCTCGCGTTCAGTACGTCTCACCTGCATTTTATTACTCAGCCAGACTTCAAAATCTCCCGGATACCAGATCCAGGTAGCATCTTGTGTTTTTTCCTGAGTTAAACAAGTGTGAGAACTAAAAAAAAGAGAACATATAAAAGCTGAAAGAAAAATTTTTGTGAATAAATTTTTATGGTAAAAAAACATTATAATTTTTATTAGGTTATAAATCCTTAATTAAAGATTTGGATGTTAATTGTGTGTTTCAATAACCCCCATTTTTACCAGCCGTTAAAAAAACATATAACCCGGGATTACTAAATAAGAGTAACCCATAAGATCTTAGCAAATTTTGCAGTCCTTGGTAATTCCCTATAATTTAATAAGCTTAAGATTGGTTTATAGATCGATTAGTTAAGGACAAAAGTGAAAAATATCAACAAGATTAAGCCCATTTATACTATTTATGACAAGAGTAATAAATAATGCTATTATTGCACTACAAAAAAACCGTCCTGATTTTGCTTGGGGACCTTCAATAGTTCCTTTAATTATGACTTTAACACCAGGTTATGGCATATTGGACTTATTAGTGACCGTACCGCTTACCCGCCTTTCCTGAGCGAAAAGATTTTGATATAGGCGCAAGTTAGCCGTCCTAATTTCTGGCCATCTGCTTTTTTACTGTCCGCTCAGTACAACGTAATTGACGTGGTGAGTTCCACCCATTAAGTGATTGCTACTGCTCTCGATGGTCTCCCTTACATTTAGCTCAAACAGTCCGCTGTTATTATGTAATCTTAAAACTCAGAAAAATAATTCACCGTGCGGCTTTTAGCGCTAGCTACTAACGCAAAAACAGAAATAAGTCTTACAGCCATCAAAATACACTTTGCCACAAGTGTATTTGAGGTAGCGCATTCCTGGTGTCAACAAATGTTGCAGCTTCGAGTTAAATCCTTTCTTATTTAAGATCTTTCAACTCAATTAATTATTGTAGAACCTCCTTATAACCAGGCCCAGCTTTAAATAGTCAGGAACTTTACAATATATCACGAGTTGTATATATAAGCAGCTTAAGAAAAGATCTAAAAATCGATCTTGTCGGGATCTAATCCTGAACCGCCACAATATTCCATTTGATTTATTCTTTCCATATCTTCTAAAGAAATAGCGAAATCATCAATTTCAAAGTTTTCCCGGATACGATGAGGGGTTACCGATTTTGGTAACGGAATAATATCGTTTTGCAGAGCCCATCGAATACATAATTGTGCAACAGATTTTCCGTAGTCAGAGGCAATTTTTTTAAGTATGGGATTATCCAATAGCTTTCCAGTTCCTAATGGACTCCAGCCTTCCACTATAATATTTTTACTCTGGCAAAATTCTACCGTTTCCTGCTGCCTAAATCCCGGATGATATTCTATTTGATTTACCATTGGCTTCACTTCTGCTTCCGCTATAAGTGGTTCTAAGTGATGTGGTAAAAAATTACTTACCCCAATTGCTTTTATTTTCCCTTTATTGTATAAATCCTCCATTGCTTTCCATGTTTCAAGATTAATCTCCTGCCAGTTTTCAAACTGATGCGAAGCGGCGGGCCAATGAATTAAATATAAATCTAAATAATCTAACTGAAGATCTTTTAAGCTCTTTTCAAAAGCTTCTTTCGTTTTTGTATAACCTCGTTCAGTGTTCCACACCTTGCTGGTTACAAATAACTTGGATCGTTCTATTTCATTTTGCTGGAGAGCCTTTCCGATACTGGATTCATTACCGTAAACAGCAGCGGTATCAATATGCCGGTAACCCACCTCCAGAGCATGCGTGACTCCTTGTATAGCCGTTTCATCATTAGGAGTTTGCCAGGTACCGTAACCTATGGCAGGAATTTCATAACTGTTGTGAAGTTTCATAATTGTAAAATATTTGTAAATTGCTAATTATTTATTATCGTATCCACCATTTGGTGGTGGGGGTTATGCCAGGTATAACTTTTTGTCCCATTATAGGTATTACAATTTTTATATTCTCTTCTGAGGCCAAATTTACTACTCGATCAATAGACTCATCCCAGGGATGCAATGCTAAATCAAAGGTTCCCAAATGAATGGGAAACAGGAGCTTTGTATTTAAATCCTGCGAGACCTGGATTACTTCATTCGGAAAAAGATGAGTGTTTGGCCATCCTCTATTCCAGGCATCGATTTCCACAAATGCCAGATCGAACGGCCCATAATGATCACCTATTTCTTTGAAGTGATCGCCATAACCTGTATCGCCACTCCAATATATATTTTTTTCCTCTCCCCTGATAACATATGAAACCCAGAGGGTTTTGTTTCTATCGTTATTACTTCTCCCTGAATAATGTACTGTTGGGCAGGCTACTATATTTAAAGATCCAAATGAAATGCTTTGGTTCCAACCTAATTCTGTGACCTTTCTTTCTGGAACCCCCCATCCTCTTAATCTTGTGCCAACTGATAAAGGAGCAATAAATTGTACATCTTTATCCGCAAGGAATTGCATAGTTGCCATCTCAAGATGATCGTAGTGGTCGTGAGTAATAAGTACAATGTCTATATCTGGAAGTTCTTCTCGACTTAATGGGGCCGCACCAAATCTTCGGGTAATTCCGGGAAAGGGACCAGCATTCTCAAATACCGGATCAATTAAAATTCGTTGTCCATCCAATTCAATGATTACTGTAGAATGTCCCAGCCAATAAGCGGCATAATCCGACGGTGTTTCTGAAAAGTCTTTTCTTGTTAAAGTATGTTTTGGAAGTTCAAATTCTGGCGCATTGGGAGAAGACATAAAGAACCTCAGAAATCCGGGATCTCCTCCGGTTGTTTGTTCCGGATAATAAACCAGCTCTTCCGGACTTACAAATTCATCAATATCAGATGAGTAATAGGAATATTTAGAGTACTTAATATTCCTTTCTTCAGATGAATCCATTTCGCCAATTTGTCTGGATATGTAATAGCCCGCCCCTCCTATTGATATTAAAATGAGGGCAACTAGTAACAAGATTACTTTATACTTTCTTTTCATATTCAATTTGGTGCACACTTTCTTTATTAACGAAATTAAAGCCATTCAAAAATTGGTGGAGCGACTTTTTCAATAGTAAATAATCGACTCATTATTCAGGAAAGCCTGTGCTTAAGCTTAATTCTTTCCTGTTATTAAAACAGCTTCTGCTTCACGAAGCTTCTTATTTTCGATTGCTACAGCAAACAATAAGTAGCGTAAAGGTGGATTTCTAACAATTTTAAAACGCCTGAACTGCTCATATGGGAACAGAGGGTTCTTTACTGTTACCTCTCATATCGAATTTGGTTTTTTTCTGATGTACCTTCATTAGGGCATTTCTTTAGTATTGTCTTTTGCTGAACCGCTTGGCCAATCTGTTCGAAAGGGATCCTGCTCAACAAAAGATACTGTTATTCATAGACTAATTTTCCCAATATAATGCTTCAGAAAAGGCTATTAGAGCGCAGTTGGTTGTATTGACTATGCCGAAACTCAATTATTAAGGGAGTTCTCCATTGAATAATCGAATTTTCTCAGATTTCAGATTTAGAACTAATCCTCCAGGTAGAATTTTCAACTTATTCATTTCCACATTACAAACAAAAACAATGCAATTAAAGTAAATACTTTTCTAAAACTAAATTTTGCATCTCAATTTATTCATTTTTAATTTTAAGGTCCAAAACTATTTGAGATTTTTTAAAAATACTCCCTTTGATATTTCATAATATGTCCATTTTCATTTAAAAAAAATTGAAAAATTTTAAATTGACAAGCAAGAAATAAAGAAACCTCAAGTTTACCTCAGCATAGGCTTCCCACGCTTACATAGCTGAATTGCCAGTCCCCAAGGATCCCTCATCATAATGAGATGAGTTCCATCGTCAAATTTATCATCAGAAATAAAGCTGGCACCTGATTTCTCAAGGCGTTTCCTGTCAGAATCAGGCGATTCTGAAACGAAAGCAAGGTGAACGATTAAGGGATTCATATTTCGATAATCAGGAACCTGATCTACCGGATTTTTGTATACTTCAATCATTATACTCCCACTATCGTCTGCAAGAAAGTGCATAAATGGAGGTTCAGAACTTTGTTTTACTACCTTCAGCCCCATATTGTCTACATACCAGGTGGACATTTTACTTGGTTCCTCTACATTAATTGCAAAATGTTCTATCTTCATATTATATTTTTAAAAATTAAAATTGTTTATTTTATTAAATTCAATCAAATCTCGTATTACTCACTCTTTTCCTGAGACGCTAAGATTCAGTTCTTCTTAAATCTACGGGTGATTACATATTAAAAAACGGAGATTCTGGCCCAAAATGAAAAAACTAAGTGCATAAAATAACATTCTGAGCTTCTTTTAACAAATTATTCCAGTTTTGTTGGTGTTAATTAGTTTAGCATTTTCATTTCATTTGAAGATAATCCTTCTATTAAGAATAAGTTTAAAGATATCTATCTAACTGTTTATTATTCAACATTAGCTGTCATTCCTCCTTTTTCATTACTAAATGAGTTAATATAACCTATTAGGATTGTCATATTTTTTATATATTCTGCTGAAGAAATGTACAATTTGTCAGATTCATCCCTATAGGGAGAAGTATCCCTGTTGTCACCTACAAAAGTAGAAGCAAACTTCTTGGTTAGTTCCTTATTCTCCCCGTCGCCAATAAAAGGGTTACTTATCATAGCATTTTTGACAAGCCAACGATTCTCTATATCCAAAGAATTAATTATTTCTTTAACCTTTTCTTTTTCTGGAATTGAGCTTTTGCTTCCCCAAATTTCAAAAAAATAACTTTGAGGAGTTGTAGAACCTTCATACTTCATAGGTTTCAGGGGAGAATTTCGGGTGACTTCCTCGGGTGTTAGACCACTAATGTGATTATACTCTTTTTTTAAATTTTCCAATCTTATTGTCATTTTACCTCTATAATGGCTTAGTAAATCTTCATCAGTATAATCTACATAGTATCGACCATAAATATTATTAGACCCTTCTCTATGCACGTATATAGGTTTATCGGTATCTAATTCAACAAAAGTTGAATGCGTGTACCTTCCGTTGTCAGTTTGGCTTTTCGGAAGTTTTACTTTTTCTAACCACTGAATTGCATCTGGTACACCATTAAGAAATTTTCTATTGCCGGTATACTCATAAAATTTTAATAATAACAAAGCATTAGAATAAGTAGTACCAGGAAGTAATGCTTTTGGCTCGTAAGTTCTTGCACCATCAGGTTCCATTTGCATATTATATTGTTGGCCCCATGCGCCATTGCGTTGCTGACTAATGATATAAAAGTTCATTCCCCTCATAATGTGATCTAAGAAATACTCCTCACCCAAAGTTATATAATATTGGATAAGAAAATTTACATTTTCCCAAATAACATCATCATTAAAAGTAGAATAAGATGAATAGTCTGGATTGCCATTCTTATTAAAGTCATATCTCAATGGAAATCGTTGGGGCCAGCTTCCAATTGAGTATTGACTTTTTATAACTAAATCTATGGCTTTGTCAAGCGCTGGTTTATATTTTGGATCTAATTTTGTTAAATACATCTTCAATAAAAAGCGGGCCGCAGATGATGTAACATCATCATCGTACGTGTCATTACCATAATAATGTTGAAACTCCTCTAGACGCCATGCATTTTTCCCTATAGTACTGTACCAATTTTTAAAAGAACGGTCACCACCAAAATCAATCATATAATTCCATCCACCCGCGCTACTTTGCCCCCAAATTAAAGCAGCTGCTGCTTTTTCAGCGGCTTTATAATAATATTCATTACCGGTAGTGATATAGGCATTTATAAAGGTTTGCCCCATACTAACCGTTCCCGGACCCTGTACCCAAATCATAGTATTATATGCCTCCATTTCACCCCATCTACGGGAAAGGTCAGGTGTATAATACCAGACGTAACCTCCATTTGTACTCACGTTTTCCACCATATATTTGGTAGCATGCAACATCGCTTTCCTTGCTTTTGCTTCACCTTGTGCAAAAATAAGCACTGGTAACAACGCAAAGAACAACCCGATAATTCTCCTTTTTTTCATAACAGTTATATTCGTTATCTCGTTAAAATACCGATTCTGGTAAAGACTAGGATAAGCATGTTCGTTGATAAAATAAGATACACCCCCTAACTTCAATAGTAGCACCTATAATATTAGCTATTTTTATGCTGCAGAAGTCATAAAGCACTTTCTGAGGCTCTTCAGGCAAACTCTCTGCGGTCATCCACATAATTTATCCGGTAACACCTCCATGTTCTTGATTTATTATTATCATAAAAATTTCATCTAAACTCTCAGCACATGATTCCATCAGCGTTAGAAATATTTTCATTTCTAACAATTACCTCAATCGTTTTCGTACTAACAAAAGAAAAATTGAAGCTAGCTCGAAGAATGGATTATTGGTCATCAATATTAAACTTGGTCTCTCTTCTACCTCCTTGTATAAAGAATATTCACTTCTGACAGTGGCATATAATTATCATCAGTAATAACTTCTATAACTTCTTCTTCCTAATATAATTGATCACGATTTAAATTAATGATGAAATAATTAAAAGTCATTCTTGATTTTCAAGTGATCCAATGTAATCGATTACTAAACTATTTAAAAAAAAATATTATCCTAACAAAAATCAAATGTCACTAAAAGTGCTGATGACCTCCTCCCGATTTACGAACTGGTTAAGTAGAAAATCTGAGCTATTTTCTTTCTTCTCGATGTACGCATTGGGAGACCTATTTTCCAATCGCTTCCGTTATCTACCTTTATTCCTTTCATATTTTGTTAGTACTCAAAAGGTAACACTTTCCATTACTTGTACCTCATCACTTCCTTTTAATGGTTTTCCAGCTTAGATCGCAAGATTTTCGTCTATAATTATCCACTATAGTTAAAGCCCTAAACCGGGTCCCATCATACAGCTGATCACAGAAGAGATTCCATGCTCCAGCATTCGTGGAAACTAAAGACATTTCCTTCAGTAGGTTTTTTATTGGCAGCGGAAAGATGCCTTTTTGGACGTTTGGATCTGAGGTTAAATCCTTCTTCACAATAGACCCTATACACCCTTTTATGGTTATCAAAGAAAGTCTTCACGGCGCAAGAGGATATAGATCCTCCAGAAACCGTAGCGAACTTGGGTAGCGGTGATCTCCCTCTTTCCCATACGGAGCAACTCATCACCGCGTCCGATATTTTTGTAATAGAAAACACTTTCTACCTGTTTGAAGGCAAAAACAATTTGCGACTTTGTAAATTTTGATTGTTTCATAAGCAAATAATCTAGTTAAAGGTAAATAATTATTTGCTCAGAATCCTTTACTTTTAAAAAGTCCAGTTTAGTGGGGGGAGGTCACAGCTATTCTGTAAATAAACATCAATATCTTTAGAATAAGAATCATAATTTAAAAAGACCTTAATGTATTATTAGAACATACCTCATTTTTGACAATTTCTCTTCGATTTTTTTTTAAATACCTTAGTGCCAGGAAATTTCACTAAATTAGAATATTAAAATCTAAAAATAAAAGCTATTTATTCAAGGACTGGATAAGCTCCCTCCTCTAAAAAATGGTTTTAACCTATAGCCTCAGATTTTCTTAAATATAAATCGGAAAAATTGTCCGATCATCTTATGGAGAAAAATTTCTTCATAATCCTGTTATGCCATTAGAAAAAACGCAATGATTCAACCAGTACAAATATTAATTGTTGAGGACGAAATGATCATTGCCGCAAATATTTCTCTTCAAATTACTGAAATGGGCTATGAAGTGTCAGGTGTTGTTCCAAGGGGGGAAGACGCCTTAAACCATCTTAGAGACAACCTTCCGGATATTGTTCTCATAGATATTCAGCTTAAAGGTAAGTTAGACGGAATAGAAACCGCACAAAGAATGAGGGAGTTCCATGATGAATTAGCAATTATTTATCTCACCGCTAATGCCGACGAGGTTCATTTTAACCGCGCTAAAACTACCAATCCTTTCGCCTTTATTTCAAAACCATTTAAGAAGCTGGATTTACAACGCAGTATTGAGCTTACCATAAACCAGCTAAAAGATACTACTACGCCTAAAAAATCTAAAATAGAAAATTCAACTTTTGTCTTAAAGGAATTTCTTTTTATACGCCACCAGGATACGATGGTAAAGGTAGATATTCAAGCCATTAGATATATAGAGGCCGATCGTAATTACTGCCGGATATTTTGTACCGAAAAAGAATATTTATTGGTTACAACTCTTAAGGATATGGATAAAAAACTGCCTCAAAGGCATTTCTTCAGGATCCATAGATCTTACATCATAAACCTCTCCAGAATAGACGAAATAGCAGGCACTCACGTGGTTATTGCTAAAAAAGCCATCCCAATGGCCAAAGGTATGCGACCAGAACTGTTAAAGAAATTGCAGACCATTTAGTCTTAGATAAAGATAATGTCGTTTAGGACATAATTTTAGGTCATTCATCCTAACACGCTTGTATCTAAGTTTTTACTGAAGTAAATTGATTTGTAAATAATTTTAAATCAGGAAATTATGAAAAATGTCAATCTCTTTGCAGTTCTTATTACAGTTACCATATTGCAGACTGCCAATCTCTTTTGTCAAAACACTAATCAGGCTTTTTGGATACATGAAGATCAGGTAAAACCTTCTATGTTAAAAGATTATGAAGCCCTCACCAAAGATTTTATTAAAGCCTGTAAGGAACACGATCTTAAAGATGCAGACTGGGCTACAGCGCGTATTGAGGGAGGAACCTATTTAACTATTGCTCCCATTAATAGTATGGCCGATTTTGACAAAAACCCTATGGCTCCTTTAGCTGAAAAAATGGGAGAAGAAAACTTTAAAGAGATATTTAGACGATTTGATAAATGCTATGATATCCATCGCGATTATATAGTGGATTTGATAGAGGATATGTCATATATGCCTGATGGTGTTACCACAAATACTGTGGGAGAAGATTACAGGAAATGGCATTTTTTTCACGTTGCACCACAAAATGTGTCTAGTCTTCGAACTAAAATGATGGAAGTTAAAGCCCTCTACGAAAAAAAAGGTGCTAAACAAAACTTCAGGATCTATCGCAATGGTTTTGGAAGTTCAGGAGATTATTTTCTCGTAGTAATTTCAGCAAAAGATGCACAATCATACGCAATAACATCTAAAGAAACAGACGAAATTTTGGGAGAAGAAGGTGAAAAATTATTTGATGAAATGATGCTATACGTTCATAAATATGAATCTAAAACTGGCCGTATGCGCCCAGATTTAGCTTATACCGCTAATTAAATCAGCACCTATGAAAAGCTTACTCCTTTATTGTATCCCTTTATTTACTATACTAGTTTCTTCAAACTACCTGCGTGGTCAGGACAAAAGTGATCAGGTTATTGTAAAACAGGTATATGAGGTTTTGCAGAATAAGAATGTGACTTCAAATGAGATTGCGGCCTTAACAAACCACAAAAATTGGGATGAAATCGAAGATACAAAATCAACTAACCACTCCATTTCTCTAAGAGCAATTATAAAAAATGAATGGCAGAGCATCCTATTCAAAAATCTCAGTTTCCAGCTATCAGATAACAATAAGATAATAGTTACCGGCATAGTAAATGGGCGCAAATCAACAGAATGTGAATATGTCTCCACGAGATTTAAACATTACTGGTCTTTAAAAGATGGAAAAGTAATAGGTTTTCTGGAATAACAAAAAACATACACTCATGAAGGAATTAGCATCATTGGGGCTCGCAGTAGTCATATTTATAGCCTGTAATCAACAAAGCAAACGCTACACTCAGCAATCACCAGAAATAGAAATTTACAAGGAGGTATTGGAAGCCTATGAAGAAAGGGATTGGAAAGCTATGGAAGCACATTATGCCGACTCCGCTAAAATAATTAACAACGTGATGGAAAAAGATGCTAAAAACTTAAAGCAATTTTTAGCACAAAAAAAAGAAGATGCGATCCAATTTTCAAACTGGGATTTTGCAGTTACTCAATCTGAGTATGAGATGGTGGTTAACGATGAGGGCGAAACCTGGGTAAATTTTTGGGGAATATGGAAAGGCACTTATAAAGCAAATAATAAAGTTTATACCATTCCTACTCATATTACCACACAATTTGTTAATGAGAAAATAGTGCGGGAATTTGGTTACTGGGATGTTTCGAAATTGACAAAAGATATTCAGGAGGCTAAGATTGATGAAATAAGCTCTTCAGAAGAAATACCCGAGAATTAAGCTGTTATTACACTATTACTAACTAAAAGCGGAGATGATGAAGACAGTAGGAATTATAGGCGGTTCGGGCTTTATTGGAAGCTACATAACCAGGAAATTTTTGGAAGAAGCTTACGAGGTAAAAGTCTCGGTAACCAATATCCATAAGAGCGAAAATTATCAGCATCTTTTTGATCTTCAAAATTCAGAAAACCTGAACATCAGGACCTTTAAGTTGGAGGATCTGGATACATTAAAAGATTTTATAAAAGATTGCGAGATCGTAATTCACAGTGGCACTCCCTTTCAACTGGATGTAAAAGATCCGCAAACTGAACTTTTTGATCCTACTATAAAAGGAACCCAAAATTTTCTTGAAGCAATAAGCGAAGTTTCGAATATTGAAAAAGTAGTTTTTATTGCATCTGTTGCAGCCTGGAATACCAATTTCCCTATGCCGGCAGGCGGCAAAAGCTTTGCCGATACTTTTGATGAAAAAGAGGACAGGTACACCAGTGAAGATAGTCATCCATATTCTCAAGCCAAATTTATTGCCAACCAGGTTGTTGAGAAATTCATCGCAGATAACCCAGAACTTCCATTTGAAATTTGTTCTGTTTCCCCCGTAATGGTAATGGGCAAATCTTTGTCTAATAGAGAAGACTCCACCTCTACTGGCTTGCAGTTTCTTATAAAAAACAAATTAGCGCCAGATGATTTTATTCAAAGGCTCTACGATAATAATGTTCCTTTTGCCGTGGTTGATGTTGAAGATGTGGCTAATGCCACATACCAGGCGGCCACGAAAAAGGGGTTACACTGCAAAGATTACCTTTTAACGAGTGAAACCTATAAAGTATGGGATATTCACCAAATGCTGAATCATAAAGAACCCAAAGAAAAAGCACAAATCGTCTATAAAAACGATCTCGCAAAAACGGATTTAGGAATTCAGTTCAGGCCAGTAAGAGAAACCCTGAGGAGTTATTCTAAATGAGAAATTACCGAAATTAAAACATACTAATCATGAAAAAGTTACTAATTATTATGGCATTAATGCTGGTTAGCAATACCGGTATAGCCCAGGATAAACTTTATTTAATTTTCGAATTTATGAAAGTAGATAATGAGCAGGAACAAGCCTATATGGAAACCGAAGCATTCTGGGAAGAAATTCACGTACAACGCGTTAAAAATGGAGATATTTTGGGCTGGGATCTTTGGAGTTTACAGCCTGGTGGAGAAGATCAGGGCTATCAATACCTAACCGTAAATATTTATAATGATCCCTTAAAAATGATGAGCAATGCCGGGAATTTTGAAGCCGCCCTTAATGCAGCTTATCCAGACATGCCAGAAGATGATCTAAATGAAAAATTCTACAACACCGCAAAATCAAGAGACCTGGCAAAACGTATATATCTCGAACAAATAGCGGTTACCAAAGGGGATTTTGGTATGCCCCTGGGAACAGTTGCAGCAATTAATTTAATGAAAGTTCCCCAGGAAAATTATAGCATTTTTGAGCAAAATGAATCAGAACTTTTCCAGCCCATGCATCAAAAAGAAGTGGATGATGGCTTCAGGGCAAATTGGGATTTACTGCGTTATATGTTGCCTGCGGGAAGTGATGTTTATGCCACCCATATCACCGTAGATATGTATGAAAATTACGAACAACTTTTTAGCTCCTGGGATAACTAGGGACCAGCTTTATCTGAAGAACAGCTTGGAAAAATTGAAGAAGCATTGACAATGCGTGATTTAAAATATAGATACATGGCTACGCTTCAAAGAAAGGTGCGGTAAAAATAAACAGATCTATTATTTAAGGAATTTCAATTATGGAAAAGTCAAACCAAAAGCCTGAGTATTTTTTACTCAGGCCAGAAGTAGAAAAATCTTATGGCTATTCACATGCTGTAAAAATTGGAAACAGCATAAAAATTTCCGGTGCCGTGAGTATGGACATTGAAGGCAATCCTACCGCTGTGGGAGATTTTGAACAACAAATGAAAAACTGCTATTCCGATTTGGAGAAAGTGCTGAAACACTATAACTCCAGCTTTGACGATGTGATTGTAGAAAACATTTTCACCACCAACATGCCCAATTTTCTGGAATTTGCAGGTTATAGAACTAAAATTTACAAAACGCATTTTCCTACCGGATCCTGGCTGGGCGTAAAAGAACTGGCACTACCAGAATTTTTAATTGAAATAGAACTGGAAGTGCATAAAACGCATTAGTCAAAATAATAAACTGCAGATCCAAAAAAATAAGAAATCATGAACAGTCTAAAAACTAATTATAATATCGTTATCGTGCTATTTGTTTCAATATTTTCCTTTCAAACAAATGCTCAAAGTGCAGCAGTTGACCAATTGCATCAACTTTATATCAAAACTATAAATACAGGCGATCCTGATAATTTAAACACCTTATATACTGATAATGTTTCCATTCGGAATTCGGATGGGAGTTTATTAACAGGACTTAATAATGTTAAAAAACAATACCAAGCCACATTCGATAACGGGAAGTACAATATCACTCTAAAAACTATAGAAGAACAAGACTTGAATGAAGATTATATGTTTGTAAGTGGCTCTTTTGTCTTTACCAAAATTGATGAACCTGAGGCAATTCAAAGAGGCACATTCGTAAACATTTTGAAAAATATAGATGGCGAATGGAAAATTTATAAAAGCTATCGATATCCTGAAATTACCAACAATAAAAGTATTGTTGATGGCCTTTACAAATCCTTTGCACAGGGTGATATTCCTTCTGTTCTGGAAGCAATGGACGAAGAAATTATCTGGAACGAAGCAGAAGGTAACGCCTACGCCGATGGTAACCCATACATAGGTCCAGAGGCCGTTTTAAAAGGTGTTCTCGAGAGGGTTGGAGCAGAACATGAATACTTCAAACTTGAAGACATTGAACTACATGAAGTGAGCAACAATCAAGTATTGGCCACTTTACGCTATGATGCTAAAGTTAAAGAAACGGGAAAAACTTATAACGCACAAGTTGCTCACCTTTGGACTTTAAAAGATGGAAAAGTTAGTGCCTTTCAGCAATATGTAGATACTAAAAAATTAAATGATGCCATGAGCAAATAGGAAAATTCTGCAGGCTCCTCAACGTTTAAATCACAATTATCGGGTATAAAATCAGGAAGATCCATCTACTTTAAAATTAAAGAAATATTGAGTGCCAGGAGTATAAATCACCTTCATAGTTCCATCTAATTGTCGCGTAAGTAGGTTAATAAGATTTTTTCCGAAACCCGTTCCTTTTGCAGGTTCTCCTTCGGTTTGTCCTATACCATTGTCCATTACTAATAATTGAATTTCGTGATCCGATATTATATCTAAATCGATTGTTATTTCTCCCGCTTTATTATTCGGAAATGCATATTTAAGACTATTCGTTAATAATTCATTCACTATTAATCCCAAAGGGACAGCGGTATCAACATCAAGGTGTAATTCTGGCATTTCGTAGTGGATCTTAATACGCTCTTCTTCTCCAAAAGAATCAAGAATATGACTTCCCAGATTTATAAAATAATCTTTCATTTCAATAGAAGACAGATATTCGTTCTGGTATAATCGCTGATGAATAATACTCATAGAATATACCCTGTTTTGACTCTCCTTCATCGCACTTATAATATTAGGATCTTTTATTTGAGCCGTCTGCAATGCTAAAAGGCTTGAGACTACTTCAAGGTTATTTTTTACCCTGTGATGTATCTCTTTTAATAAAAACTCCTTTTCTTTATTTTTTATTTTCAATAGCTTATTCTTCTTACGATTATTGCTGAAACTTATGAAAAGTACCAATAGCATGAGGAATAACAAACCCGCGATTAGACTTATTAAATTTTGATTTGTTTGCTGCTGCTGCAGCTCAGTTTTCTGCAATTGAATAGTATTCTCCTTTTGGGTAACATTAAATTCTGTTTGGAGTTGAGAAATACGTTGATCTGCTTCCGCAGTAAAAACGATGCTATTCAGTGAATCATACTTATTAATTGAATGAAAAGCATCTTCAAATTGTTCATTCTCTGCATAAGCTTGTCCCAAGCTCCTATAAGCTTTACTCAAGAAAAAGCCATCTCCAAAATTTGGGGTGGCAACCTCAATAGACTTTTGAATATTTTCTATTGCAGCAGGATAATTTTCATTCTGGTTTTGCAACTCTCCAACAGCAAGATAGGAACGCATAAGCATAAAAGCATTATCTAAAAGATATGCATATTTTATCGCATTTTTTCCGGCTGCTTCAGCTTCACTAAATTGATTTAGAAAGACATTAAGATCTACAAGTGAAATATAGACATCACTCAAATTATTATAAAAGCCATAACGTTCCCCAATTTCTATGGAATGGTCATAATATTCCATAGCCTTATCGTACTGCTGAAGGCTTAGGTAATTATTTCCAACTACGTAAAGAGTAAAATCGTAATCAAGATCAATTGTATTTCCTTCTTCAAAATAAGAAAGTGACTTTAATCCATAATCAAGACCTTCCTCAAATTTACCTTGTTTCCAAAGCAAATTACTGAGATCACTATATGCAAGGCCGATTGCTTTTTTGTCATTCAACTTTTCTCCTAAACTCAAGGACTCCAGGGCGTAATCTGCAGCTTTGCCTAACTGTCCCCTTCGTTCATATACATAGCCCAATTGAGTGTTCAAGAAAGCCAGATCGCTTTCCTTTACTTTTGTTTTGGCCACTTTAAGAACTGCTTCTGCTAAATCTAATTTTTCCTGTCTTAATAATATGGAACCTTCAGTAATTTGGAATCTTCCATGCCAAAGGCTGTTGTTTTTTTTTGAAGTAAGTTCTAATCCTTTTTTTGTAAATTCCAGTGCAGTACCCAAATTTCTGGTATGCCAGTAATAGGCAAGATCATTTAAGACTTCAAATTTTAGACTATCCCTGTCTATTTTAGTCAGAGCATTTTCCAGCTCTTGTAAATAGGAAATTCCAAAATTATTAGATTCTACAAATACTTTTTTATATGGATCAGGTTTATTAAAATTAAAGATTTGTCCATAGGTTAAAGGACTGGCTAGCGATAATGAGAAAAATGCTAAAATGATTTGCTTCTTTAAAATCAAGGATCATAGTATTGAAGGTCCTAATAAATATAACATTAAATTACTGTTTTTAAGCCTCTTATTAGCTTATTGCTTTAAAGTACCCTAAAGTAAATACAGCACAAGTCTATTCTAAAAGCTTTTACACGGTCAATTGCTACCAGATAGTCAGCATTTCTAACCCCGTTCCTGTACCTCAATATTCTTCAATTTACGGGGATGATGCCACGTTTCAAATCATGTTGAATAATTACATTCGCCTCTTAAGAGTGAAAATATTTTAGTTTTTGAATATAAATTTAAAAGAACTCATTATGTAAACCGATTATTATTTAATTGACAACGACGAACTTAAAGCTCTGAAAATTAAATTGTTTCAAAAAATTAGGTATATTTAATAAGAAGCGCACGCTGGGTTTCCGATAAGGTATTTCTGAAAAAGGCTATACCGGGCACGGGTTAAAGTAGGGGTTGAAATTTTTATTTCAAATTCAGAATGGTTTACGGTCCGATAAATGACTACTCCGTTTACTTTCAAGCTGAATAATTAAGCTAAAATATTAAATCATGCCTATTTACATGGACCGTCACGATGTTTCAGCAAAAGTAACTGCAGAAATTGTAGCAGATCTGCATCAAAAAGATTTGAAAATACAACACAGGTTTAATTGCAAAGGATTGACCTACTGGTTTGATGATAAAAGGAAAACTGCTTTTTGTTTAATAGAGGCTCCTAATAAAGCTGCTCTTAAAAAAATGCATGATCATGCTCACGGGGAAGTTCCTAACAGGATTATTGAGGTAGATAATGCTGTTGTAGAATCTTTTTTAGGCCGTATTGAGGATCCTGAGAAATCTCAAAAAGCAGAGGTAAATATTATTAACGATCCTGCCTTTAGAACCGTTATGGTAGTGGGAATAACACCCGGTTCTCCAGAGTTGATTTTGGATAAAAACGTAAATTCGAACATTGCCGAACAGCATAATATTATTAGTAGTACAATCAGCTCATTTAATGGGAGACTCGTAAAAAGAAATCAGGATTATCTTCTCATTTCCTTTATTTCCGTTACAAAAGCTTTTGAATGTGCTCTTAAACTACAATCCTTATTCCAAAAGAGATTCGGTAGAAAGCCTGGTTCTCCCTTTAAATTAAAAGTTGGATTGGATGCTGGTTTACCCGTAGAAGATAAAAATGGTTTTTTTGAGGATACCATAGAAACAGCGTTTTCCTATTTTAAAGTGGTAAAAGGAACAGTAGTCTTATCCGCTGAAGTAAAAGAACTTTATGAAAGCGAAAATTTGAATGTATCTATCCGCTCCGGATCTGTTGTGGCACTCAACCGGTCTGATGATAAATTTCTTAAAGAACTCATGAACTTCACCGGCAAAAACTTCAGCAATCCCTCTTTAAATACCAACGATTTTTGCCAGTACCTCGGGTCTAGTAAATCCAAATGCTATAGAAAAATTGTTGCGTTAACCGGGAAATCTCCCAATAGTTTTATTAAAAATTACAGACTCAATAAGTCATTGGAGCTTTTAAAAACAAGAGACTGGAATATTTCTGAAGTTGCCTTTGAAACAGGTTTTAACAGCCTTGCGTACTTCTCAAAATGTTTTCAGGATACTTTCAGAATCCTTCCTTCCCAGTATATCAAATTCACAAATCAATCATATTCCGGTTAACATAAAGTTCGTTCAATTTTTAATTCTTCCGCTTTTTCCCAGGTACTGACCTAATTTTAGCATTCTTTGACCCAAAAGTAGACGTCCTGGTTATACTTGCTACCTACCTTTATTAAAAGGAACAATAACTTAAAGAAAGAAAAATCATGAGAGTAGCAAAAGAAAATATTGAGGTAAAAATGAATATTCCTGGTGCAATCGTTCGTCAAAGAACAGAATTTGGTGACGCGACAGGATTAGGGAAAATTAGCGGAGAATATTTCAGTTTGTCTGCGGGAGTAGATACCACACCTTTATTTATGGGACTAGAGGCTAACATGTGTCAGTGTCCACACTGGGGGTATGTTTTAAGTGGCCAAATTACAACCACTGACTCCGAAGGCCTTCAGGAAACTGTAAATAAAAACGATTTGTTCTTCTGGCCGGCGGGACATAACGTGAAGGTCACTGAAGATGCCGAGATCGTGATGTTCAGCCCTCAGCATGAACATACAACAGTTATTAATCACATGATCGAGAAAACCAAAGCCTAAATTCCGATTAGTAATATCAGGACGTTTACCAGTCGACCATTTCCTAAGCTTTGTAAAGACCATCCTTTTACACTTAAATATTAAAATCATGACACCAATAACAGCTTCTAAGAAAAAAACTGATTCATCTAAAATTAAAGAATTTTCTTCTCAATTAAGAGGCAAAATAATAACTCCGTCAGATGAAGATTATGATAGAACCAGGAAAGTCTATAATGCAATGATAGACAAGCGTCCGGAATTGTTTGTAATGTGTACCGACGTTGCCGATGTTATTGCCTCAGTTAACTTTGGCCGGGAGAATAAAATAGCGGTAGCCATTAGGGGAGGCGGCCATAATGGAGGAGGTTTGGGCTTATGTGAAGGCGGCCTTGTTATTGACCTATCAGGAATTAAATTCGTTAGGGTGGACACTTCAGACAATACCGTTAGAGTTGGTGGCGGAAATCTTTGGGGGGAAGTAGATCACGCCACACACGCCTTTGGGCTTGCCATTCCTGCAGGAATTATTTCTACGACAGGTGTGGGTGGCTTAACACTTGGTGGAGGTGTTGGTTACCTTTCAAGAAAATACGGACTCACCATCGACAATCTTCTGGAAGCAGACATGGTACTCGCAGATGGTTCTTTTGTCACTGTAAACAAAAATAATCACAAGGATTTATTCTGGGCTATTCGTGGTGGCGGTGGAAATTTCGGGATAGTTACTTCTTTTAAATTTCAGGCTCATGAGCTAAAAACTGTGTTTGGCGGACCTACGTTATGGCCTATTGAAAGAACGGAAGAAATAATGGAATGGTTTGATAGCTTTATACATACAGCGCCTGAAGATGTAAATGGTTTTATAGCTACTCTTGTTATTCCCGGACCTCCCTTTCCTGAAGAACTCCATAGCAAACAATTCTGCGGAATTGTTTGGTGCTACACAGGTGATAGTGAAAAAGCCACGGAAGTTTTTAAACCTATTATGGAAAAGAACCCGATCTTTCAACATTTAGAAAAAATACCTTATCCTGCTATTCAAACTCTATTTGATGGTTTGTTTCCTCCAGGTTTACAGTGGTATTGGCGTGCAGATTTCTTTAATGAGCTATGTCCTCCAACACGAGCTCAACATCTAAAATTCGGCTCACAAATACCAACTCCACTCTCTCAAATGCATCTCTATCCCATAAGTGGGGCAGCAAGTAGAGTTGGAAAAGAAGAAACTCCATGGGCGTATCGGGATGCCAAATATGCAGGTGTTATTGTGGGTGTAGATAAAGACCCGGCGAATAACAACAAAATAAAACAATGGTGTAAAGAATACTGGGAAGGGCTTCACCCATTTTCTGCAGGAGGAGCTTATGCAAACTTTATGATGAATGAGGGAGAGGAACGTGTTAAAGCTAGTTACAGGCATAATTATGATCGTTTAACTCAGATAAAAAAGAGGTATGATCCAGAAAACTTTTTCCGGGTGAACCAAAACATAAAGCCAGCTGGTTAGTAAACCTCTAAAATGTCCAGGATATAGGAATAGACTTCAACAGACTGGTGTTGACTAATCCTCATCCACATCCTTCCAATTAAAACTTTCGCTATTTAATAATCTGGTCAGGATAAGCCTACGTTCCCTGGTTCCTTCTGAATTATGTACATTTTCCGAATATGATAAATTCTGGAAATCTAAAGGCTTTTTCACCCGGGGAAGACTCTGTGAAAAGTTCTGATCCATATTCTCAAGAAAGCTAGATAAAGTAGAACGTAAAGGCTCCAGTTCTTCCTGCAAATTTTCTCCTTTCTCAGTATTCAGTAGAATAGTGACTGCTTCATCTAACCGCGCTAGATTAAGAGAAAAGCTATCTTTTTTGTCAACCTCGGTATAAAAATGAATAACGGGATATGCGTGGTGATTAATAGAATGCTTACTTATCATGTCCTGTAAGGTCATGAATTGCTGATAGCTAAAAGAAGAATCGAACGAGCACAATTTCTCTGCTATACGCTGAGGGTTCTTACCCAAACTATAAACACCTTTGGTAAAGCTTCTTTTATTTACCAAAGCAGAGGAAACAGAGAGAAAATAAGTCATGGAACTGGTAAAGAAAATAAATCCGAAAAACGAAAAACAACTGGTGATCATCTCAAATAAAGGGGTGGTTGGTTTAAAATTTCCCATTCCCAAAGTAGAAAGTGTATAGCCGGTAAAATAAAGCCGCTCCCAATTATTGGCCACTCTCCCACTGCTATTGGTTAATCCTTCCGGATCTGATGAATACACCAAAAACAACCCGCCCCAAATTAGTAGCAGCCACGAAGTAAGGATCATTAGGTTTACAAACAATCCCTGGTAACTATAGGCCTTTCTTCCGATAACCTGCACCACAAGTTGGATTATTTGGTTAGAAAAAATAGAGACATTTCTGGAAATAAAACCTGCTCCATTATCTGAAAGTGTGGTGAAAAAGAAATCATGAATTACCACTAATAAAATAACGGCTCCACAGACTAATGCTATTGCTGACATTTATTTGTGCTTTTATATACAAAACTTAAGAAGACTTAGCAGGAGAGACAAATTTTTAAGGTTATTATAACCATTCCAGAATCCCGTACTGGCGATATTTTCCTTAATTACACCCTTAGCGAACCGCGGAAGCCTCTGGCTGCATAATAAGATTCCGCTCCATTATGATAAAGAAAAACATGATTATACCTGCGATCACAGAAGAGCGCACCTCCCAGATCTCTTATTTTGGCGGGGGTTTTTACCCAGCTGGATGTTTTGGTATCAAAAACCCCCAGATTTTGCAGTTTCTTATATTCTTCCTCAGTTAAAATTTCTATACCCATTTCAGCTGCCATATCCAGAGCGCTGTTTTCAGGTTTATATTTTTTCCGTGATTCCAACGCAGCACGGTCATAACAAACACTTCTCCGGCCTTTCGGACTTTCAGCCGAGCAGTCGAAAAATATATATTCCCCCGATTTTTTATCCCTACCAACAACATCAGGTTCCCCACCAGACTGTTCCATGTGATAAAGTGCATTCAGCTTATTATGGTTAATTTCCAGTCTTTCCTCTATTTTGGACCATTCCAGATCTTCATGACGGAGCATGTTTTTCTCAAAACGAGATTTTAAGTTGTTAATGATTTCTCGTTTTGCTTCTGCTGATAGCGGACTACTATTTTCAATCATAACAGGTAATTTGAATAGTTACTTTTAAATGAAAATAAGAAAAATTAGCAATCTTAAGTTTACAGATTTTCAATTTTATTTTCTTCATTTCTTCTGAAGTTGACTTAAAGCTGATAATTGCCATTTTTTGAGATTCATTATTTCTAAAAGAAAAAAACCAGACAATTATCACATATAGCGGACTTGCGATGCTTCCAAATCAAAAGAATTACAAACTACCAAACCACGAGCTCGAATACCACTAAGCTAATAATTGCCATTTTGAAGCTTTCAATTGTAAACCGTTCGGCTTATCTTTTAAAAAAAGCTTTTTTAAGCGCTTTTCTTGAATTTGAAATATTAGGATGCTGAAAGGATAAATGCAACTATTAAAAACAGTTATATAAAAGGATATAATCCTAACGATTATAAAAAAAGAAGTACTAATTTTAAAACGAATAGGATTAATAACAACTTTAAAGAATAATAAACTCTATTCATTACTCCACACTCCACAAACCCGGAACTAATACCCACGAACTACAGACCAGAAGGTCGATAATTGCCATTTTTGAGGCACGATCATAAAATCGGTTTTCAGTTTCGAGTTGTGTGTCCCCGGTTTATAGAACTTACAAAAGCCAAATGATGATTGGTAATAGGCATAAACGTATCGTTAATGCAAACTCCTCCGGAAGTGGTTTTAGTCAGGACCTCATTGGTATTTTTTTCTATTCCGAAGTAATATAAGGCTGACCAATACGCATAAGTTAAAGAATAAAAGTTTCCTATTCCCTGAAGATACTTATATTGCAGCTAAATTTTCAGCAAAATGAAAGCGGGAATTTCTGTAGAACAAAGACTTGAAGAACGGGTTAAAGAACTTACCTGTCTCTATAACGTTTCTTCCGCCATTAGGAAACACTCTGGTTCTGTAACCTCAACACTTACCGAAATTTGCCAAATTACAAAGCAGGCCTGGCTCTATTCTGAAGATGCTGTTGTGGAACTTCAGCTAAAAGATTACAATATTAGCACCGGCGATATCCCTGTCCGCACTGTAACCCAACAGAACAATATCATTATTTTTGGAGAGGAATCTGGTGTTCTGATAGTGCATTACAATGCTGAAAAATATACGAAAGCACATTTTCTTGATGAAGAGCAAAAACTGCTTCACAAGCTTGCCATAGAAATTAGTGAATTTTTTGAAAGACAGGAAACCCAAAAGAAAGAAGAACATCTAAAGAGAATTGCCGAAAGAAATGACAGGCTATCTATTTTAGGCGAAATTACTGCAGGAATTGCACACGAACTTAATACGCCTTTAGGAAACATCCTGGGCTTTGCAGAACTTATTGCTTCGAATTCCCAGAATCCTCAGATTGAAAAAGATGCTACAAAAATTATAAAATCGGCAATCTTTTCCAGGGAAGTGGTGAAGAAACTTATGTTTTTTGCTTGTGAAATGCCACAGGACAAAAAAGCAATCCAGATAAGACCTGTAATCCTTCAGGCACTCGCATTACTGGGTCCAAATTTTGAAAAAGCTAATGTTAATCATAGATTTCATATAGATAATCCGGAACTTGAAGCACAGCTGGATTCGATTCAGTTTACGCAGGTTTTATTTAATCTTCTAATCAATGCCATCTACATCTCCCCTCCAAAAAGCACAATATCAATAACTATTACCAGCAGCGAGAAATTATTCATCTTAGAAATTACTGATGAAGGACCCGGAATTTCTCCAGACCTAAAAGCTAAAATCTTTGAACCGTTCTTTACCACAAAACCTATAGGCGAAGGTGCCGGCCTCGGTTTAAGTGTGGTCCACGGAATAATAAAAGGCCACAAGGGGGAAATTGCAGTTTACGACAATGACGAAGCCGGGGCTATCTTTCAGGTTCAACTACCCTTAAAGTACTAGAAAATGTCACTTAAGAGAGAAAACATCCTTATTGTTGATGATGATTATGATATGCTGGAACTGCTGCAACGCCAGCTTCATGAGCAACGGTATTACTCTTATAAAGCCACCTCTGTAGTTGAAGCAATAACTATTTTAAAATCCAATTCCATCGATCTGCTGATCACAGATTTGCAAATGCCGGGCATAAACGGAATGGAGCTGGTAAAATATGTTACCGAACATTTTCCCCGGGTGCCTAAACTTGTAATTACCGGCTATCCTTCTATAGATGGTGCCCTTGGCGCAATAAAATCTGGTGCGCTGGATTACCTGGTCAAGCCTTTTACTGCAGGTGAACTTAAACAGGCTGTAGAAAAATCACTTCCTCCCAAAGTTGATAAAGTCAAAACTGAAGCTCCGGATAAGCCAAAAGTCTACGCCGGGATTGTTGGACAGTCCAAACAAACTGAAGTTCTTATCGATACCATTGAACGGGTAAAAAATAACAGGGCCACTATTTTAATTGAAGGGGAAAGCGGGACAGGGAAAGAACTGGTTGCCCGTGCTATCCACTATAAAGGTTCGTTTGCTGCAAATCCTTTTATAGCTGTAAATTGTGGCGCAATACCTGAAGATCTTCTGGAAGCAGAACTTTTCGGTTATAAAAAAGGTGCTTTTACGGGAGCTATTGAAAACCGGATCGGCTTTTTTCAGGCTGCAGAAGGCGGTACTATTTTTCTGGATGAGATAGGAACGGCTTCCGCCACAGTGCAAACCCGTTTGCTTCGTGTACTCCAGGAGAAAGAAGTACGAATGATAGGGGAGCAAAAATCTCGAAAAATTGAAATCCGCATTATCGCCGCAACCAATAGTGATCTTTTAAAGATGGTCGAAAATGGCAATTTTCGGCAGGACCTGTACTACAGGCTAAACGTGGTGAACATTGCCACTCCCCCACTACGGGAAAGACCGGAAGATATTCTGCTTATCGCAGAAACTTTCCTGAAGAAGTACGGAATGGAATACAACAAACCCGGAATTGCACTAACTAAAAAAGCTTCCGAAGTTCTGCAGAGACATCAATGGCCCGGGAATGTACGGGAACTGGAAAACATCATCCAGCGATCAATAATTATGAGTGAAAAAGAAATTGACCTGGAAGATCTTCCGGATTATTTAAAATATCCCCAACCCGTTTTAGAAAATGTTTTAAAGCCACTTCAACAGGTGGAAAAAGAGCATATTTTAAACGTTTTACAGGCAGTAGACAACAACAAAACCCGGGCTGCAGAAATTCTCCAAATCGACAGGAAAACTCTCCGGAACAAACTAAAATAGATGAATTTCTCATCGGGGCATTCTTCCCCGACCGGTACTTTTCTCCCCTGCACTTATCTCCTTTTCAAATTTATACACAAAGATAAACAACTAATATTCAGTTTCTTAAACTCCTTGTTCTTCATTGAATATTCCACGGCATATCATTTGACTTTTAGAGTTTAAAATAAATGACGTCCTATGGAATTAGTAAAAGAGAAAAAATCTTTCACACAAAAACAACAACCCATCATGGATCTTCATGTAACCCAGGAGATGCTAAAAGGCCTGTGTTTTAATTGTGACAACAGACGATCCTGCGTCTGGAAGGAAAACAGGAAATTATACTGTGAACATTTTGAATAGAAAACTATGCTAAAGACAAAAGTTGCAATTAAGCAAAACATGTATGATACTGTTATGAAACAGTTTAACAAAACTGCAGATATCATTGAGCTTAATCCAAACATCCGAAAAATCCTTGGAATTACCAACAACGAAATTATTGTTCATTTCCCTGTGAAAATGGACAATGGCAAGGTAGAAGTTTTTACCGGCTATCGTGTACAACACAACAATGCACTTGGTCCTTATAAAGGTGGTTTACGTTACCATACTACGGTAGACATCGATGCTGCAAAGGCATTGGCGATGTGGATGACATGGAAAACTTCCCTTGCAGGACTTCCTTACGGAGGCGCAAAAGGTGGAATCCAGATAGATCCCCGCGATTATTCCCTGCCTGAGCTGGAACGTATAACCAGAAGGTTTACCTATGCCCTGGGTGAAAATATAGGTCCGGAACATGATATACCGGCACCAGATGTTAATACTAATGCCCAGACCATGGCTTGGATCGCAGATACATATATGTCTACCAAATCCACTTCAGAACGTTCCCACAACCAGCATGTAGTAACGGGTAAGCCCGTTGGTTCCGGCGGTTTGGAAGGTCGCGACCGGGCAACAGGTTACGGGGTATACCTCAGCATTAAACTCTTGCTTAAAACAAAGGGAGAAGATTTAAAGGGAAAAACTTTTATCGTCCAGGGATATGGTAATGTTGGCTATTGGGCTTCACATTTTTTAATTGAAGACGGTGCATTGCTGATTGCTGTTCAGGACGCACATGCCACCATTTATAATGAAGATGGAATAGATTCTGAAAAACTGGCGCAACATACCGAACCGCGGAAAGGTTCTATACAAGGTTTTTCTGAAGCTGCTGAAATAGATGCCGAAGATTTCTTTGGGATTGACTGCGATATTATAATTCCTGCAGCTTTGGGCAATCAGATTACAGCAGAAAACGCATATAAGATCAAAGCAGGTATTGTTGCTGAAGGAGCAAATGGTCCCACAGATAATGAAGGCGAGCAAATTTTATTAGAAAACGGAAAAATTATTTTGCCAGACATTTTTTGTAATTCCGGCGGAGTTATAGGCAGTTATTTCGAATGGTTGCAAAACAGGAACGGAGAACTGTGGCAGTTAGATGAAGTACTGCAAAAGCTAGAGAAAAAAATTACAGAGAATTTTCACAAAATACATAGTGAGGTACAGAAACGAGAAGTGGACTGGCGTACCGCGGCATATATTCTCGCAATCACCAGAATTGAAACGGCTTACACACAAAGGGGAATTTTTCCATAGTTATTCTTAAGAAATCGAACATGAAATACGGAAATTTAATTGTAGAGAAGAAAGAAAAAGAGTTTCTAAAAGAATTAATGGCTCTCGCTAAATATTATAGGGATAATACCTATAAAGCTTCTATTGAAAAACTAAATGAGGAGCTAAAACATGCTAAGATTATAACTATAGGCGAAATGCCGGTAGATGTAATACGCCTCGATTCGGTGGTTACCATAGAAACACCTTACGCAGTGCAAAAAACTTATCAAATTGTTACCCCTGATAAGAGTGACATGCGAAAAAACAAAATTTCCATTCTTGCCCCAATGGGGCTCGCCTTATTTGGTTATGCCGAAGGAGATGAAATTAGTTGGCAATTTCCAATGGGAGTAAGCTCGATAAAAATTTTACAGGTTTTACAGGAAGAAAAAAAAGCAGTCAATGGAAAATATAATGAACAACATTCAGGAATATCACAATGAGGAAGAGATCAGGGAGATAGGGATGACCAGGGAAGTTTCCAACTGGAGGGATGAACTTGAGTTTACAGATGCAGAAATTCAGTTTTACACCACTTTGCTGTCATCTAATCTTATTGAAAGGACAAGGTCTAATTCTGAAGATGCAAAATATTTGTTTCAGCAACTTCAGGATTTAAAAGATTCTAATGAGTCACACCTTGAAACCTGTATCCGGTTTCAGAACTCGTTGGAGAATATGAAAGAATGTGATGATGTACAATGTGATAATCAATATCTGAAAGAACACCTCTACCTCAAAGGTTTCTTTGAGAAACATTTCATGGAATTCCGAAGAATTAAAGAGTCGGCGTTCCGATATGTACAAGCCGGCATTGACAATTATTTTTTATAGAGGTCATTAGATAACTAAATATGTTAATTTGACTCAAACTACTGTTTTCCAGTATTTTAAAATGAGCTCATTGTCTGTTCGAGCGCAGTCGAGAACTTTTCAACTAAAAAGCATAGGTTTCGACTCCGCTCAACCTGACAAACGCCTTATAAACTGTATTTACCATATGAATATAATTACTGACCTCTAATTTTTTAAATAGCTGAATTTAATTATTAACCAAATTTTAGTCCGGATGATCCCGAAAACGTTTGTTCGGACTATAATTTAAAAAACTAATTTTATGACCCCTTTCCTTCTCATACTAAATATTCTTCTTTTTTTTTCAGTAATGCTATTTCTCTATAAAACCTTACTTGAAGTTTTGAGAAAAATCGTAAGTACCGATAGTGTTCTTGATACGGTCTTTGCGTTAAAGATGATTAGAAGCTTATCCTATGTCCTGGGGGTCTACAGCATTAGGCTTATTTATCTTTATCAAGATAACATCATGCGCTTTATTAATGAATGGATCTTTATGGTAGTCTTTGCTGATGTAGGAATTATAGGGTCTGTTTTAATAATTTCTTATTTTTATTTAAAGAAAATTTTTATATAAAAAGGAACGGTCACTTATTTTTACCGCGCTACCAGTACCTCTTTCTGCTCTAAACTTCCAGGGCTTCATACAATGTAAAGGTGAATACGGAGCCCTCGTCCATTTCACTTTTCACTTTAAGTGATCCGCTATGACGCTGGATAATCTCATTTGCTAAATATAAGCCTATACCAAAACCGGAATATGTCTCTTCATTATTTCCATCTACACGATAAAAGCGCTTAAAAATTTTCTTTTGATTTTCCTTTCTAATACCAATCCCAAAGTCCGTTACACTTACTGAAACCTTATTATCCCTTACCTTATTTATTTTTACTTCAATTTCAGGATTAAAAGGAGAATATTTAACTGCATTTGTAACCAGGTTTATAAGAACCTGACCTATACGATCCTTATCACCATAAACATTACAATTATAGTCTTCAGTAATGTGAATATTATGTCCGGTATTGGTATAATTAATATCCTGCACCGTCTCAATAATAAGGTTATTCAAATTGAAGGTTTCCTTCTGGAGATCCAGTTTATTTTTTTCTATTCGAGACAGATCCAGCATTTCTGAAATAAGTCTGGTCAACCTGTTAATCTGATGATCGACACGCTCCAGGTACATCTCGTATGGCTTTCCTGAAATCTCTTCTTCCTTTTCCTTTTTTAAAAGGCTCAATAATAACTGAACATACCCTTTTATTGATGTAATAGGAGTTTTAAGTTCATGACTTACCATCTTAAGAAAATCTTCTTTGCGTTTTTCTTCAAGTTTTATTTTTTGAATCTCTGTAGCGGTACATATCCACATTTGAATATTTCCACTTTCATCTTTAATCGCTTCTGCCCTGCTGAGGTGCCATTTATACCTATTCTTTTTATTTAAGTAACGGAATTCCATTTCAAAATCCTTTCCGGAATCAAGAGAATTTCGCCAGCTCTTTAAATATTCTTCCTTTTCATTAGGATGAATAAAATTTGTCCAGCCCTTACCAATAAGCTCCTCACCGGTAAAACCGGTATAGTCTAACCAGCCTTGATTGAAATAGATAAAATTACCATGAGCATCTGTATTGGCTACTTTTTCAGGCATTAAATCAGCCAGTTGTTTAAAACGGGATTCGCTTTCCTTTAAAAGCTCTCTGGATTTTACCGTTTCGGTAACGTCCATAGCCATGTTTAAAATTCCATAAATCTCGCCTCTTTCGTCACGCAGTGCCTTATAAGTAAAATTAAAAAAGCCCGTTTGAAGTTTATTGTCAATTAATAAGTCTGCAGGATCCTCTTTCCCCCAATAAGTCTCACCTGTTTCATAAACTCCCTGTAGTAAACCATGAAAAGGCTGCCCTTCCAGTTCGGGTAATGCTTCTCTTAGAGTCTTTCCCACTACCGAATGATCTTTCCCCCAAAGCTCTATCATAGCATCATTAGCTATTTCAATCTTCATTTCACGACCAGTGTATAGAGCTGTAGCAACATCAGCTTCTTCTATAACAGATCGAATACGATGTTCCTTTTCCTTTATCAACTGCTCCTTTACTTTTTCTTCATGGACATCTACTACAGTGCCTACCATTCCTTCATATTCACCATCGGCACTGTAGTTTGGACTCCCGCTGTCCAAAACCCAGCGATAAGTTCCCTCCCAATTCCTCAGTCTAAAACTTATAGTGAAGTCTTCCTTATTAATATTTGCTTTCATAAAAGTTTCCCTTACTCTTTTTTCATCATCGGGGTGTACAGCCTTTAACCAACCAAAATCTGCACTTTCGCTCTCAGTTTGGCCTGAATATTCGAACCAGTTTTTATTCAAATAGTGATTCTGACCGTCGGGACGTGTAATCCAAATAATTGCTGGTACTGTATCGATTAACTTCCTTAATTCATTCTCACTATCTTCAAGTTTTTTTCTTGCCGTTACTTTCTCGGTAACATCTACAGCATGCACAAATATTCCGCTTACCTCATTTAAATCATTTAAAATTGGTTGATAAACAAAATCCACAAAAGAATTCTTCAATTCCTGTTTACCTACGTAAAGCTTAATTGCCACTTCACTCCCGGTATAAGTTTCTCCGGAATTATAAACGTTGTCAAGTATTTCAAAGAATCCCTGGTTTTCTACTTCTGGCAAAGCTTCTCTTACAGGCTTTCCAATAATACTTCTATTTCCTATGAGCTGAAGGTAATTTTCATTTGCCAATTCAAAAACATGGTTTGGCCCACGTAATACACTTATTATGGCAGGGGCTTGAGAAAAAATTTCATAAATCTCTTGCAGATCATTTTTCTCATTTCGTTTTCCAATAGGTTTGACATTAACTTCATTAAATGAAATTAGAATAGAATCTGAAGAATTTCCCTGTGGATCCAAAAGACCTGCATTAACAAGGAAGTTCTTCTTTACTTCGTTAGGAAGCTCCAGTGAAATTTTAAGATCTATAATACCTTGCTTACGAAGCTGTTTATTTTCCAAAACTTCGTTTAACTCCTGAAAAAAAGGAATATCTCTTAAACCAACTTCAAAACCTTCCTTCCTCTGTAATTGAAATGTGCTATAAAACTCGCTGTTGGCCTGTATTATACTTCCATCTTCATCAACTACTACCACAGGTTCTTTTAGGATATTAACAATGGATTTGGCACGACTGATTTCTTCAGCGCTTTTTTTCTTGGGGAGATTAACATCGTTAATACTATTCTTCATGGAAATACTTCTTGTTATGATCTTAAAAAGAAATTCTTATCAAAATTATTATTTAATTTCAATTATGGTTTGTTACTTTAAATGTAAAAAGCTTACAATTTTAAGCAGGGAAAATCAAAGTTTGTAATTACGGCAACTCTTATTTCACTTGTTGCTAAAAATAAGCTGAAACTTACATCTTTTGAAGCAGTAGTCCAAAAAAGCTTTTTTTAAAAACTGATTACCAAAAATTACAATATTAAAAAATATTCCTCTTCTACTAATTTGTTTACATTCCTTTTTTATACAAGCTCTTTTGTTATTTCTTCATCAACAGGAAAAGGTTTTGATTAGCTGCAAACAATAAAGGGAATCGTGTGAAAATCAAGAACTGTCGCGCGACTGTAAATAATATTTAGAATTTTGCAATTAAAGAGCCACTGTTCTAGTAGTAGATATGGAAGACTAAGTAAAAACGTTAATAGTCAGGAGACCCGCCTCGTTCCGATTTAAGAATAATCTTGCGGTTTGAAGGTTTTATGAGCGAGATGTGCTATAAAATAGTCCATGTGTTAAAATGGCAATTTTCGATTTGTGAACCTTGTGCTTCTCCTTATTTGATTCTCTTCAAGATTCTCTTCAGGCATAATACGATACATAAAGGTAATCTGAATGGCAAATTCGCTTCCGGAAATTAAAATTTTTAACCTAAAGTCATTCAGAAACTGACTTTAGAGAAGTCCTGGAATCTTCGTTAATTCTCTTCAACCTAATCCCTACGATAAATGTGATTATGGCGAGAGTCATCCAAAAAATATCTACAAAGAAGATATCGTAGTATTCTTTTGTAAAGGTTTTCCAAAACCAGTTACCAGAAATGAGTCCATTTGCTATAGGAATCATTAATCCCAATATTGCACCTAAGATCAGCGTATATTTATTCGTAAAGAAATTGTCTTTTTTCAATGTAAAGAGAAGGATAAGTATCAGCCAGGAGTAAAAGAAGATCTGGTAAATGCTGGTCATTCTTTCGGGATCAAAATCGTATATAAACAACTTCACAGCGACAAATGTGAAAGCCGTAGCAGGATACATCGTTAAGCAGATAGCAATAAAACTCCAGCCCATCCAGGCATTAAACTTTCTTTTTTTCTCGGCAATATGCTTTTTATCTCTCGCAACCAGCCATATCAGAATTCCGGAAATAATCACGAAGCAGGAGATAATCCCAAGAATAAAATAGACGATTTTTAACCCTAGGCCTCCATAATCACCAAAATGTAGACGTTCCATAATTCCTGTGACGCCATCAACATAGGAGGTATTTTCAAAAGGATTTTTTTCTGATACAATTTCCCCTGTTCCCGCATTAAAGATTAACTCGCCTCGTCCAATAAACTGTTTTCCATATTGAGGAGATCCTTCTACTCCAACATGCATGTTCTCGTCACCGAAGTTGTAAAAAGTTACTTTTTCGATATTAAAATCGGGCCAATAAGATTCTGTCTTCTGAACAAAACTATTAAGATTTGGAGTGGTTTCAGGCTTTTCCATTGCGAGGGGAAAATCTTTCGTAGCCACTCCTAAATCTTCAAACATCTTTTCTGAATTACCCTCATAAACAATGGATATTACAGGCGGTGCCACAATTGCAGTAGCGATAATAAAGAAAACACCTGTAACCGCATAGATAAATTGAAATGGAAGTCCAATGACTCCCAGTGCAGTATGGGCATCGGTCCAGATATTTTTAAGACGGGCTTTCGGCCTGAAGATGAAAAAGTTCGAAACTATCTTTTTCCAGTGAACCAATGTCCCTGTAATAATTGCAAAAAGAAAGAAGAAGGCAATGGTTCCTGCCAGAAGATATCCACTACTTCCATAGAAATTGAGCTGCGCCAGGAAATGTAAGCGGTAGAGAAATTCTCCAATTGAATAATTACTGGCATAGTCATAGGTGTTTTGAGAATCCATATCCATGTAAAAAAACTCTCTTCCAGAAGCGTCTTGCTGTACTGTTGAATCCTTAGAGGGTGTTAAATTGAGGCTTAGCCTTCGCTCTTCAAAGTACTTGGTAAAAGATATGTCACGACCGTATGTGGAATGCGTCTCGTCTAGCGAATCCATCATCGTATTAAAATTCGCATTACCAAAACCTTTTTCTATTACAGGTTCATTTCTCTCCCAGCTAATAATCTCATCCCGAAAAAAAGAAAAAGAACCGGCAAAAAATATGATATAAAGGCCAACACTGATAATAATTCCGCTTACGGTGTGCGTATGGAATAGTATATTATAGGTTCTATTAGTCATCACTTAAATAATGGGGTTATAGCTTTTTCCGAAGTAAATAAGGATACTAAATAGCAACGTAAGCAACAGATAGATCGCCCAGATTTTCCATCCGTTTTCTGCAAGAAAAGCAAGAATTAAAAGTGCGGACCATAAAATAAATCCTCCAAATCGAAGCGTCATAAGCACATGTACATGATTTACCCAAAAAGCGAGTGCAATGTGAAGGGATTCCATCACCAAATAACCACCAATTAGGCCGGCCGATATTTTCGCAAAGCGTTGGCTTTTTGATTTTGTCAGGTATTTTTTGTTTGCCGGCATCAGATGAAAATGACTTCGGTAAGAATGGAAATCATAAAGATAATCGTGAGAGTGCTAAATGTCAGATAACCCAACGGTGCCAGAAGTATAGTAGTACTTGCCACAGTCATAAGGATTACTATACCTGCGAAACTACCAGATCCAACACCATAAAAAATAATGCTGAGAATAAGCGCTATAGCTATGAGTCCATACCCTAAATATTTTGAAGGTAGGCGATGATCCTGAATCCACTTCTCAAGAAACACTGACCGATTTAACTGTACCTTTTCAGAGGTGTGGTAAAGGACAAAAAAACCTAAAAAAGTTATTGAAATGATGAGGGTTAGCATAATCAAAAATTTCTTTTTAGCTCGTACTGTAAAATTTAAACTTGGGTAGTTTATAGTTCTACTTTTTGAGTGGCACATCTCCATGTCGCCGTATATGGAGCTTTTTCAGTTTGTCCAGCTTCATTTTCATCATAAGTTGTCGCCTCAATAAAATGAGCGCCTTTTTCCTCCAGATTAAATGTAATTACTCCTTCAGAATTGCTTTTCACTTCTATCTTTTTACCCGATGGCATAAAAACTGTCGCCGTGATTCCTTCTTTTGGCTCTCCTTTAAAATAAGTTTTAAAAGTACGTACTCCGGAATCTTTGGACTGGTGTTCTTCCACTAAACTTAATTCAGGATTTTCTTTTGTTACCGGTAGTGGACCTGAAGAATTTCCTGCCCAAATATTCGCAAAGGCATTGAACTGATAAGCCGTTCCGTCTCCGGGATCTTCAGCAGTATGTGCTATTTCCAGTCGGTATGCTCCCTCTTTTTCAGGTGTAAAGGCCGCAGTAAAATGATCTTCGTGGGCGGTGGTTTTTAGTTTTACCCTCTCCCCATTTGGCTGTACCAGGTAAAGTTGAAATTCTGCGACATTGGAGTACCAATCTACTACTTTTTCAATACTGCCGTCAGCAAATTCACTGTAGTAGATTTTCACTTCCTGCTCCTTTCCTGGAACAGCCCGATCTTCAGTATCGATAACAAGGGCATGTGCGTGAGCAATAAGTGCATTTAGGAAGAGGAAACTGAATAATAATAAGGTAGATCTCGTAGTTTTCATTTTAAATATTTATTTGTTGCTGATTGGTTTTTTTCATTTCAGACCTCCCGACTTGCTCAACATGTATGATTAACAGAAGCCGCAGAAGAACTATTTTCGTATTCGCATCTATTTATTAAGACTAAGTCTAAATTATAACAAATGTAAATATTTTCCTCAAGGAAAAAAGGAAGCTTATAACTTTTTTCATTTTTATTAAAGTCCAACTCAGATGTTTTTACCCAGAAAAGATCTCTTAACGCATTGGTAACTAAAAATGCTGAACCTTAATTTACTGATAACCTGTATCAGTGAAAACGCGATTATTTTTGAACTGAATATTAAAATCAACGTTATGATCTTAGAAAAAGAAAAAAAGTTAATCCGTGAGACAATTGAATTTCCAGTACAATATGACCGGGTACAACAAACCATCAGAGATGCCAAAAAAATGATGGTATGTGATATTAGAGGATGGGGAAAAATCCAGTTCATGAATAAACCTGAACAGCGGCAGGATGCAATAGGTGAAGTAATCGCTAAGCTTCTGAACGAATATCATTTCAAAGAAAACCTGCGTTGCGATGATGAACAATTAAAAGAGGATATGGTTTTTATTTAATCATCTCCTCTTTTGGATGTAGCAGCACGTCACTGCATTATTTAACGTTTAAAAATGGCAATTTTCGTGCTCCGGTATCCTTTGTAAACAGCTAAAATATAAAGGTCTGCACCGTTCTTTCTTCATTTTTACTGAAAAATTAGCTTTTCTTCTAAAAAGTGCTGAAAGAAATCGAAATTCTCCTAAATAAATCCTCCTTTCAGCATATCAGAAACCTCTTATCTTCATTTTCCTGAGCTATATGCTTACTTTTTTCTAAAAAAAGCCTTTCGGAAACCGAGAGCAGCTTTTTATCTACCTGGTTATCATCTGAACTTTTCAGTTTAGATGCAGGCTTAAAAACGACAATTTGAAGAAAAAAGTAAGAAAAACTACAACTTAAATGTAGAAATAACTCCAAAAGAACCCTTAGGCTAATATTCCTGCCCTTCAGCGAAAATTATTCCTTTTACTGATTTTTATCTTTAAATTTAAGATAAACAGAGTATTAACTTCTAAAAATTATCGCCATGGAAATCTTTTCTGCTTTTGCTGATAATTATAAAGTTACCATGAAGGGCGTGAATATTTATGTGAAAGTTTTTTTCACTCTTGTCCTTGCCTTTATTCTTCTTGCAGTGATTGGCGCTGTTGTGAATGTAATTGTAAATGGAGCTTAGAACTTTATAATTTTCTCTACTGAATTAAATACTGAAGCCTGCATCCACAGGTCTACAGCAGATTTTTGTTGGCTTTTTATAACCTTATTTTTTTAAAGTTTAAAAAATTTACTGCTTTTTTCAGATGCTCCATTCAGATGCTCCCAGTGTGTGTTTACTTCTGGTGTTCTAATAGGAATAATAAAAAAGGTAAAAGGTAAAGAGAAATCTGCCTGTGATTCTTAAAAGAGGTAGTCCAAAAAGCGCAATTATCGATCTAAAGTTTCAGCTATATTAATGATTTTGTCATTTAGGGGTTCTTACTTCAGAAGGTTTCACTTCTCTTCCAATTTTTTCTCCTCAAAAATTAAAAGTTGTCAATCTGCCTATTTGTGATATTTAATTGACTTCATTAAAGAAATTGAACAGATCATAAATTTTTTTCTGCCACATAAAGCATTGTTGTGAACTTCTAAAAAAATAGTAACTTTAAGAAATAGCAATGTGCAAAGAATTAAGAACCTGGAACAGTGCGTAGTAAATGCGGCATTTTACACGCTGCAGCAATACCCGTTTCTATTGAACCTGAAATTATTTTACCTCTAAGAATATTACCGAAAAAATCCGGACTATCGGCTGGAAGTTCACCCTTCTTGATATGGATGCCCCTACTCTGCTTTTGCATTCTCAGTAGCTGTGCGCCAAAACTTCAGAATGTAGAGCCCCCCATTGAGGAAGCTGCTGCGTTTTCCTATACCGGGAATGAAGCCATTCCGGAAGAATGGTGGAAATCATTTAATGATCCCGATCTTGATTCCCTTATTGACATTGCGTTAACAAAAAATCTCAACCTTGCCGCTACCTGGGAGCAATTTAAGGCTGCTCAGGCTATTTTAAGACGTGAGAAATCCTTTTTATGGCCGGAAATAGATCTTGCCGCCCGGAGTGCGATAAGCCGCCCGGAACCCGACTTTGCGGGAGGTGAAAACTTTCAGGCAGGTCTTGCTGCCGGTTACGAGCTGGACCTCTGGGGAAGAATACGATCTGGCATACAGGCCGAGAAGTTTAGGGCAGAGGCATCCTTTTATGATTATCAGGCAGCAGCCATGACACTTTCAGCAGAGATAAGCAACACCTGGTTCCAGCTGCTCACTGTGGAAAAGCAACTGGAATTAACGAATCGGCAAATTGAAACTAATGAAGAAATTTTAAGGCTCATCCGCGAGAGATTTACCAGCGGACAAATTAGAGCCGTAGATATACTGCGCCAGCAGCAGTTATTGGAAAGTACACGGGATCAGAGGATTTTCTACGAAACACAATTGATGCTACTTCAAAACCAATTGGCGGTGCTTCTGGGACGTCCTCCTCAAAATCTATTGATAACGCCAGAAACTGCCCTTCCGGAATTACCACCTCTTCCCGAAACAGGACTTCCACTGGAACTTATCAGGCGCCGTCCTGACGTTCAGCAGGCTTACAATCTGGTTTTGGCTGCAGACAGGGAAATGGCACAGGCAATAAGAAGCAAATATCCCCGCCTCACGTTCGACCTAAGCGCCCAATCCAGATCTAATAACTATGGTAACCTCTTTCAGGACTGGGCATATACGCTTGCCGGAAACCTTGTAGCCCCTTTATTGTACGGCGGACGCATACGTGCAGAAGTTGATCGCACCGAAGCTTTAAAAAACCAACAGCTCTACTTATACGGGCAAACGGTACTTATCGCTTTTAGGGAAGTAGAAGATGCACTCATCCGGGAACAAAAACAAAAAGAAAGAATTAAGGTTCTGGAACGCCGATTGGAGCTCGCACAAAAAACAAACAAGCAATTAAGAATAGAATTCCTAAACGGCCTTAGTGAATATCTGGACGTGCTGCTTTCACTGGACCAGGAACAGCAGTTACAAAGAGATATTCTTGAAGCCCGGCAAACACTCTTAGAACACAGAATCACTTTATACCGAACATTGGCTGGCGGATTTGAAACAGAACGAACAGATTCCGTAGAATTTTAAATAAAGAGAAAGGCGCTTATGAATACAAAAAAAATATTGATCATCTGCCTCGGCATCCTTCTTCTTGCGGTGGTCGTCACTTATTTAATTTTTTCCACCGAACCAACGGCAAGTTCTGAAGGTGCCACAAAACAAACAGCGATGCTGGTAAATGTTGTGGAGGCAGAAGGGGGTGACTTTCGTCCGGTCATTGAGGCCACCGGGATGGTGCAACCGGTAGAGGATGTGATGCTGAGCCCTCAGGTGAGTGGTCAGGTAATACGCAGGTCTCCGGAATTTATTCCCGGAGGATTTGTTCAAAAGGGAGCGGTTCTCTTACAAATCGATCCTTCAGATTTTAGAAATACCCTGGAGTTAAGGAAAAGTGATCTTTTACAGGCTAAAACAGACCTTAATATGGAAATGGGCCGACAGGAAGTGGCAGAACAGGATCTGGAACTCGCTGGTCTCGATTCCCTTTCAGAAAACCAGCGTTCTTTAGTATTACGCAGGCCACAGCTTGATGCCATAAAAGCCAGGGTAAAAGCTGCCGAAGCAGCTGTGGCACAGGCGGAACTTCTATTATCGCGCACCACAATAAGAGCGCCTTTTGACGCCCATATTTTAAGTCAAAATGTAACTGTGGGTTCACAAGTTGCACCCGGGGACGAGCTGGGCCGTTTGGTGGGCAGCGAGCAATACTGGATTACCCTCACGGTTCCTGTAGATAAACTCCAATGGTTGTCTTTTCCCAAATCTGATGATGAGACCGGATCTACCGTAGAGATAAGAAATTCGGGTTGGCCAAGCGGTGTTTCCCGGACAGGTTATCTGGATAAACAGGTAGGCGCACTCGATGACCAGACAAGACTTGCACGCGTGCTCGTAAGAATTATTGATCCCCTGGCACGTGAAGACACTACAGATACCGAACGGGAGCTCATAATAGGAGGTTTTGTAGAGGCAGAAGTACAGGCGCGGGAGATAGAAAATGTGGTACGCTTAAACCGGGATTATCTCCGCACTAACCAGACGGTATGGGTAAATGAAGATGGAGAACTGTCCATCAGGAAAGTAGATATTATTCTTACCGACGCGCAATATGTATACATCAGCGACGGTCTTCAACAGGGAGAAAAAGTGGTCACAACCAATCTAAGTGTAGTTTCCGAAGGAGTGAAACTAAGAACGGAAGGATCTGGAAACACTTCTGAAAATACTAATGAGGAAGAACCAAATAGAGAGGAATAACAGCCATGGAGAAGCCGGAGGATAAAAATGTGCGGAAAGAAGGAGCTATAGCGTTTATGGCCAGGAATTCCATTGCTGCAAACCTGTTAATGATCATTTTAATAGGTGGCGGGATCTGGACGATGTTCAATATTCAGAAGGAGGTATTTCCGCAGTTTCAGCTGGACTACGTAGAGGTAAATGTTGCATATCCAGGTGCTGCACCTGCCGAAGTAGAACAGGGTATTTTGCTTCCCGTAGAGGAAGCCATACGCGGTATCCAGGGAATTAAGGAAATTACTTCTACCGCTAATGAAGGCTCAGGAAACATCCTTGTCGAACTGGTTGCCGGTACAGACCGGATGCAGGCTTTTCAGGATATAGACCAGGGAGTACGGCGTATCCAGACTTTTCCCGATGATATTGAGCGGCCACAAGTAAACCTCCAGTCGCGCCAGCGGGATGTCATGGAAATAGCCATTTACGGGGAAAGCGACATCTGGACGCTGCGAATTTTGGCAGAACGGTTACGTAACCGACTATTAGGTGATCCGCAAATTACACAGGTAGAGATAGGAAATGTACCAGACTATGTGACCCATATTGAAATTCCGCGACACAAGCTTAGAGAATACAACTTAACGCTGGGACAGGTGGCAGATATTGTTGCCCAGTCTAGTGAAGATGTGCCGGCAGGTGCAGTAGAAACACATTCAGGAGAAATTTTACTGCGAATGCAGGAACGCAAACAATGGGCAGAAGAATTCGGAAATATTACCATTATTTCCTCTGCTTCCGGCGCAAGGGTTACTCTTCAGGATATAGCTACCATTACCGATGGGTTTGAAGAAACCGGCTTCCACGGACAATTCAACCAGAGTCCTTCCGTAGATCTGAGCATCTATCGAATTGGGGATCAGTCTCCGCTAGAAATTGAGGAAACTGTGCTCGAAATTATCGAGGACTTTCAGTTACCTCCGGGAGTGCAATTCCGTATAGACAGCAATAGTGCAGAAGATTATCGTGAAAGGCTTTCCTTACTTACCGAAAACGGAATCATGGCCATCGCTATCGTACTGGTGATCCTGGCGCTGTTCCTGGAATACCGCCTGGCCTTTTGGGTAATGATGGGAATGGCAATTTCTTTTATTGGCGGCATTATTTTCCTCCCCCTTTTCGGACTTAGTATTAACATGATTTCTATGTTTGGTTTCCTGGTAGTTCTGGGGATTGTTGTGGATGATGCTATTGTGGTAGGAGAAAACGTTCATGAATACAGGCAAAAAGAAATGAATCCCATAGATGCTGCCATTGCCGGCACCAGAGATGTTTCCAAGCCGGTGATCTTCAGTATACTTACCACGATTATTGCTTTTGTACCACTGCTTTTTATGCCAGGAGAAACAGGAAAATTCTGGTGGCCACTACCTGCAGTAGTAATCGTTATTCTAGCCGTTTCTCTTTTAGAAGCTCTTTTTATCCTGCCTTCCCACCTTGGCCATCTTAAAGCAAAAAAAAGAACAGGTTGGGCAGCGAAACTGGAAAAACTACAGGAATCTTTTGCTAAAGGCTATGATAGGATTATAGACAAATATTACCGACCCTTACTGGACCTTTGTCTCAAATATCGTTATATCACCTTAAGTGCGGCTGTAGCCCTCCTCCTTATCGTTGGCGGATATGGTTACAGTGATCACATGGGAATGATAATGATGCCTGAAGTAGCGGCAGATGAAATTGAAGCGGGCGTGAGACTGCCGGTGAGTACCACTCCCGAACAAGCTGCTCGTGTCGCCGAAGAAATTACTGAGTCTACCCGTAAAATGTTCGAAGAACACGACCTGTACAAAGTGGCAGAAGGCGTAAAAACTAATGTCCGGGGGCAAAATTTTATTGATGTGGAGATCGTAATGCTCCCACCAGACGAAAGGGACATGTCCGCAAGGGAGCTTATCGCGCTGTGGCGCGACAATATTGGCGACATTGCCGGAGTGGATCAAATCACTTTTGAAGCAGAACGTGGCCCGGGCGGTTATCAACAGGATATTAGTGTCGACCTAAGTCATTCCGATATTGATGTGCTGGAAAAGGCAAGCACAAAGTTTCTTGAAGAGATGGAAGCTTTTGAAAACACCCGCGATCTTAATGATAATTATAACAAAGGAAAGGTACAGTACGATTTTAAGCTTTTACAGGAAGGCAGGAATTTGGGGCTTACCTCAAATGAAGTGGGCCGACAGGTACGGGACGCTTTTTTTGGCGCTCTTGCCATGCGGCAGTTAAGGAGCACCAATGAAATTGAGGTACGCGTAAAGCTTCCACTGGAAGAACGACGTGATATCGATAACCTTGAAAACTTTTTAGTTCGTACTCCCGCAGGTGTTGAAGTACCTCTTCTTGATGTAGTCGAGGTGGAACAGCGGGAAGCATTTACCAGCATTAATCGAAGAGATGGCCGCAGAGTTGTGAATGTGGGTATGGACGTAGAACCATCCAACGCGGTGAGCCAGGTACTGGCTTCTGTTCAAAACGAAGTTTTACCTCAGCTAAGGGCAGACTACCCTGGGCTTACCTGGAGCTTTGAAGGAAGCCAGGCAGATATGCGTGAATCTACCGATTCCCTGTGGAGCGGTTTTGCTATGGCGATGTTAATTATCTACGCTCTTTTAGCTATTGCTTTTGGCAGCTACAAACAGCCACTTATTGTATTGTCTGCAATTCCATTTGGGATCGTTGGTGCCGTAATAGGTCACATTTTATTGGGCTATGATCTTTCTGTGGTAAGTTTAATGGGTGTTATCGCCCTCTCGGGTGTGGTTGTAAACGACGCTTTGATTATGATCGATTTTGCCAATAAACGAAGGGAGACCTCATCTATATACGATGCCATTCACGAAGCCGGACTACGCCGTTTCCGACCGATTATGCTTACCACCCTCACCACTTTTGGGGGCCTCACTCCTATTATTCTCGAAACATCCAGCCAGGCCGAATACCTTATCCCTATGGCAATTTCTTTAGGCTTCGGGATCGTTTTTGCCACTTCTATTATCCTCGTGATTGTGCCATGCCTGTACCTCGTGCTGGAAGATGTAACCTTACTTATTAAAGAAGGACGAACTGTAAAACGTAAAGCGGAACCCTCAGGAGTTTAGAGAATTTTCGATGAAAAAATGCCAGTTTTTATATCCTCAGGTTGACCCTACTCAAACTGAAGGTCGAAAACTGGCATTTTAAGCTATTGACTAAGATCAACAAAAATTGGTTGGTAGTTGGTCTTTTCTGCGTAATAAATTTCGGAAGAAAAATGCTGATTATCAATACCCAAAATGTGGTAGTTTATGCTGAAGATATTCTACGGAAGCTTTTAATGCTTCTGTTCCAATTTTTTATTATGAAAGAGCTATTTAAGGAGGATTTTTATCCGTTTTTAGCTGAAAAAGACCAAAAACATCGAGAAAAGAGACTAATTGCACTGAAAATGAATCTAATTCAGGAAAAAAAGCTATTTCAGCGGAATACGAATTATTGTTTCCACTCCGGCACGACCTTCTTTATTGCGCATTTTAAAGTAGAAATCATTTCCGTAGAGATTCTCCAGGCGATCTTTAATATTTGCCATTCCGACTCCTTTTTTTTGCAATTGAGTTTCTGACAAACTAATTGGTTCGCCGTTATTTTCAACTTTTATCTGCAAATAATCCCCTTCTGCATGTATAGAAATATCCACATCCAAATCTGTATGTTCGTAGGAGTAACCATGCTTTATCGAATTTTCTATAATTGGCTGAAGGATTAGTGCCGGCACCTTTCTATTGAGCAGCCTTTCGCCTATATCTTTCCGAATTTTTAAATGATCTGAAAACCTGATATTCAAAATATTAAGATAATATTCTAAAGTCCTTAGCTCTTTTTCAAGGGTGATTTCATTTTCATCATTACTATAGAGAATCTCACGTAGAAAATCACTGAGATCTGCAATGGTATCCTTCGCTTTGCCCGCATCTAAATCTGCCAGAACTGAAATGCTGTTGAGTGTATTAAAAAGAAAATGCGGCTGCAATTGTGAAGAAAGCATCTTCATCCTGGTGTTTACCAGCTGACTTTCCAGCTGACTGTGGCGCTTCTCTGCTTCTTTTACCTGTTTTAAATAATAGTAAGTGTAAATGATAAAGATCATTGCAAAATAGATCAAAAAATTGAGTTCTATTACTGCCATAAACCTGTGGAAACTTTCCTGTAATTGATATTCTGAAGGGTCTATTTGGCCGACCAGTATGCCAAAAACATCAAATATCAACCTGATAATTAATCCAATAAGTATGGAGAAAAGGGTATGAATAGAGATAATCTTTACCCATGAGTAATTTTTGTTCAGCAGCTTTTTGGTGCTGATAGCGATGAGCGTCATATAAGTCACCACTACCACCCAATCCAGTAAGATATTGTATAGAAGGAACTCACGCCACGGAAATTCCGGCATCCCTGGGGAATAATGATGCATATAAACAGCTTTACCCACATACACGATATTAAACAGCGCATAAAACCCAGATAAAAGAAGGACCAGGTTTATGTCCAGGTATTTTTTAAGGAAGCTTTTCATTCTAAATTCCAATTTTTTCCAGAAACTGTTTTTTGTTAGACTTGCTTATGTGCAACAGTTTATCATCGGTCATCCGGGCATCTATTTCGGAATATTCTGAATGTACAATTTCTTTTACATGATTAAGGTTAACAATCGTGGATCTATGAATTCTAAAAAAAATATTTTCATCCAGCATCTCTTCGAGATTATTTAATGACTCCCTTAGCACATGCTTTTTATTATCGGTAAATATTTCAGCATAACAACCAGAAGCTATAATGTAGCTTATTTCTGCAGGATCCAGCAGCATCGTTTTATTACCTTGTTTTATAGGAATTTTCCCCGGAGACGATACTTCCTTCGCCTCCCTGGAGTAAATTTTAAATAATTCCTTTATTTTCTTCTCAAAATTACTGTCTGCTTCGCTGCGGGAAATGTTCAGAATCTTACTAATTGTTTTAAAAAACCGCTGATCTTTAAAAGGCTTCAAAAGAAAATCAAAAGCATCCACATCAAAAGCTTTGGTGGCATAATTATCATATGCGGTGACGAAAATTACTAAAGGTTTTGGAGAGATATTTATCTCCTGCAAAACTTCAAAACCATTCATATCCTTCATGTTAATATCCAGGAAAATAAGATCAGGTTTTAAGTCATTGATCTGTATTATGGCTGTTTTCCCATTGGAACACTCTCCTGAAACCATAATTTCCGGCACCTCTTCTAAAAGATTTAAAATCCGCTTTCTTGCAAGCTCTTCGTCGTCTATTATTAATGCTCTCATAATCAATAAATTATTACTACAATTTTATGCTTTTTCTGAATAACCTGTTATTAAAAGCTAAAACTAATTTTCCTCTTAATTTTTCGTAGAAGATTGTTATGTGAAAAATATAAATATAATTGCTGTAAAATATAGATTTATGCAGTGAGACTGAGAAGACAAAATTTATTCAGATTAATATAAGAGACTGCGTAAAAATCAAATTATTGATTTTTACGCAGTCTCTTATTCTGAACCTGGCTCGACTTAATTAATGGCTAATTCAACTGATGTCGCTTTAGTTCTGTCAATTCTTACAATTTTAGTTTTGTTTCCGTTTTCCAATTTAAGGCGGTAAAATTCTTTATCTATACGGCCGTCTCTACCCCTGGCTATGTGAAGACTTTTTACAATGTTCCAGCCTTTATAGTCTCTGTATATCTCATGAGAAAGATCATTGGGTAGCTTTATATTTCGAAACCTCTGATACATTTTAACCATTTTGCCTTCTTTGTCAAAATCTACTTTCAGCATTCCTTTTCGGGATACAAAGCTCACCTGGCATGCATCCAAATCTTTATCTTTTAACTCCAGTATAAAATGATTAACATCAAAGTTTTTTTTCATAAACGTTAATGGATTCAATTCAAATTCTCCATTATAAATTTCATTTATACTAAATGAATATACATCCCCGCTATTCGTAAGATTTGAAGAATAGGGAGCATACGAAACAGTATTTTCGCTTAACCCTACCGTTTCCTGGCTACTTGCGGGGACTAGGCACATAAGTAATACAAGACTGAAAATTAAAGTTTTCATAATTTTAAATTTTTAAAGGTTGGTTTATATTTTGGTTGTATTTGATTGCTATTAAAGGCTTACAGTATTAAAATTATGTTATACCTAAACTTCCTTTAAATGAAAAGATCTGAAATGTCGATTTCTCGTTCCGGAATATACTTTTGGTGTAGTAAAGCTTTTTAGAAATCTTTTTCTGAAGAACGCAGCGTTTTAAAGCAAATTTGAAGTTGTTCAGGACAGAGAAACGGTATTCTGCTTCAAAAGAAGTCGCTACAACTCTTTAGATTGTCTATAAGGGAATTTTCTTGTTTGTGAAGTAGTAAAAAAATCCTTCTCATTTCGAGGCATTTCTGCTAATAAATTCAGAAACCGAATTGTACAACTCTTCTGCTCGATAATTGCCAAAAAAACGAGTGAGCTTTTTTCAGGTCATGTATTGTCCTTAAAATTAATTTAATTTTACCTTAGACCGTGTAAAATTAGAAAATGTCAATAGTTCAAATCATTACCATCATTGGTTCAATTCCGTTGTTCTCCTTAAGAACATTTCTTCCGGCATTTTTAACCGCTCTTTTATTATCTTATCCTGAATATTTTCCCGGCTTAGAAGATGTCCCTCCAGTTCCGGAGGATGCTTTTATTAGTAGAAACTGGGTTCTGTTTGTTCTTGGTAGTTTAAGCCTGCTGGAAATTATCGGTGATAAAAGTACTGAAGTACGTAATCTCTTAAAGAATTTAGAAACTTACCTGAAGCCAATTTCTTTCCTCGCAATTAACCTGAGCCTTTTGGATGAATCTTCTGTAGATGTTCTTCAGGAAGTACAGTGGGCGGCATTTGATCCTCTTTGGATATTACTGGCTTTTGGGGCGTTATTTGTGCACTGGCTCGCCACTTTAAGGAAAGATTTTTTAGATTTTCTGGAGAACATAGACGAAGACGATAATCTTTTTATCGGAAAAATTACCAGCTGGATAGAAGACAGCCTGGTGCTCTTTGGTTTCCTATTGCTCATTTGGACTGGAATTTTAATGGTGATCCTCTACGCTACAGCCATTACATTTTTTGTATTTATGAGGAAACGCTACAATAAAAAGCTTGAAAAGCAAAAACTAAAATGTCCTGCTTGCGGAGAAAGTAACCTGCCATTTGCCGTAAAATGTATAAACTGCAAAGAACTTCAACCTAAAATTTATGCTGTAGGTATATTTGGTCAAAAGAAGAAAAACCTTATTTATAATGTTCAGAAGCATCAGTTAAACCTCATCTCCCATAGAAAATGCACCGACTGCGGAAACAAACTGGAAAGTACCAGGCTGTTCCAAAATTGCCATTTTTGTGGCAACGCCCACTTCCAGTCGCCTACAGTAAAGGAATTTATAAAGAGCCAGGACAAAAGATTCTATAAAATAGCCGGATTATCATTTCTGCTCGGCTTTGTGCCGGTAATAGGCTTTCTTACAAGCGCTGTAATGGCTAATATTTACCTGTTTTCGCCCTACCGCAGGTATATCCCTAAAGGAACTTCCTTTTTTACCAAGGTATTTATCAAATTTATCACTTTCCTGTTCTTTATAATTGGAATAGCTTTAGGATTTATAGCTGCACCGGTATATATTGTGATTAGGTATTATATCTGGAAGAAGAAATTTACTTCAAGAGCAAGTAAGTCTAATATTTTTCCTTCTTCTGTTAAAAAAGTTTGATTTTTTAGAGAAGTTGAAAAAATGCTAAATACTACATTCTGAAAATTTAGAGAAATTTTGTTCCAGGTTTTAGATATAAAAAGTGCTTACAATTACCTATGTAATAAAGGGCGATATTTGCCATTTTTGAAGGATGCCATTGTTTGCTGAAATTTAAAACTTTCAATAAAAAACCCGCAGCTTAGAAACTGCAGGTTTTTGATGTTTTTAAATTACTGAAGTGCGAAAATTGCCAATATAACAAGTTGGTTTAGATTTAAATTTATTGACTCTTTTGGTGTCTTATAATAATTTCTTACTCCATAGCCTTTAGTCGTAGTATTTTTCCATTATCCTCATCTGTAAGAACATAAATTGACCCATCCGGAGCCTGTTCAACATCCCGTACTCTTACATTTAAGGGAATCCGCTCCACTTCTTCGGCTTGTTCACCATTTACCTCCATTCTTACCAGTCCGCTGCTTGTTAATCCGCCAATAAGGGCGCTATTTTGCCATTCCGGATACATGCTTCCCGTATAAAAAATCAAACCTGAAGGAGAAATTGTAGGTGTCCAGTGAAACACAGCATCAGCAAATTCTGAATCAGGCTCAGGATCTGGAATTTTACTTCCATCATAGTTGTCGCCCCAACTTACCTTAGGCCATCCATAATTTCTTCCCGCTTCCGGTTGGTTGAACTCATCACCACCCAATGGACCCATTTCTGCAATCCAAAGCAGACCACTTTCAGGATCTATGGCCGCACTTTCTATGTTGCGGTGACCATAAGACCAGATTTCATCTCTGGCATTCTCATCACCTAAAAACGGATTGTCTTGTGGCACGGATCCATCTTTATTGATTCTCACAATCGTACCAAGATGACTGGAAAGATCTTGAGCAGGCTCAAATTTAAATCTTTCGCCCAAGGTGAGAAATAACATTTCATCGCGTGCAAAGACTATTCTTCCACCAAAATGATTAGGGCCTTCTACTTTTGGCTCCATTCTAAAAATAACTTCAAAATCGTTAATCTGGTTATCTTCAAAGCGGCCCCTACCTAAAGCAGTGGATGCAGTACTATCCTTCCCCGGCTCAGCAAAAGAAAGATAAACATACTTGTTTTGTTCGAATTCAGGATCAAGTGCAACATCCAGTAAACCTCCCTGTCCCTGACTAAAAACTTCAGGAGTACCTTTAATAGGTTGAGATATACTATCCCCTTCATCATAAATCCTTAAGGTCCCTGCCCGTTCTGTAACCAACAACCGTTTATCGGGTAAAAACGCCATTCCCCAAGGATGATCGAGATTCTCTGCTAAAACTTCTACTTTTATGTCACCAGCATCTGTTCTTACTGTGCTTTTTTGAGCAACAGCGTAAAATGGCAACAATGTGAGCAATAAAACTACGTTAAATGATAAGTGCTTTTTAGATATTAAAAGTTGCTCTTTTAAAGGAAATACGATTTGTTTGATTTTGATCATGGCTTCACACATTTTGTTATATATACCTAATATAGCCAGAGTTATAAATTTGACCAATAACTTAGCATTGCCTTAACAGACGTTTTTTTTTATATGGGCTACAATTTCACATCTTCACTTGTAAGAATTTCTTACAAAAAAAATCAGTAATTAATAATATTATCCTCTCAAAAGGCACATACATCTGTAAACCACTCATGTCCAAACACTTATTTTCTTACAAATTGCTAATTTTTTCATATAGATAGTTGCACTTAATCTATATTTTACTATATTTAGACCTGAAATACTGATAGCCATGACAGAAAATACTGAAGCTTTATGCACATATCCTAATCCTTACCTGGTAAGAAATGAAGATCCTAATCTTACGGTTAGCCGATCAGTGAGCTTAAAAATCGGTTTAAAGAACTCCAAAAAAGAAGATCAAAAATCTTCAGGAATATCTCTGGGTAAAGTCAGTAGTAGCTTGGTTAATTCTTTTTTGAATACCTGGCAGAAATTAATTGACGCTCCTCAAAGCTTTCCAGAACAGGAGCTAACGCCGGTATCTACGTATGTAATTCGAGAGGATAGCCAACAAGCAGAAGAAAGTATGCTACGTGAAATTCTTTGCAATACATTAAATCTGGAATCTGGTTCTTACGAATTAACACAAGCTCTGGAAGTAACAAATAAAATCTACCACGAGGATTTCCCAGGAAGTTATATTTTAGAATATAAAGGTGACCGACTTGGAATGTTTTTTCTTGATATCAGAAAACGTGTAAATGGAATTTCTGAAGTTAATTATGAATTTCTTCCTCAAGTTAAAACGTTCAAATACCTTTTTTAGAACCCAATTTTTGTAAGTAAAAAACTACATTTATAATACTGTCTTCCAGGCATGTAAGTTTTAGATTACAATAAATTTTTAACTTTAATCTCTTTTTTGAAAATTTTTATTTTTATGTAATTGGTTAAAATAAAGTCTACCTCTCTTCATTTCAAAGTAATTTACCATATCCATTTCTCGCTGCTTGAGTAAATTTCTAATCAATCAAATTCCTGATCGGTGCCCTTTGCACAGCAGCAAAAATCTACTTCCTGTATTCCGTTAAATCATATTATACGATATTAGGATTGAAGAGCATCACGCTTAATTCTTTTCCTATCACTAAGATTAAAATCTTTATATATGTTTGGTTATCAAATACATATAAACACTATTAAATATAGTTTCATTTCTAACCACATAAGAAGCTCCTAAACGTTTTATATATTTTTGCCTCAAAATCTGATGGTAATTAAAGGTGCGGATTAATCTTATTTCACCCCAAATTTTCTAAGATCAACCCTCTACTGAGGAACCATTTTTCTTCAAAAATGTGATTCTGAATTTTCTCTAATTTTTGTTGCTTCTTCATCTGAAGTCGTTTTTTTTCCGCAACGAAATTTTGATTTAGGGTATTTTGTCGATTATTATGTTTGTTTTATCGGATATTATTCTTGATGTTTGGCAAATAATTAACAATAAGAATAGCAGGAAAAATTTTAAGAGTATCTGCCCCCAACCCTACTTATGAGATATTTGCCCCTATTGCTCACTTTATTCTTATCATTTTTAGCACAGGCTCAAGAAGAGGAACCTGAAGCACACGCAGGTGAAATCTTTCACAGTGTCTTAGTTCCTGCGGGAGGAGATGCTTATGGTAATACCGGTTCTGCTGCTTATTCTATAGGTCAGGTCTTTTACCTTTCTTATGATAATGCCGACAACTCGGTTAACGAAGGGATTCAACAACCTAGCTTGATATCATCTGAAGAAGTTCCTCCTGTTACGGAAAAAACTCCTCCTGGACAAGAAAACAGTAGAAATCTTCCTCCGGTTATTGATGTAATTGCCTACCCGAATCCTATGACGGAGTTTTTCATTATTGAAATTGAAAATTTTAAAGCTGATCGTTATTCCTATCAACTCTTTGACTTGAACGGAAGATTGATCACGACAGGCTCCCTGGAAAATCATAGAACAAAAATTAGTCCGAATAACCTTCAATCTGCCATGTATATCCTAAAGATTTTTAGGCAAGCCAGAAATATTAAATCGTTTAAAATTATTAAAAGATAATTGTAATGAAATGGACCCCCATTTTCCCCCTACTGCTCCTGACTATCAATAGCCTCTTTGCTCAAACCCCTGAGAAAATAAGTTACCAGGCAGTAATAAGAGATAACTCCCAAGCACTTGTAACCAGCTCTGATGTTGATTTAAAAATAAGAGTAAGACAGGGTTCTACTAAAGGCACGGCTGTCTATGAAGAAACCCACTATACTACAACCAATAGTAATGGATTAGTCTCTCTGCAAATTGGTACTGGAAAAGTAAACAGCGGAAGCTTTGCAAATATAAATTGGGCAAAGGGACCGTATTATATAGAATCCCAGGTGGATCCTACTGGCAGCAGTAATTACACAATAACCGGTGTGAGCCAAGTACTAAGTGTGCCATATTCCTTGCATTCTAAAACAACTGAAAATTTTGCAGGTACCATTTCAGAGGATCAGATCTCCGATCTTTATCATTATTCTGATGCCGATATTAATGGATTTGAGGTTGCTTTTGAAGGTTGGGACAAGGATACTTCCGATGATTTCGACGGAAAATATTCCAGTCTCACCGGATTACCCGATATTTATACAAAGAGCGAGATCATGCAACTTTTTTCAGGAAATGAAAATCCCGGACGGTTTACCCAGTCCTTAACTCTTACAGAAACTGAGCTTTCCATCTCGAGTGGAAACAGCATTTCGTTTGAAAACTGGGATAGAGATGTTTCTGATGATTTTTCCGGCGATTATTCTGATCTTAAAAACAAACCTCAATTGTTTAGTGGTGATTTTAATGATTTAATTAACACCCCCAGTTCTTTCAGCGGAAATTTTGAAGACTTGCTCGGTCTTCCACAACTATATACAAAATCAGAAATTGACAGTTTGATGGTAACCAGAAGTGGATCTGGAGGAACCATTCAATCATTAAATTTAGAAGGAGATAAGCTTTCTATTTCAGGAGGTAACACAATCTCTTTAGGTGAATTTACGGGTGATTTTACAGGAAGCTATTTTGATCTCGAAGACAGACCTGAGTTGTTTAGTGGTAATTTCTATGATCTAATAAACACGCCGGAGATTTATACCCGTACACAGGTAGATAGCTTAATCGTTACAAGAAGTGGATCTGAAGGTAGCATTCAATCACTAAATTTAGAAGGAGATCAGCTTTCTATATCAGGAGGTAACACAATCTCTTTAGGTGAATTTACGGGTGATTTTTCAGGAAGCTATCTTGACCTCGAAGACAGACCTGAGTTGTTTAGTGGTGATTTCTATGATCTAATAAACACGCCGGAGATTTATACCCGTACACAGGTAGATAGCTTGATCGTTACAAGAAGTGGATCCGAAGGTATCATTCAATCACTAAATTTAGAAGGAGATCAACTTTCAATTTCAGGAGGTAATACGATTTCTCTTGGTGAGCTAACAGGTAATTTCTCAGGAAGCTATCTTGATCTCGAAGACAAACCTGAGTTGTTTAGTGGAGAATTTGCAGATTTGGCTAATACTCCCAAAATCTTTAGTGGTGATTTTGCTGACTTAAATGGTATCCCCCAACTTTATACAAAATCACAGGTAGATAGTCTAATTGTAACCAGAAGTGGGTCTGAAGGTATTATTCAATCACTAAATTTGGAAGGAGATCAACTTTCGATTTCAGGAGGTAACACAATCTCTTTAGGTGAATTGACGGGTGATTTTTCAGGAAGTTACCTTGATCTCGAAGACAGACCTGAGTTGTTTAGTGGAGAATTTGCAGATTTAACAGGTCTCCCCCAACTTTATACACAATCACAGGTAGACAGTCTGATTGTAACCAGGAGTGGGTCTGAAGGCATTATTCAATCACTAAATTTGGAAGGAGATCAACTTTCGATTTCGGGAGGTAATACGATTTCTCTTGGTGAATTGACAGGTAATTTCTCAGGAAGTTACCTTGATCTCGAAGACAGACCTGAGTTGTTTAGTGGAGAATTTGCAGATTTAACCGGTCTCCCCCAACTCTATACAAAATCAGAGGTTGACAGTCTAATTGTAACCAGAGAAAGCTCTGAAGGAGTTGTCCAGTCACTAAGTCTGGAAGGATCTGAATTAAAGATATCTGGTGGTAACGGTATTTCCTTTGAAGGATGGGATATGAATAGTTCTGATGATTTTTCAGGAGATTATCTTGATTTAAGAAATCTTCCGCAAATTTATACAACGTCACAAGTTGATAGTTTGGTTACGGCTAATGCAAGTGTAGGTGGTACTGTACAAGCTTTAACTCTGGAAGAAAGCCGACTTTCAATTTCGGGAGGAAACACTATTTCTTTTGAAAATTGGGATATTAATGCTGCCGATGATTTTTCAGGTTTCTATGATGATCTGCAGAATAAACCGGAGCTTTTTAATGGAGAATTTAATGCTCTGAAAAATTTACCGAACTTATATACTGCTGAAGAAGTAGATAATCTTATTAATGGAATTGAAACAAATGGAGGAGTTTCGCAAAACCTAAGTTTGGATCAATCTACTTTATCCATTTCAGGAGGAAATTCCATTTCTTTTGAAAATTGGGATACCAATACTAGCGATGATTTTTCAGGAATTTACAATGACCTAAAAAATATTCCCGAGCAATACACAAAAGGTGAGGTTGATGTTTTGATCAGCAATGTTCAAACAACAGGGAGCCAACCTCAGATATTAACTTTGGTGGATCGGGAATTATTAATTTCAAATGGGAATAGCATAATTTTTGATAATTGGGATACAAATGCCGCTGATGATTTCAACGGTGAATATTCTAATTTAAAAAACACACCAAAAATTTATACACAATTGCAAGTTGATAGCATACAAAACGTACTCGTAGCCAACATAGCGAAGGAATATGTAAAAAGACCTGAAATAAGGGAATTTATAACTTCGAGAAATATTATGTCCGAAGACATCGGCAATACGTTGGCCTGCTCAACATCGGCTACATTAACCATCACTTCCAACTTCAACACGATGAAGGTGGGAGAAACTGTTAATATTGAAATTCATGGTACTAAGTTGACCGTCAAAGGTTCTTCTGGTGTTGTTATTAATGGCTCATCTGCCGGTTCTGCCGAGGTTGGAAATAATACTACCTATACGGGAGGTATAATTAGGAAAATTGATAGCAATGCCTATATTGTTCTTTAAAATGAGATTTACTTTAATAACTATACTCTTTCTGGTTTTTACGAGCGGCAATGCTCAAAACTATTACTACACTTTGGATACCAATCCTGAAGCGCCACGATCTATTAGCCCTTTAAAGAAAGGTGATTTCTACCTGGAAGCTGAAGAAGCAGATAATTCAAATGCCAAATGGGAATTTTACATGGATCCTGATGCCAGTGGTGGCGCATACGCAAAGGTGCCAAAATATGCTTTCGAAGATTTTGACAATTGGAATACTAAACCTGACAACACTTCTGAACGTTTAAAGTTCACAATTGAAAATGTTGAAGCTGGAGAATATACGGTTTGGATAAGAGGTAAAAGAAATGGAAGAAATAGAGAATTTTGGGTGACAGAGAATAACAATGAAAAGGGTTATGAAGTTTTTGACCTTTCCTCGGATGGCACCTACGACTGGATTTCAAACCACGGTAGCAATGGACTATCAAGTTCCGATAAAAAAATAAGATTCAATTTAAAGGAGGGAAAAAATATCATTACGATTTTCAGAAAGCATAGTGCCTATCAGATAGACAGAATATTTTTAACTAAAAATGGATCAGTTCCCACTGAAGAATACGAGAACAGCAAAGCTGTAGTTACAAGTGCAGGCGTTTATAAAGAAGATGGCACTTTGGTGAGGACACTATGGAACAACGAACTTAAAAGCTCTAAAATTCTTGAAACCAAGCCTGATTGGGATTTTAAAGATGATTTTGGTAATATGGTGAACCCTGGTAATTACCAAATCAAAATCACAACAAGTGATGTTAAATATGAATGGGAGGGCGTCGTGGGCAATACTTCAGATGACTTTCAGGGGAACGGCCATGTTATAGGCTCGTATGCTCGTATGCTCGACATGGTGACAGAAGGCAAATATGGTTATATAGCAATGGGTTATAGTGAACCAGAAAACAATCCTTCTTCTTTAAAAATCGACTTGGAAAATCCTTATAAGAGAATAGAGTTTGAGACATTAAATCCATTTAACCGTGGGCAAGAATCTTACGCAGTAACCAGTGATGGTAAAACTGTTTATTGGGGAGGTCTGGATCCCTATTCTCACAATTCATCAAAATGGTTTGTTTTTGGGACTAAAGTGATTGACGATACTTTCCAAAATTTCGAAAATGGCAATTCGTACAGGCCACCTTCTGGTAAAGAAAGTTTTCCCAGCATTTTTGGTGAACTGGACAATGAGAATGGGCATATTACTGGAATGGCCGTTCAAAGAACCGGAAAATATTTATATGTAGTTCACAAAAACCTGAATCTGATTAAAGTATATGATAAAAATACTGGTGAAGCGGTAATGGATATCGCTAATCTTAATCAACCTTTTAAAATATTCATAGATGCTAAAGGATCAGGCAATTTGTGGATTAGCCATCAAGAAGGGGTTGAAAAATTTAAAATAAGTGACGATGGAAGCCTTGAAAAAGCTGGAGTTCTAATCACAAATAATCAGGTGCTTTCCATTAGCGGGGAACACTCGGGAAATACGATTACTTTAATTGATGGCAAGGATCAGCAATTGAAAACTTATAGTACAGGAGATGGAAAATTAATAAAAACTTTTGGACAAAAAGGTGGGTATGAAAATTCTCCAGATGTTTACGACGATAAATTCTATTTTGGGGACGACCAAAACAATTTCCAGCCTCATGCCGGCATCACTTTTGCCGCTTATGAAGCTGATGGTAGTGTTTGGATCAATGACACTTGGAATCATCGCGTACAACATTTTAATGGAACAACTTTAGAACATAGTTTATATACGCAGGATCCTTTAAAACAGGTTGCTATTAACCCAAATATGCCAAAACGATTATTTTATTATTATCACGAATTTGAAATTGACTACTCTAAACCCTTTAAGAATTTTAATAATTCCTGGAAGCTCAAAAGAAACTGGCGAGGTAAAATGAAGAGTTTCGGAAGGGATGGAATGGCTGCAGGTTTTCAAAATGTTGTTACCTTATCGAACGGCAAAACTTATGCCCAAACACTTTCTCCAAATGACAACAATTCAAGGTTTTATGAGATAGTGGAATTAGACCCCATTAATGGTTTAAGATATACGGGAATTACTCAGGACCGTTTTGGTGAAATGTTGCACTATGACGGTACCTTGAGGCCACGTGGCAGCTATAATAGTTCGACGAATTCCGCTACCTGGTATAAAAGGGAGGTTACTGGTTTTAATAACAACAATCCTATCTGGGGAGGAAAGGTTAACCTCGCAAAAGTTGAAAATCTTGATAAAAATGATGTATATAATTTTGGTGCATCTTCTATACCATCCCCCATGCCAGAAGTGACTTCTGGCGGAATTATTATTGCTTATAACAGTGACAAACCTGATAACGGGGGAACAAATTTTCATCTTGGAGGAATTAAAACTGGCAGTGATACATATCTTTGGAAAACTTCACCAAATACCCCAGAAGGTTATTCAGGGAACTACCCTACAGATGGCCGCTTTGATATATCCAATGGAGTCGGCTACAATGCAGGAGGGATATGCGTAACCATAGATAATCATGTTTTCTGGAGTTATAGGGGAGAATTTTGGAAACAGAGACAAACCAACTATTGGCAGCATTATAATGCTAATACCGGTGCAATGTTAGGAAGATTTGGCACTCACGTATATAAAACACCTGCAAAAGGACAAGCAGGGAACATGTTTTCTGGAGGTATTGTTGAAGTGAACGGGAACTATTATTTATACCATAATGGAGAAGCCCATCACTACGGGGTTCACCGTTGGAAAATTTCTAATTTGGATAGCGTAAAAGAATACAAATTCCCTGTTGAGGTAAGCAATTAATCTTAAATTGCTAACCGTTCAAACCAAACCTAAACCTTATATCTTTATACAAAAACCTGCAAGTTATTAGATAACTTGCAGGTTTAAAATATCTGCGGGTCTTTATAGTTCCACCGGACTGACACTCATTCTTCTCTTGATGATACCAATGCCAAAATTCCCTATATTGTTGTTGAACTTTTTAATATCGGTAGTAGGGAAAAGTGATAACCTCAATACATTTATGACAATTTTTCAGCTAGCCAATTGAAGTACCCCCATTTGTTAGGACAGCTTAGCTGCTAAATTAAGTTCTACTTTTCATTTATTATGCAGCTTTTCTTTCTTGTTTTAAATATCGGTTGATGGGTATTTCATTTTCTATTCCCTGATGTCTTCTTCGATGATTGTAAAAATCAAGATAATTTTCGAGTTGCCGGTAAAGATCTACACCAGATTCTGGAGGATTTAAATAGATATTTTCATATTTCACACTTCTCCAGAGCCGTTCTATAAAAACATTATCTATAGCCCTTCCTTTACCGTCCATACTGAGTTTGATATTCTTAGAGAGTATGCTATGAGTAAAGATTTCTGAGGTAAATTGACTCCCCTGATCTGTATTGAGGATCTCCGGTTTACCATGAAGAGCGATGGCTTCTTCGACAGTTTCCTTGCACCAATGGGCATCCATTGAATTGGACACTGACCAGTTTAGCACAAAGCGGCTATGAAGGTCAATAATGGCTACCAGATACATAAAACCTTTCCGCATAGGAATGTAGGTGATGTCGATTGCCCAAACCTGATTGGGACGATCTACAGTGAGATTCCTCAATAGATAAGGATAAACCTTATGTTCTTTGTGACGTCTGGAAGTATGTTTCCCCGGCATAATCGCTTGGAGCCCCATCACCTTAGAGTAGAGCCGCTCAATACGTTTTTTATTCACCTGATATCCTTTGTCTAGAGTAAGCCATGTATGCATTCGCCTGGCACCCTTAAATGGGTGATGGGTATTATGTTCATCCATCAAACGCATAAGTTCCAGATTGAGTTTACTTTCTCCCCGAGGTTTATAATAAAGCCCGCTACGGTGGATTTGCAATAGTTTACATTGCCGCTGGAGGCTAAGTTTTGAATGACCCTTGCTTATCATTGTTCTACGCTCCTCTAAAGGTTTTATCGCAAAGCGTTTTTTAAAAAATCATTCTCCACTTTAAGCTCCCCAATTACTTTAAGAAGCTGATCTTTCTTTTCCTCTTCCTCTGATTTTTTTGATTTTTCACCTTTTGAAAAAACCGTATCGGCTTCCTTTAGGAAATCGCGTTTCCAGGTATTGATCTGCTGTGGGGTGATTTCGAATTTTTGCGCTAGTTCCTTGACGGTTTGTCGCACTTTCAAGGCTTTAAGGACTACTTTTGTTTTAAAATTTGAGGTGAATTTTCTTCGTGTCATAATACAGTAAAATTAAGGTTATTTTTGAACTTAACTTACTGTCCTAATTTTGGGGGGATGATCAAATTAATCTTTTCACATGTATATTTCCCTATACCTATAGGTTCAGGTTTTTAATTATAACCCATAAATAGTAATCTTTTTTTCAAAAAAACAAATTCTGATCAAATTAATTTCTAATTAGTGTTTCTAAACTCTCACCACTTAAAAGTCTTCTAACTATTGAGGTAATAATCATCAGCACATTGGCTCCAACGTAAATGGTAAAAAGCAGACTGAATTCGCGAAGCGGGATCTTATTAAATATAATATATGGGAAGACTAAAATAAAAATAAGCAGATAGCGAATCCATGTGTATTTAAACTGCTGAATGTTTATATAAGAAATTTGCAGTTTTCTGCTCATATATTCTATACTAAAGAATACAGTAGTCGCTAACAATAGAAGAACTACCAGAATTAACTGGACTTTGTAAAGCGTGATTAGTAGGAAAGCATATGGTATAAAACCTTTGAGAAATCTTAATAAGACGAAAAGAGGAACCCGCCATTTTTCTTTCATATTTCCATAAACAAAATAGATGACGAGTACTAATATATATAACCCCAATATCCATTTATTTAGCCATATTTGTATTAAAAATAGCATTATAACTACAATAAAGAACCTTATTGCAAGAGATGTATAAATATGAGAAAGAGGTTGGCTATCCTTATATATGACCTTTCTTATGTGTATATTCTCATTTAATATAGAAATGTTATCTGTGTAGATATAACCCATTTCATATATAATGGAAAATATAAACAAATGAAAAAGAATTCCAAAAACCTGATATAAGCTTGGACCGTTAAGTAAAAAAACAGCATACACAGGAATCCAGATATAATCTCTTAATAAGGAGGACAAAAATGCTGTAATACTATTTTTAAGGGATGTTTGATGCCTTATCATATAGCGCTTTAAACTATAATAGATTGGCAAATAAAATTCAAATTTCATAATTTGGTTAGTTAGATTTTCTAACCTATACTAAAGTAGGGCAATAGTGATTAGATTATACTTCAATGATTTCATCCATAAATTTTATGAGATCCTGTTCGGACTTTAGGTCATCTGTATAGTAAACTTTTCTGGAGGTTGATTCATTTACAAAATTTATCTTTAAATTCCCATAGGTATCCTGTTTTATTCCTTTTATACGGTCGCCGTTATAATTAAATGTGGTTGATATAATTTGCTTAAAGCCGAAAATTTCACCAATTAATAAAGCGGGTATTTCTGTACAACCGGTAATCAAAATATTGTTTTCATTATTTATAAAAATTATTTTTTTACCTAAAGGGGTCAAAGACTGAAGGAAAATATCCTTATAATGTTCTTCAAAAAAAGCCTCCAGATCAGTTCTTTTTAATCCTCTAAAAAGCATTGAAATCATCAGGTATCTTGATTTATATGGATGGTAATTTTTGGTTAACATTAAATTAACCATAATAGTTTTGGTTATATAGAGTCTAAAAAACTTCTTTCGTTTTTTTAAATACATAGTGATAAAATCAAAAGTACTGTTCATAGTGCTCAAGGTTCCATCCAAATCGTAATAATGTATTTCCCTTGTACTATTATTTTCAGGGTTCATCGCTTTTTTCTCGTCAAAAAATTATCGAAGATTCCATTGCAATTCCAACATGCCTCCAAAATTGCTGTATATATCACCAAGATCATACGCCAGACTGGTCACTAATTTTAAATTGGATCTTAAACTATAGGAAATCTCCTGCAGACTATAAAACTGATTTTTTTCCGGATTAAAAAATTCTACACTATCCCCATTTCCGTAATTCCTAGAATAGGTTAAAAGAGTTTTACAATTTATTTTCTTAAAAGGTCTAAAGAGAGCACCAAAATGTCCGGCAATTAACCTGTTCCCCGGCATATTATAATTTAAAGGATAGGTTTGACCACCATCCCAGACAGGTGGCTCCAAACCTTCAAAATATTTACTCCCCCGCGTTCTATTTATAATTAACGGTGTGCCAATAACACGTCCCATATAATCCCAGCCTGTTTGATAGACCCCATTTTCATAGTAATAATAAGCTTCAGGGTTTCCTTCATAATCACTCATTTGCTTAGTATATAAAAACTCAAATAACAAACTTTGCCAAAATTTATCTTGGTCTACCCAATCTAAAGATATGCCAACTAACCTATCCTTATTTTGGAAGGTGATGCTGGTATGATTTTCAATAGGGGTTTGATGGTAGATATTCAAAGTTACTTTTTCCGCATTGTAGGTCAAACCCAAATCTGCTGAACCTCTCTGATATCCTGCCCGGTTCGGTTTAAAATCCTGACCTACACTTCCATCGTTTGCTTCTTTAAAGAACACTACGTCCAAAAATCCGTCGAAGGATCTGTCAAGTTGATATTTGGAATTTTGTCCTCCCCAAATTCCATAATGTTGGATTCCTCCATACAGTTTAAACTTCCTTTTACCAATACGTCCATAAAGCGCCTTTTCATGAAGATAAGCCTCTTCCAGAAGCCTATTATCCCCTAACCATCCATGACTAAACAAACCTTTAAATTGCAGCCATCCGTCTGTAAAAGGGATGGAAATATAGTCTGAATTGAAGGCGCTGATTTTTGGAATAGGCAATGCATTCCTACTTATACCTCCTAGCGATCCACTGGAAAGTTCAGGGTGAACCTCCCCGATCACGTTTTCAAATCTACCGCCGGAAATGTGCCATTGTGCATAAGATAACTCTGCAAAACCTTCCTGAATAAATGTATAATTAAATTGGTCATTATTATATATGTCAATTCCATAATTTAAGGTAAGCTGAGGCTTTTTAATTTCCGAATTGTTGTTTGAGAAATTTGTAAAAATATGAGAATTTGAAATCCGAATTCTTGAGGAAAGGTCAGCTTTTTTATCCTCAATAGTTCCCCATTTATTCGCCACAAGCCATAAAGGTTGAAATTCTTCAGAAGCGACACTTCCGGTAGTTCCTATTATAACATTTAGAGAATCTGAAAATTGACTATACCCAGATAGATTCATCCATATTAAAACCACCCATAAATAATTGTGAAATTTCATATAATTAAAGCTACAGGATTAACAAAAAACTATTCTTTAGGAGAACTTAATTTTAATTCACGCATTTTTAATTGGATTAGAAATTCGTAATAAGACATATTTGCGCAATACATAAATCCTGGTTTACCTTCTAAAAACCCCAGATTAAAAAAATAGGCATGAATAAATCTTAGAAGTGGCCAGCCTGGCATTCTACTCAACCAGCTCTTAAGAGCCGGATTTCGCTTACTTGTATTGGATTCAAAAATATCTCTTAAAGGTGGTTTACTTAAAAATCTGGCATGTGCTTCCTGTGTTGAATATTTATTATGTCTTTCCATCCATTGGTACCAACCTTTAGAAAAGCCATAATGCAAATAGGGTTCCTCGATATATCGTATCTCACCATCAACATCCCCTTCTTTTTGTCCATGGCCAAAATCTGTAAAAGCAGCTCTTCCCTTTTTAAGAATTCTAAATTGCCATTTTGGAAAATTATCACAATGTTTTAACCAGGTATTTTCTAACATCATTTTCCAGCAACAGTAAAACCCGGCTACACTTTCCGGAGCCTGTTTGATATTGTTCTGAACATCCTGAATAAATGCTTCAGTACAAATTTCATCAGCATCAAGAAAAAGAACCCAATTATGTTTTATACGTAAATTCTCCAGAGCAAAATTTCGTTGTTTACCGAAACTTTTAAAAGGGTTCGTTGCGATATGTACATGGTATTTTTCAGCAATTGATAAGGTAGCATCTGTACTACCGGAGTCCAGCAAATGAATGTCGTCACACCAACCAAGCGCATCAAGACACGCCGGCAGATCTTTTTGCTCATTTTTGGTTAAGATAATTGTGGAAATCATAGATTCGAAATATTGTCTAATTTGCGGTCTTTAATCACCTTACAGGGAAATCCTACACAAACTTTCCATTCAGGTAAATCCAGGGATACAACAGATCTGGCTCCTACCACTGTACCTTCACCAATAGTGACCCCAGGATGCACAAATGCTTCCGCAGCAATCCAAACATGATCACCAATTAAGATGGGTTTTGTAATCAGAGGAAAGCCATTTTTTGTATAATCGTGAGTACCGGCCACCAAATGGGCGCCTTGAGAAATTACTGTTCGTGCACCTATACTAATTTTTCCCTGGGAATATAAAATAGCATCATTGGCAATTCCGCATTCATCACCCAGATTAAGATTCCATGGAGCCCAAATTTTTACACCGGGATAAACATGAACTCCTTTACCCAGTTTAGCGCCAAATATCTTTAAAACCAAAGCTCTCCACGAATGAAGGGGATTGGGGGTATATCTAAAGAGAAAAAAATAACTAATATTCCATACAATCCGGGCCAGCCTGTTTTTAAGGCTAAACGAAGGCCCTGAAAAAGTATCCCGATTATGCATCAAAACTGTTCTTTTAAAAATAATCGTGATGATACTATAACCTTATCTAAAAATCTCATAGTATTTTCCTGATAAGCTTTAATTTGAACATTACCCTTTTCACTGGATTTCAGGTAGGGTAAGCTTTGTTGGAATAAGTACTTGCCAGGTCCGGCGAAATGGAAAATCGAACCTCCCTTTAAATAGGGTTCAAATTCTAAATATTCAGTAATCATTTTATTACCCCCAAAATATTTATACTCATTATCAAACATTTCTTCAGGTTTCCTGATCTTCATAGCTGAAGTGACCCTTACCTGATCGCCTGAAAATACACCTCTTTTTATAGTCTTTCCTGCGATAACTGACCATGCAGACTGTTCAGACCACCATAAATTTTTACAATCTTTAATATACTTACCAATAATCTCTTCAAGAATATTGAAATCAATTATTTTTGGATCAAATAAAACCATTCCGGCATTTAATGCTGGAACCATTTTATGCTTCCATACCATTTTCCAATTTGCACGATAGGCTGGAATGTCTTCCCGCATATAAATTATATCAAAATTTCCAAATGGTAATTTTACTTTGTTTCTAATAAAAACATCTGTATCTATAACCGTAATTATTTGTGCATCAGGAAAAAGTATAGTGGTGTCAATGATCTTTCTCCAGGTTACGTCTTTTTCTCTTATACTTTTAATTTCTGGAAAGTTTCTAAGGTAGTCATTAATTACTTCCTCTTGGTCCATTACCTTGAAATCAAGATTGGAAAAGCACTTATCTTCAACCTCATTCAGTTTTTCCTGAGGCAAAATAAAGGTATGTTCTGAAGGAATATCCAATATATTACTCCAACTTTTCATACACTCTAGTGTCCACCCATTATTAAGGTAATTGGTTCCATAGAGACTAACAATAGGAAATGAAATATCTTTTTTAGTTTGCAAAGGAATATATATCTGTTTTATTAATTAGTTCTTTCCAATTTTCAGAAAATGCAGCCATATTAAAATTTTCCGAATAGCATTTCAAGGCATTTTGACTGTAGCTCTCTTTTTCCTTTGTACTTTTGGAAATCCATTTTTTTAGTAAATTATAACAACCTTCTTCAGAATCATCTTCTACAATTCCAGCATTTGCATCCTCAATTTCACGCCATATGTTCACCTTATCTGATATTAATACTGGTTTAGAACAGGCCAAAGCTTCTACAATCGCAATTCCGAAATTCTCCTGATGGCTTGGGAGAATGAATGCCTGGGAATGATAAAAGGCACCCCACTTTTGTCGATCTTTAATCATCCCGACAAATTTAACTTTTTTAGATATTTTCGGATGTTCATTGATTAAATGCTTTAAGCCGATACCATAGTTGGAATCCATTCCGGGCCCGGCAATTACAAGCTTGGGTAGTTTATTCGAGGAATTAGATTCCTCATGGATTTTGATATAGGCTTTTAAAAGATTTATCAAGCCTTTCTTTTCATTAATCCTGCTCAAAAAAAGTATATACGGATGATCTATGACATCGGGACAAATTTTATAAAAAGCATGAGCCATGCTTATTTCATAATCAGGAGGACTTTCCACACCTAAGCCAATAACTATTTCCTTTTTTGGGGTATACGGCTCAAAAGATTTTGAAGCAAGTTCCTTTTCTTCTTCGCAGGTAAAGAGCAAGCCGGTGGCATTACTAACTGTTTTATTTTCTATCATTTTCCAGTAAAGCCAATTCCTGTATGCCTTTAATTTTCTGCCTTCAGCTTTCTGAAAATATGGATCCAGCATTCCATGTGGCATCACATAATATGCAGGCATTGTCTTTTTATTATTTTTAAAAATCTTCTGTATTACATAGGAAGGATATAACCAAAGACCATGAACAATTACGAGTTTATATTGGAAAATATTTTTATTTAACCACAAATTTAAGTCATTATTATAGTTCCATATATTTTCTGCCGGTCCCAAAGAGTAAATCTTGAAAGGATCAGTTTTAATAAAATCTGAATCAGGATCATCAAGACTTACAACTTCATGAATAATATTATTCTCAGCACCCACCCTGGTAATAGTCCTTATAGCTTTACAAACTCCACCCAATTCAGGATCCATTTTTGCAATGACGTGTAAAATTCTCATTAATTTGTTTTGTTTTCCAGAACTTTTTGATAAATCTTTTCGATTTTATCCAGAGCCTTATCTCGTTGAAACCTCTTTACATTTTCTATTTCACCAGTTATTAATTTTTTCATTTCATTCTTGTCCATGAGAAGTAAATCCTGCAATGTTTTTGCAGCAGTGCCAGACCAGGCTAAAATAGCCTCAGATGAAGGTGGCATTTTCTCAATTAATTTACCTTCTCCATTTGCCACTTCTGTCATTGGTGCTTCATTTGTTGTAATTACAGGGCAACCACACGCCATAGCTTCTGCAATGGGCCATCCAAAACCTTCTGCAAGAGATGGAAATAAAAAAACACTTGCACCAACATACGCATCGATTAGCAAATCATCTGGAACTTTTTCAAGAAAAAAAATGGAATCTTGAAAACGGGATATCTTGGATTCATTTATTAGATCTAGATCAGGAGTTTCACCTATAAGAATAAGAGGTAATTTTTTTTGAAACTTTTCACGCCAGGAATTATATATTTTAATGACTCCTTTTCTGTTCTTATACCACTGATTTCCTCCCACGTGTAAAATGTAGCCATTATTTAAATCTAAATTTGCAAAACTCCCTAATTGCTTTCGTGCCACATTTTTGTCTCCTATTTGAAAATCTCCATTTAGTCCATTATAGACTACTTCTGAAATATTTGGCTCTTGCCTTAAAAATTGGTGTAAGTCTTCTCTTGTTTTCTTTGAAACTGAAATAAAATTCCTGCCATGCTTGAATCCATTTCTAATATATTTTTGGTATTGCCTTCCGGGCCAGCCAGTTTTATTTTCTTTAATTTTACCTAAGGCAGAAAACTGGGCAAGAAAATCATGGCAATGGATTATATTAGGTTTATTTGATACTAAAGGAACCCAGGGACCCAGGGCATGATCAGTAAAAACAAATAAGGAATTCTCCGGTAAATCTTTTATTTTATTCTTTACCTCTATCGGAAAATATATGTACTGATCAATATATCCTAACCATTTTCTAATAAAGGAAGATTTGCCAAACTTTCTCATTTTTTCCTTTGGAGCCCATACCTCAACACAATGGCCCCGCTCCTTAAAGCCCTCGGTAAGCATTTTTGCAAATCTGGGCATGCTTTGGTGGCCTAGAAAATTAGGGTGAGCAAAAATAATAACATTCATTTTTACACTATTCATTCCTCAGGAAAAGATTTTCTTTGGTGCTTACAATAGCTAAAATTAATCCTCCAACGAGCGTACTGAAACCAAGTGCAGTAGGCTGTGCCCATTGACCCTGCGGAATAATTAATAATGCAAAACTTAGTAAGATCCATGGTAGTAAGTCACCATTTTCTATTTTTTTATAACTTTTTAAAGTTAAACTAAAACTGAAAGCAAGTCTGATTAAAATGGTCAATATTCCCAGCGCGATTCCCATTTCTCCAATTAACCTACCCCATTCTTCTTCAGCGATCAAAAACGCTCTATCCCCTGTTAACATAGCACTTCCTGCATTAGTTCCCATACCAATTCCAAAACCAAAAAAAGGGAGATTGTCGGTATTGGTAATGGCATCAATCAATCCTCCCAAATATCTGTTTAAAATGGAGCCGGCAACACCACCTTCAATTTTCCCGGCGGTTTCAAATCTATGGGTAAAAGCATTTATAGCGGTGCCTATAGATTCCGTATGGCTCAAAAGAGTTATCATAAGCACAAGAAAAATTGTAGCTAAAAGCATTCTAACCAAATATTTGGGATCTCTGGATACTGCGATAAGGGTAAAAAATAAACTTACCACAATGGAAAAAAACAGGGTTCTACTTATAGAAAATGGGATGGAGGCCAATAACGCGGTAGTTGCAGCAATCAAAATAATTTTATTTACCTTTTCGTTGCTCACCCAAAAAAATAATACGAAGCAAGCCAGAAAACTAAAAAAAAGAGTATTCCCTGTGGTAAAAGAAAAAGTTCCAGAAGGCCTGAAAAAGCCCAATGCTCCGCTAAAACCAGAACCTTCCATATCACCACCTACACCCCTATTCACCCAAGAACTTTGCGGGCTGTAAAATTGCATTGCAGTAAGAATAACAACAGGAATTGAAATCCATAACATTACTTTTCCAATTTTCACAACGTCTCCTCTGGAGAAAATTTCCCCAATGGCAAATATTAAGGGAAAATGAATAAGCAGTATCCTAGCTCCATAAGCCGCCACCGATATACTGCCGTGACCAATTGTTAATGCAGTAATGGTCGCAATTACACAAACCACGATCATGGAAGACATGTACTTATTAGGAGGAAGTAAATTTTTATTCCATGCGCTGGCTATAATAAGAATTGCTAATGGATCTCTCACCACCAGTAGTGGTGCTGAAAGTCCTGGTAAAATCCATTTCCTTAAAGCTCCTTCAAAAATAAGTAATAAAAAATACAGCCATACTCCCCTCTTTAACCAAACCGAACTAGATTCTACTGTTATGCTTTTATTCAAATTATTATTCTTCAGAAACGACTCTGGTACTTTTTCAACAGAATAGATATTTTTCTGTGGCATAAGATATGACTAATTCAAATAACTTTTGATCGCACTTGTTAATTCGTTACCATAAACCTCCCAGGGACGCTTTCTGGCTGTTTCCAGAGCTTTTTTTCCCACTCTTTCACAAAGGGTCGGATCCAATAATATTTCCTCTAATTTACAAACTAAAGAACTTGTTGAACTACTCTTAATGATCCAGCCATTTTCTCCATCCTTGATGAGATCTGGACCTGCAGTTCTATCAGTTGTAATAACAGGTGTACCCTGAGACATGGCTTCAGTGATCACCATTCCAAAACCTTCAAAAAGAGAAGGAAAAACAAGAATATCATGATTCCTCATTGCTTCCAGAACCTTTTGATGTGACAAGGTGGGAATCCAAGTATGTTTTTTAAGTTCTTCATCCAACTTTTTACAAGAATTTGAAGCCTTCATTCCTATTACAGTTAAGGCAATATCATTTTTAAGTTTTTCAACTGCTTCGAAAACATAGGCGATCCCTTTGCGCTGCGAAAGACCTCCAACGAAAAGAACTCGCAATTTATTAGAACTGGGAGTACTATATTTCCTATTTATAGCTACTGGCGGGAATCCGTAAGGTATCACGTTAATTTGTGCCAATTTTCCAGGATATTTATCGAGAGTATTTTTTGTGAATGTGCTGGCAACGAAAATATGTTGCGCAAGTTCAAGCTCTTCATCTTTCTTATTCAATTTTAAATCAGAGTCCTTTAAGCCTGTGAGGGTCATAGCATATTCTGGCCATTTTTCCTTTTCAATATTAAGTAAATCTCGTGATGCTCGCCAATATCCAATAGGTAGATCATAAAATCTTTTGATCCCTATATTTTTGGCTAGTCGAAAAGAATGCAAAGCACCATCTTCATAGGCATACACAGCTTTTATTTCATTGTTAAGATATTCTTTTAGCCTTTTTTTTACAATTTTATCTTGTTTCTCATAAACAGAGTCAACGCTAAAAAAACCACTTTCATGTGCTGTTAATTGATGAATATTAAATTTTGTTGAAGCCATTCTGCCCATTTCGAGTAGCGGATTGCTTTTAGTAAATTCTTCAAGTTTAGGATCAAAATTTCTTCGCTCAATTTCAGACAGAAAGGGCAGTTTGCTTAAACGATCCAAAAGGTTTCCCGGAAAGGACGCCAATGTAGTATGAAATTCAGTTAGTAAACCTTGATCAGCGATAGAATTAACCAAGGCCCGATTAAATTGGTTACTTGTTGGATGTGAAATAATAAGCATATGGTCTCAAGGTTTAAAAATTATTGTTCTGTAGTAATTAGTTTCTGAAACTTAGTGATAATGTCGTCTATTCCTGAAAAGACCTTAGTTTTATCAATTCCATTTTTCAAAATTTCCTCAAGAGTAATATTCAAGAATTCATAAATGTTTTCCACCTTAGAATCAATATCCGCTGCTTGTGCGACTCTATTATCCGCACTTAAGCATATAACTTTTAAGCCGTGCTCACGCATCGCAGCAACCGAACCGCTTTTTTCTATTTTAGGAAGTGGTGTTGTGGACAATCCTAAATGAGCTGAATGCATAAGTTTCGAGATTTCCTCAGTATTTCGACTTCCTAATAACTTTACTTTGAGGTTATTCATCTTCCATAATTTAAACCATTTTTTCTGTTCCTCATGTTCCTGACCAACTATGATTAATTCAAATTGCTTTTTATGTTTTTTTTGGTATTCTACAATTTGTGAAGTGAATTGTTTGATAAGAGATTCCCTCTGGATCATTCCAAAAACAATGAATTTAATATTCTCAATATTTCCCGATTCCCGTTCTGAGCATTCAATCTGCATGTCAAGTTTTATTGGAACGTTACTAAACAAAGGAAGCTTGAAAACTTTGTAGCCTAAGTTTTTTAAAGATATACTATACAATTCAGTTTGTGTGGTGATGATGAACGGTTGCAGATTCTTCAAAAAATTATTTATCATTCTTTTTTGAAAATATCCGATTAGTTTCTCCTTTTTAGATTTCCTGCTTTCCATCCCAATCCATAATTCATGCAGCATGACATGCCATTTCCCGTTTCTGGAAATTTTTAGGAGCTTATTACTTAAACCTAGATGTATTCCACGATCTGCAAAGGAATACGGCACATACTGTAAGCTATAAATCTCAGCACCAAAATTTAATATCCATTGCCTTGCATCTGCTATAGTATAATTATATGGTATTCTAAAAACTTCAATGCTCGATTTATCGGAACATTGCTTCTGTAAAACAGGCTGATTTATATAACGATCATCTATAGCCAAAATCGCAGTAGTATAATTCTTTTTTTTTAATTGAATAGCCAACCTCCTTGTATAGTCTCCTACCCCATCCTTACCCGGTTCCATAGAGCCACAAACAAAAAGTATTTTCATTTATATCTTGATCAATTAAAATTTGTGATTCCTACTTTTGTACCTTATAGTTACCTAAATATAGAACTTCCAACCCCGAAGTAAAGAAAGTTCTTACCGCATCTGTGGGATGACAAACATTGGGTTCACCCTTTAAATTAAAAGAAGTATTCATTACCACAGGGATTCCCGATATTTTATAAAATTCGTTAATCAAATTCCAATACCGCGTATTCATTTCCTTCTCAACCGTCTGTGGCCGCATGGTACCGTCAACATGAACTACTGCAGGAATTTTAGCAGCGTTTTCTTCTTTTGCATAATCTGTTAGGATCATATAAGGTGAAGATTTGATGTTTTGTAAAAATTTATTTGCTTCTTCCTGGAGCATGGATGGAGCGAAAGGTCTCCAGCCCTCTCTATATTTGACTACTTCGTTTACTTTATCTTTCATTTCCGAAGTTCCGGGGTTTGAAATAATACTTCTATTTCCTAATGCTCTTGGTCCAAACTCGTCCCTACCCTGAAACCAACCAATAATCTTATTATTTGCAAGCTCCTGTGCTGCATCTGCTTCTACTTCTTTGATCTTGGTATAGTTTAATCGATATTTTTTTAAAGTTGCTTCTATGACTTCATCTGAATATTCTTTTCCTAAGTAAGGATAAAAGACAGATTTTTTAAGAGTGCCATTTTCCATAAAAGGATAAAGTGCTGCACCAATAGCAGTTCCATCATCTGTAGCAGCCGGTTGAATAAAAAATTCTTCCAGTGACAGCTCACGCATTAAAAATCCATTTGCCTTACAATTAAGTCCCACACCTCCAGCCATACCAATAGATTTTATACCGAATTTGTCCGTATAAAATTTGACTAATTTGCAAAGAGCTTTTTCGTACTGATCCTGAGCTGAATGTGCAAGATCCCGGAGATCTTCATCATTAATAGCTACTTCGTCGTTTTCAGGTCTCGTAATCGTTTTGCCGTCTAATTCTAATTTTTCTACATTTAGAAGAGTTTTATGATTAACATGGTGAATTCCATTATCTGTATGAAGCAAATGCGATAGATCAAATGAATTTTTACCGAAGGGAGCCAGACCCATTACTTTCCATTCATCTGAGTATTTTCTGAAGCCACACATAGAGGTCATTTCAGCATAATATACTCCTAAGGAATTTGGAAAATTAATCCTTTCAATCATTTCCAGTTTCATTCCTTTTTTTAAATAAACCGTCGTGCTCTCTTTAATTCCTCTTCCATCAATAATAAAAATAAGAGAATCTTCTGCCGCTAAAAAAGGAGCGACGCTCCATGCATGAGCTAAGTGGTGATCTATATGAGTAATCTTTTTTGGTTTTATACCATAGGAATCCAGCAAATTCTTTACATTTCTAGTTGTTAAACTCCTAAAATAATTTAGGGCCTGCATAGGGATATTTTCATGGAGTTTACCCATCATATTAAGCTTTAAGCTGTTAGCATAATGTTCTTTAAGCTCCGGCCATCCGAACACTAATTCATCAACTTCTTCAATCATTATTTTTTTATAGTCAAGGCAAGCTTGAATGGCCTGGATGGGAAAGGAAGCATCCTGTTTATTTCTGGTTAAGCGTTCCTCAGCAATTGCAAATTCCAATTTACCATCCACAGCAATAGCTGCCGCAGAATCGTGCCCAGGACCTCCAATATAGTTTACACCGATTGTGATCATATAACTTAAAGATTTGTTTTTTATTCTTTTTCTATTCTACTTGTTATTTGCCATTTATTTTAAAAGACTTCGAAGGCTCAGGTTTTTCACTAAACTACTTTAGAAAAGGTCTTATAGATGTCTTGTTTTAATTAAAATTGATGTGCACCAATGTTTATCATTTATTAACTTTCTCTAGAACTCTATCCTCTTTCTCAATGGCTTCCGAAACGTTATAGTTGCTCTCCTTATGATACCTTATTATTGAATTTAATTCCATAAAAAGCATTCGATAAATGTAAAATCAAGTTAATACTTGCCGTGAAAATGCCCAGGTATAAAACTCCTTTTAAGGATGAAATATCAAATAAAAATAATCCTAAGATGATCGCAATAATATCTGATGGAATTTCTAACAATGGTGTGAAACGAATCCAGGCTTTATATAGGTTTAGAGAATAAACGATATTAAGAATAAATCCTAATGAAGCACTTACGAAAGTCAAAAATAATTCATGAGAGAGATTGTGGTAATTGTCCCCTAAAATCCATAAAAATGGTTCCGGAAAAAAATAAACAAATAGAGTGGTTGCGGACGAAATGAGAAGCGCTCCACCTAGCGATAACAAAAACATTCTTTTCAATTTAGAAGTATCCTTAGTCTTACCAAAATCAGGAGCAAAAATATTATTGAAAATAGCTGTTGCAATCATGAATATTAAAGAAAACCTCGTCAGAGCACCAATGTCAGCCAATGATGTAGTGGTACCAAAAATTCCAATCAGAAAGATTGAAATTTGTCCCTTAAATGCAAAAAAAGCGGAATTGTGCCAGTTAAGTTTTATATAATTTATTAGTGTCTTCCTATAGCTATCATTTATTTCAGCTATTTTAGAAATTCCTTCTTGTTTAGCTTTTTTTTCCACATAAAACAAGGTTAGCCAACCGCTGAGAGCAGTAATAATAAAAATAGCTATAATAATATAACTTCTATCCAGCAGAAATAGCAATGCCAGGATTCCAATTGCCCTCGTAAAATGACCAACTAATTCTGAAACCTGTACAGGAGCCACTTTATTCCTTAATAAAAGTGCAGATCTGAGGAATGCAGTTTTTACCTCAGGAAGGATTACTATTAGAATAATAAATAAAAATCCAAGGATCCTTATCCAGGAAATTTCCTGTTCATAAAGAATATATCCCGCATAAGTACTAACCAAAAAATATGCTAATCCAGTTATATATGGGGCGATACTATTGGTGGTTTTAATAAGATTTGACATTTTTGCAGAGTCTTGCCACACTGTACCACCTATTTTTTTAAAACCTATAAATATAGCTGAGTTACAAAGAGGAATAAGCATTCCCTGAATTGTAATGAGTACAGTATATATCGCATAATCCTCTTTTGAAAGTTCTCTAATCAGAAGTATACTGACAATAAAACCCACCGCTTTTCCCAACATCTGAGATCCAAAAACCTGTGCTATGGGTGTTACAAGTTCCTTTGTTAAGAGTTTTTTTATTTCCAATAGGAATATTTTCTGAGGTAACCTCCTTTCAATTTATCTACGTTTCCTTTCGCCATAATAGCCATAACTATCTTTTATATTTACACCGTTTAATACGATCATTGGGTTCTTTAATTTATCACCTCTGTAAATTTGATCAATTTCTTTTAAACTATCCTTTTTTGAACGGTTGCTCCTAACAATATATAAGGTAGCATCAGCGAAGGGTCCCAAAGCAAAAATATCGGCTACTTTTCCAACCGGGGCAGTATCAATGATCACATAATCAAATAGCGTCCTCAACTCCCTAATCATAACTCCAATTTTATCATGTAACATAATTTCCCCTGCGTTGGGAGGAATACGCCCCGATCCGATGAAGGTGATATTTTCAAGATCTGCGTGCGAAAGAAATAAATCCTGAACCTCGATATTATCATTTACAAGATAATCTGTAATTCCAAATTCGTCTGACATTCCTATGTAGGACATTAATTTTGGTGCCCGCAAGTCAAAACTGAGAACCACCACCTTACTACCCGAAGATGCCAGGCTTACCCCAAGATTGGTAGAAAAGAATGTTTTCCCTTCACCTTTGTCTCCTGAAGTAACTAATATTACCTTATTTTCATTTCCAGTGGTAATAAATTTCAGGTTAAACCGAATCAAACGGAACAATTCTGCAATTGGTGTACTGCTCTTCTCTTTAGCAACGATATTTTCATTGGTCTCATCCAAAGCAATTTGACCCAGGATTGGGGTATTCGTGAGTTCTTCAATATCTTTGGTGGTTTGCACTTTATCGTCGAGTAAATCTTTAACGTAGACAAAAGAGAATGGCAGGAACAATCCAAGTAAGACTGATCCTAAGTATATAGATGTTTTATTAGGGCTTACCGGAAACGCACCCGCTTTTGGCTCATCTACAATCCTTGTATTGGAGACAGGTGCGGCTATAGACAAGGCTTCTTCTTCCCGTTTCTGAAGCAGAAAAAGATACAAACCTTGTTTGGTGCTTTGTTGGCGATTAATTTCAGTCAATCCCCGCTCCACTGTAGGTACTTTTGAAATCCTTGACTGGAAACGGTACGAGTTGGACTGTAAATTATCTTTCGTAATATTCAGACCTTGTTTAATATTACTCAAGTTTTCAAGAATGTTACTCCTTAGGGTAGTAAGCTGCCTTTGAATATCCACTACCAGTGGATTCCCGGCAGGAGTAGTTTCCAGCATACGGCGCTTTTGTAACTGGAGATCATTAAATCGTGAGATAAGCCCTACTAATGTAGGATCCTGAATGTTCAAGGAACTTGGCACCATAGTATTTTCTGCATTAGATCCTCTTAAATAATTTTCAATGGAATTGAGTACAGCAATTTGGGTCTCAAAATCGGCTAACTGGCTATTGTATTCAGTTGCCTGCTGTATGTACATTTCAGCATCTGAACTTACATTGGTAAGATCATTTTCCTGCTTAAATTGCTCAACGTTCTTTTCCACATCGGTAAGTTCGCCTGTGATCAACTGTAGCCTTTCATCTATCATAGATATAGTTTTAAGAGCCAGCTGATTACGGTAGTTAATTCCCTCCTGCTCATATACGCTAATCAATTCATTTAAAATAGCTTTTCCTCTTTGTGGGATTGGATCTAACAGGCTTAACTCCAACAAGCCGCCACGTTCATTTACAGGATCGACAGCAAGCTTTTCAGCTAAATCTGAAGCCAATAAATTAACATCAGTAAACTGAAAAACAATATCGCCTTCCATAAACTCTGTAGGTTTTTGAACCTTTTTTACTATCCGGAAACTACCGTAAGGCTTATTTATAGTATCATTAAAATTATAGAAACTAAAATCAGATTCACTTTCCGATATCTTAATTCCAACTTCTTCATCGTTTTTTAAAGTAATTACCACTGGATAATAATTTTTAATCGTGGTCGAGTCCAATATTTCTACAGAAATAGGAATGTTTTCGGAATAAAGGTTCACATCGTCAATACTCCCCTGAGCATAATAGGTGACACCCATAGAGAGGTTTCTTAAGACTTTTTCCATGATAGATGAAGACTTTAAAATCCCAATTTCGTCTTCCACATTTCTTGTAGACTTAATCAAACCTAGGTCGCTGAAAGATTCCAAATCCGAGGTTGCAGAACCTTTATCCTTATCCTGTACTAAAATGACGGTAGATACACGGTATTCAGGTATTGTTTCATACCTAATAAAAAGGTAAGCTAGTACTACAAATAAAGCGACAGAAGCAAGAAATATATACCAATATTTCAAATAACCAGAGATGGTCTTTTTTAAGTCTTTATTGTTGCTGTTTTGATACGCCATATTAAATAAAATTAACTTCTCAATAAAAGAATGGAAACCAGCGATACTACCGACAGTACTAGAGAAATGTTATTCCTGACCATGCTGGCCTGTTCTTTTTTAGTTGTAACTGGTTCTACGTAAATAACATCATTGGGCTGAAGGTAAAAATAAGGGGAATTAAGCAATTCTTTATCGTTCAAGTTTACCCTTACCAAGTGCCGTGTATCATCAGTTTCCTGGATGATCAAAACATTTTCCCTTTTGCCAAAAACAGTCATGTCCCCCGCCATCCCCAAAGCCTGAATAATATTGATTCTTTCTCCGGGAACATTAAAAGTAGAAGGATTTGTAACTTCGCCTATTACAGTTACTTTAAAATTCAAATATCTTATGTTTACAATAGGCTCTGTTAAATATTGGGTAAGCATTTCACTCAACTTCTCCTTTGCCTGTCTCTTAGTAAGCCCTGCCAATTGCACATTCCCTAAGGAAGGAAATTCGATGTTTCCGTCCCTGTCCACAAGATATCCTTCATCTGTGGTAGTAGCTTTGCCCCCCGCATCTAAGGCTTCCAAAGAATTGGTCAACGCTCCCTTATTGTAAAAAACGTCAGCTTTGGGGTTTTGGCTTGTTACAGTTATACTTAATAAATCTCCAGTTTGAAAAACAGGTTCTTTAGCTCTATTTGTGATCTTTTCTGAATAAACTGTTTTGGAATCAAAATCATTAAAGTAGGATAGGTCCCGTGATCCACAGGAAAAAAACATAGGGGTTAATAGTAGAAGGAATATTTTAAATTTCATAATGTAATGGTTATTTAGCTTATATGCTTTCTTTATATTAAATACAATATTAAAGTAAACTTCTCGTTTATTAAGGAATTGTTTCGAGATCTTCCTGAATCACCTCGCTATGAATTAATAGGCTTTTTCCTCTCCTTTCAGAGCATTAATAACTGTTTGAAAAATAATATTTAAATCCAGTAGGAGAGACCATTTTTCAAGATAAAATATATCCAGGCGAACACGGTTGATAATATCTGCTTTTCTGATTATTTCTCCTCTATACCCTTTGATTTGAGCAAGACCAGTTATTCCTGGCTTTACCAAATGTCTAACCAAATATTTATCTACGGTTGTACCGTATTGGGAGGTATGTTGCTGCATATGAGGGCGGGGACCCACAACACTCATATGCCCTAAAAATACATCAATGAATTGAGGCAATTCATCCAGACTGGTTTTCCGTAATATTCTGCCAATTCTCGTAACCCTAACATCATTCCTTGTAGCCATAGCTGAATTAGCGTCACTACTGACTGTCATAGAACGAAATTTATGACACCAAAAAATTTTGCAATTTACACCATTACGCTTTTGCTTAAAATATAAAGGGCCTGGAGATTCTAATTTAATGAGGACATATAAAATTGGTGTTATCCAGGACAGCAAAAGAATTATTACGAGAGATGAAAAAACTATATCAAAAGTTCTTTTAACGATACGTGCATATTCCCCATCCATAGGTGAACCCCTCATATTTAGAACAGGAATACTATCATAAAGCTCTATAGACATGGCCCTAGAAAAAATTTCTTTATTGTCCGGGACTATTTTTAGTTTTTTTAAATTGTTATCCGCAAAAGTAATCAGAGTTTTTAATTCCTCCTGGGTTAATTTAGAAACCATACAATAAATTTCGTTAACATGATTATCTACTACGTACTGGAAAGAATCTTGAATAGCACCCAGGTATGTCTCACTATTAGAAGCTTGGTTATCAAAATATCCCATATAACGGTAACCGAGATCGGGTTCATCAAAAACCTTTCTAATTTTCTTCAAATTCTTATCTCTACCAATTACTACGACATTTACAAAATTCCCACCCTCTAGCCTATACCTGGTTCTCATCCAGAAAAACAACCACCTGTATAGAAATAATAACAAACAAATGATCAAATAAACGTACACCCGATATGGATCCGAATAAACCTGATAGTCCTTAAAACTAAATAACGCAAAATAAGCAAGACCAAATATTATGTACAACTGCAGGATCTTCATGAAATTAGTCATAAATCGCTCTTTTCTACCCGTAGGATAAAAATCGAGGCTGTAAGTGATCAATAACCAGGAAAAATTACAGTAAAGAATACTACTAAAGTCCTTATATATTTCCGGTGTGAAAAAATATAGACAGCTATTTATTATTACCAAATGAATAAAAATAGACAAAGGAATAATGAATATTGACTTTTGCATTTTTAAAAATATTACTACAGATTTACAGAATATTGTAAATCACTATTTCTTAAAGGACATCTGGCATCAAATACCATTTGTATAGTTTCTTAACTCCTTCTTCCAGTTCAATTTTATGCTTCCATCCTAATTGATGAAGTTTTGCTGGATCAGTCAGCTTTTTCATTGTACCGTCAGGCTTCTTGACATCAAATAAAAGATCTATTTCAGCAGCTAAGGTGTTTTTTACCAAATAGGCCAGTTCTTTAATAGATATATCTTTACCGGTTCCTATATTTAAATGAGTGTTTCTAAGTGGTTCATCAAAAGTGGAAGAACCGCTTTTTCTAGCAATAGAAATGACATCCTGAAAATTGACATTTTTCATAATAAAAACACAGGCTTCTGCCATATCTTCACTCCAAAGGAATTCTCGCATTGCATTTCCTGTACCCCAAATTTTTACTCTCACATTTTGAGAGCCCGCAGATGGTTCTCTATAAACTCCATATTTTCTCAAAACTGTATAAATCTCTTCCTGGGTACTCTGCCCTGAAATTGTTTCCAACGGACGCTGATCAAGATCTTCTCTAATCACCTCCCAATTCTCCTCTTGTAAGGCTTTGCCAAGGTGTATTTTCCTAATCAGAGCCGGAAGGACATGAGATGTTTCAAGATTAAAGTTATCGTTAGGTCCGTAAAGATTTGTAGGCATAACAGAGATGAAATTGGTGCCGTACTGAATATTATAACTTTCACACATTTTCAAACCTGCAATTTTAGCTATAGCATAGGGCTCATTGGTAAATTCCAGAGGACCGGTTAATAAATTTTCCTCTATCATAGGTTGTGGACAATCTTTTGGATAGATACAGGTACTTCCTAAAAACAACAGTTTTTTAACATTGTGTATATAGCTTTGATGAATTACCTGATTCTGAATCATTAGATTCTCGTAAATAAAATCTGCTCTGTATTTATTATTCGCCACGATTCCTCCCACTTTTGCCGCTGCCAAAAAAACGTATGTGGGTTTTTCATTGGAAAAAAAGGCATTCACTGCATCTGCTTCCGTTAAGTCCAATTCCTCACGAGTGCGTGTAATAATATTGGTGTGTCCCCTTTTCTCCAGATTCCGTTTAATCGCGCTGCCTACAAGACCCTGATGTCCAGCTATAAAAATTTTAGATTCTTTTTGCATTTATTTCTTACTTCTAGAGCTTAGATAGAAGATTTTTACCTATTCATAATAATTGAAGATCTTATAACCCCCTTTCTGTATATGTTGATCTTTTTGCATAAGCTGAAGATCACTTTCCATCATCTCCTTCACCAGGTCCTGTAAATCATATTCTGGAATCCAACCTAATTTCGTATTAGCTTTGGTGGCATCGCCTATTAAAAGTTCCACTTCAGTAGGCCGAAAGTATTTAGGATCTACTGCCAAAACTTCCTTCCCTTTTTTAACCTTAATTTCGGGATTCGCGCAGGATTTTACAACTGCTCTTTCATTAACACCTTCTCCTAAAAATTCTAAATCTATTCCCACCTCATTAAAGGCCATTTTTACAAAATCTCTTACAGTAGTAGTTTTCCCCGTAGCTATTACCCAATCTTCAGGCTCATCTGCCTGAAGAATCATCCACATCATTCGTACGTAATCCTTGGCATGTCCCCAATCACGTTGAGCGTCCAGATTTCCAAGGTAAATTTTATCCTGAAGCCCTAAAGCAATGCGGGCAGCGGCCCGTGTTATTTTCCGGGTTACGAAAGTTTCTCCTCGTATAGGAGACTCATGATTAAATAAGATACCATTACAAGCGAACATTCCATACGCCTCTCTATAATTAACAGTAATCCAGTAGGCATACATTTTAGCTACTGCATAAGGGCTCCTTGGGTAAAAAGGTGTTCTTTCTGTTTGAGGTGTTTCCTGTACTTGTCCGTATAGTTCGGAAGTTGATGCCTGGTAAACTTTTGTTTTTTTTTCAAGTCCCAATAATCGAACAGCATCAAGAATCCGGAGCGTGCCAAGTCCATCAGCATTACCCGTATATTCTGGTATTTCAAAAGAAACCTGCACATGACTCATTGCGGCAAGATTGTATATTTCATCGGGCTGTATTTTTTGAATGAGTCTGATGAGATTTGTACTATCGGTCATATCCCCATAATGAAGGACAAAATTTCTATCTTCTACATGCGGATCCTGATATAAATGATCAACCCTGTCAGTATTAAAGAGAGAAGCCCTTCTTTTAAGACCATGGACAATATATCCTTTCTTCAAGAGGAATTCGCTTAAATATGCTCCGTCCTGTCCTGTTATACCTGTAATAAAAGCTATTTTCATAAATGTGTATGACTAAATTTTTTCTAATTTTTTCTGGTGAAGTCAACCTGTTTCCGATATCTCAACAAGTTTCTGAAATGAAAAGGGTGAAGAAACTGCAAATAAATAATCCAATTTTTAAAGCTCATTCTTTTCACTTCATTTTGTTGTAACCTGTTTAAAGTCTCCGCAAAACGATGGAAACTCACCTCTTTAGAAAACCAATTTTCCCAAGCTAACCTTGCTTTACAGCCCATTTCTCGTGCTTCTCCTTTCTTTTTTTCAAGTATCTTCGGGAGTTGATCTATCTTTTCTTCCGGCAAGTGTATTGAGAACTCTTGCCAGGCAGGTCCATCAATAGGTACCCAATCGTCAGATATAATTACTGGAGCTCTGCCCATCTCCATGCTTTCAAACAATCTATATGTGGAAGGCCCAAAACCACGAGGACATATTATAAAAAGACTTTTTTTCATAATGTCCGCATAGCTCTTTTCAAACATTAATTTTTCTTTAGGATTAAGCATCCATGAATTTTTTCCAGATGTATCCTTCAGATAACAACTGATATGATCAATATTTAAAATTTCTTTTCTTACGTGGTGCGTAGCACTAGATCCTACAAAAGAGAAAAGATATTCATGCGGAATTTCTTCAGGCTCATATCGGATCGCTTCGTTTCTACAAATTCGGGCAATATAATGTCCAGATGCAGTCCTGTTTCTCGCGAAAAGATTTCTTCCTATAGAGGGAAAAATCCCTCGTAATAGAGGTATAACCCAGTCCCTGTCGTGATATAGAAAACATTTTTCTCTATACTTTTTATATAGTGGTGAATTAAAGACCTTAAAAAAATAAGGATCATTATCTGGGTGATGCTCAACAAACAAGATAATGTCTGCACTTTTGGGATTATCACATAGCGAATGGATCTTATAAGGGTCGAGTCTTGCAGATTCTTTTAGCCATTGAACAGCAAAATTCGTTTCTGCGTTATATGGGTATGCTGATGTTAAAAACAATTTCATATAAATCCTACCATTTAAAAATTACCGAAAAACACGATAAAGAAATATTTTTTCAATAAATTTTGAATCGCAAATGGTAAAAAGATTATCAAAATTATCGTCTGTCTTAACCTTTAAATTCTATTTTTTGCTAGCAGGTCTAATAGTTATAAATTGCGGAATTAAATAATGAGGTATTTTTCTACCAATTTTAAAAGCTAGTGTAAAGTATCCCAATAAATTATGTTTTTTTATAATTTCAAGATCCTCTGTCGACTTCTTCTTTTGTAAACTTGCTGTAGTACTCTTACCTCCAAGTCGCATTTTTACTATCCACTCATCTACAAAAACCTTTTTAATATTATCATTTTTAAACCACCGAAGAGAAATATCATAATCACTTGCAATAGTATAATTTTGATCATAAAGACCATTTTTCTCATAAACTTCTCTGCGCACATAAATTGTTGGATGAAGTGGTATCCATCCGAAAATTAAATAACTTTTCTTAAATGGATTAGAGGGATATATTCTTTTAACTTGAGTTACATCCTTTTGGCTAACGTACATCCCTTTGCCATACACGAGATCTGCTTCGAATTCTTGGAAGTTTCTCACCAATTTTTTTACCGTATCCTGCTCAAACAAAAAATCATCAGAATTTACAATACCTATAATATCTCCAGTTGCTTGCTGAATACCCTTATTAAAAGCATTATATATACCGGAATCTTTTTCAGAGACATAATACGCTAATTTCTTTCTATAAGGTTCAATTTTTTGTTGAGTTCCATCTGTTGATCCACCGTCAATAACTATATACTCAATATTGGAGTAGGATTGGTTCAATATTGATTCAATACATCCCGAAATAACGTCTGCATTGTTATAAACAACAGTTAAAATTGAAACTTTCATAATATTATTAATGATCTATTTCCAGATAATATTTTATAAAAAATAGTTTTACACCGCAATTTTTTGCCTTAGCAAAGCTTCAAAGTATTCAACCGTTTTGAGTAACCCCTCTCTTAATTCAATCGATGGCTCCCAACTATTCAGGTGTTTTTTAGCTAAAGAAATATCGGGTTGCCTCTGTTTAGGATCGTCACGAGGTAAATCTTTATAAACTAATAAGGAAGATGATCCTGTGATTTCCAATATATTTTCCGCTAACTCCAACATGGTAAATTCATTTTGATTGCCAATGTTTACGGGTCCAGTGAAATTTTTAGTAGCCATCATTCTTGTCATACCTTCAACCAGGTCATCTACATATTGAAAAGATCTGGTCTGTTTGCCGTCACCAAATATTGTAATGTCTTCTCCTTTTAATGCCTGAACAATAAAATTCGACACTACACGACCATCGTCAGGATTCATGTTGGGGCCGTAGGTATTAAAAATGCGGACAATCTTCACATCAACATTATTTTGATGGTGATAATCCATAAAAAGGGTCTCAGCACATCTTTTCCCTTCGTCATAACAGGAACGAGGACCAATTGGATTTACATTGCCCCAATAACTTTCAGGCTGAGGATGAACTTCAGGATCGCCGTAAACTTCACTAGTACTAGCCTGCAAAACTTTTGCCTTTACTCTCTTCGCCAAACCCAACATATTTATTGCTCCCATTACAGATGTCTTTATAGTTTTAATGGAATTATACTGATAATGTACAGGGGAGGCCGGACATGCTAAGTTATAAATTTCGTCTACTTCAATCATAAAAGGAATAGTCACATCATGTCGAATAGCTTCAAAATAGGGATTATCTAATAAAGGAACTATATTTTCTTTACTTCCGGTAAAGTAATTGTCCAGACAAATGACTTCGTTACCTTCATCCAGTAATCTCTTACAAAGATGAGAACCTATAAATCCGGCACCTCCCGTTACTAAAATTCTTTTCATATTATTATTTTTTAAATGAAGAATACATAAGAGTTTTCAAATCTCAACATTTTTCCTTATTATATTAACTCTGGATAATTTTGCTCCAAATAAGAATAAATCATTTTTACATCCTGAGAGGCTTCTTTTGATACTACTAAATTCGCATCTTTGGTAGAAATTAGAATACAGTTATTTAATCCCACAAAAAAAGTCGGTTTAATTTCTCCAAGCTGCATATTGGCATTCGAATCGGTAGTATATCCTTGAGACTTAAAATATTCATAAACGGCCTCAAAGGATCCCATATCGCTCCATTTAAAATTGGCAGGAACTACTTTTATCCTGTCGCTTTTTTCCATTACTGCGTAATCAACGCTTATCGAAGGAATATTTCTAGAAACATCAAAATCAAGATAACCTTCTTCGGCCGCCTGCCAGGCTTGGAAAGATAAGTGATATACTTCGGGAGCAAATTTTTGTAGTTCATTAAGGTAAACACCAGCTTTAAAGCAAAACATTCCACTATTCCATAAAAAATTTCCTGCCTTTAGAAAGGATTCTGCACTCTGCTTATCTGGTTTTTCTCGAAAAGAAAGTACTTTATCATCATTAAATTCTATATAACCATATCCTGTTTCGGGGACAGCCGGCTGTACTCCAAATGTTACTAAAAAGTCTTTTTCAGCAAGCTCTATAGCTTTCTGAACAGCTGTAGTATAGTTTTCACCTTCCTCTATAATATGATCTGCCGGGGTTACCAGTAGGATGTCCTCAGGATCTGCGGAAAGAGCAGCAAAAGCGATTGCCGGTGCAGTATTGCGTGGAGTCGACTCAACAATGTTTAAAAAATTATTTAAATCTAATTTTCTTAGTATTTTTTTTGAAAGCTCTTGATTACTCCTATTTCCAACTATAATTAATTGTTTTGAAAAAAGTCTATTTCTTTCGATCGCCATTTCAAATAAAGATTTCTCTGAAAAAATTTCAAGATATTGTTTAGGCTTGGATTGGCGGGATAGAGGCCACAATCTACTCCCGATTCCTCCGGTTAAAATTACATGCGAAACTTCTTTCATAATGTTTTAAGATTTGACCTAATAGATTTTAATAATGGATAACATTTTTTCAGGTGTCAAAGGTTTACAAGTACCAAGATTTATTAACTGACAGGAGCAACAGTTTTCGATATTGAGATTAGAAGCCCATAACTTAATCGCCATGAGAGAAAAAACATAATTAACAAATTTTTATGGCTTCGCCGTTGTAAGTCCCAATTTGGTCTTACATATAAAATTGCTGTGTGGGGATTATCTTAAAAATAGGGAATAAAGAAAACCATTTTTGGGGTTTAAAATGTTTGCATTTTCTTCCCTACTAAGATTAGAAATTTTTCCTTAGGCAGGCATTTTAACACTGTTAAATTTTATAAGACCCAAAATTAAGAACAGGATAAAAACAACATCAAGAGGAGAATGTATGAATTAAATTTAATATATAAAGGTTTTTATTATAGATAATTCAATTATATTCTCTCTTATACTGTTAATAAAAATAGAATAGCAAAATGTTAAAACCCGAAAGATTACGTTCTACAGATGGATTTTTGCTTCTAAGACTTCATCCGTAAATATACCCTTCGACAAAAGGTGCTTTTTTATCCATGAGTTACCTGTAAAAAATTAACATTTATTCTTAAAAACGCAAATTCCTTCAAACCCAACACAGAAAGAGAATCGTTTTTCTTTATTTGTTCTTGATAATTTTAAATTTGGCAGAGGCCCTTTTAAGGTAGAAAATCTTCCGAAAATCGATTTATTTTGTAATTCCCCATAGGAAATCTAAAATATTTCTTACTTATATCATGACATCCACCTTATCTTAAATCAAGCACAGGAAAGAATTTGATCTAAGTGAAATTTTAGAACTTACCATACAACATATAGTAGCCCATAAATAATTATGTGCAAATTTAAAAGTGAAGGTATGCAACAAACATTGAAACTTCTCTCAAGATATTTTTCCTGGTTGCTATCTTATTTATGGATGTCCATATTAATTTATAGGCACAAGCGTAGGAGTAAAAGAGAGTTATTGAGTTAGGAAGATGATACCTATGTTCATTAAAGATCATAGGTTCTGATTAATGTCCTCATATTTTCAAATTTTTAGAGAAGAAACTGACTCAGATAATGAGGAACATGATAAAGACTTAATATATAGAATAAAATATTGTTCCACTATAGTTTAATAAGATAAATGATGACAACATACTTTACCTTACCAGAATATTTTAAAAATTAAACGGGAACCTTCAGGGAATAACTAGAATTAAAAATAACAGCCTCCACTTCTTCTACGGGGGCTGGCTGAACTATCAAATAATTTGAAGCTAAGACTTAAAAGCACATGATGTAATGTACCGTCAAAAGTTGCAAGATTTACACCATCCATTTGATTCACACCATTTGTAACCGTATTATCATTATCAATATCAATTGGTTGAGCCTCCGCCGAAGAAAGACTTCGGGAGTACCTTAAATCAAGTTCAAAACGTCCTATACCCGCTTTTATACCCAACTGAGCGGCCAAAGGAGAATTTTGCACTACTATAGCATCTTTGGTTTTTTCAAGGGTAGCGTCTATGATGTTGTTGTATGCGGGTCCTGCATAGACATCTATAGGTCCGTAGATGTTGTATCCCACTAATAAAGGTATGGTAAGTTGCTCAACCGAATAAATAGACGTACTATTTACAAGAGAGAATTCTGTTTCTATTGAGCTATAAATAGCCTCGGGCCTAACCAGAAATTTACCAAACCTCATTTCAATAAAAGCACCGCCATGAAAACCAATATTAGAATCAGGAGTAAAAGTGCCAGTACTATACTCGGCGTTTCCATTAACAGTAGAAGACTTTCCCTGTATTTCTCCACCCATAGCATAGTTAAGCCCTCCTTTAATTCCAAAGCTGAATTCCTGAGCCTGAGAAAAAGAAAAAAAGAAAAGACAAAAGAGAAGTGGTAAAAAAAACTTGTTCATAAATATAGGTTTATAAGATCCTGACTTGGGCTGTAAATATATCAATTATTCAAAATAATAGACGGTCTAAGTTTCTTTTTAACGACAAAAGAAAAACAATAGTATATGTTGATGCGTACTTTCTAATCTGCCGTCAAAATCTCTCCCTAAAAGGAATAAATTAAAGGAAAAAGAGATTTTCATAGTGGGTTTGGGAAATTATCATCTTTACGCATCTCCCTCAACATCCCCTTCCCATTCCATAAAACCACCTTCCAGATTATATGTGTTTTGAAAACTTTTCTGATCCAGTATAGAACATGCCTGTGCACTACGCTTTCCGGAACGGCAATAGATATAGTAGTTTTTAGATTTGTCGAGTTTTTCTACTTCATCTATAAATCCCTGTCCTTTATATATATCAATTTTCTTGGCGCCTGGAATAAAACCCTCTTCTATTTCTTCCTCTGTTCTTACATCAAGAATAACTGCATCTTTGTCCTTTTGTAATTGTTCTCTCCATTCTTCCTGTGAAAGCTCTTTCATTATTTCTATGTCTTTAAAATTTCAGGTTTAAAAATACTAAAAGCTGTAAAGATACCGAACGTTTCGGTGACGATTTTTAGGCTTAAGAAACTTCTTTAAAATTTAACCTTTTTTTAGATGCTAATATCAAGTACTCAGCATATATTTGTACATACAAATGTTGTTTAGACAATGGATACTGAAAAAATTTTAAAAACTAATAAACCTTTACCGGAAAATAAAAAACTGGTAATAAATATGATGTTGGCTACCACCAAGGCTATTACCTTAATGGCTGATGCTTTAAAACCTTTTGGAATCTCCAATCAACAGTTTAACGTATTACGAATTTTAAGAGGACAAAATGGAAAGCCCGCAAATCTGAATACCATACAGGAAAGAATGGTAAATAAAATGAGTAACACTACACGTTTGGTAGATAAGCTCCTCGAAAAGAACCTGGTTGACCGCTGTGTTTGTGAAGAAAATAGAAGAAAAGTTGAAATAGTGATTACAGGAAACGGCTTAGAATTATTAAAAGAGTTAGATCCTATTGTCGAAGAAGTCGAGAACAAATTTGTAAAAAATTTAAGTTTCGAGGATATAGAACAACTTAATATCCTTCTGGAGAAAATCAGATAAAAAAATTTAGTTTTACAATTGTATATACAACAGTTATGAGTACTTACATAGAAGATTTAAAATGGCGCTACGCCACAAAAAAGTTTGACAGTAAAAAGAAAATCAATTCCACAGATCTGGATAAAATCCTTAAGAGCATTCAGCTTTCAGCTTCTTCCTACGGGATGCAACCTTATAAAATATTAATAATTGAAGATCAGGAAATAAAAGAAAAACTGAAGCCGGCAGCCTGGGGGCAACCTCAAATCACCAATTCCTCACATCTGGTTGTTTTTGCCAATTATCGTACTATAGACGAGGATTATGTGGATTCCTATATCGAAAATATCAGTACATTACGGGACATTGCTGTAGATAAACTCACTGGCTTAAGAGATAAACTTATAAATAGTATTGTCACGCTTCCGTCTGAAGATCAACACGTATGGGCTCAAAAGCAGGCTTATCTCGCTATGGGCAACCTCCTTTCAGCAGCAGCCAGTTTCCGAATTGACACCTGTCCTATGGAAGGATTTGATGCTGCTAAATTTGATGAAATTCTCGGGCTTCAGGAAAAAGGATTGACCACTGCAGTTATAGCGACTTTAGGTTACCGTAGCGAAGAAGATCCAGCTCAGGATGCCAGGAAAGTCAGGAAAAGTAAGGATCAACTATTCGAACTGATTTAAAAAATTAATCTGAAAAAGAGTTAGGAAAAAATATTTCGAATTAATTCATATTAATCATTATAAACAAACTATGAAAAAAGAAGTAAACGTAGAACAAAGTAATATTAACTGGAAAGGAAAAAAATTAGCTGGGTCACATTCAGGTACTATTAACTTGAAAGAAGGATATATTAATTTTGAAGATAACGAGCCGGTTGGAGGAGAATTCCTGATGGATATGCCTACCATTAAAGTCACCGACCTCTCTGGTAAAAACAAACAACAACTTGAAGACCACCTTAAAAATGAAGATTTCTTTGCCGTGGATAATTATCCTACTGCAAAATTAGTGATCAAAAACGTAGTTAAAAAAGAAGAAGGTACCTACGGAGTTTTAGGGGACCTGACTATAAAGGAGAAGACCAATCCGGTAACATTTGATCAAAACATATCTGGAGATTCAGCATCAGCAAAAGTCGTTATTGACAGATCCAAATTCAATGTGCGTTATGGCTCGGGAAGTTTCTTTTCCAATCTAGGAGATAACACTATCCACGACAATTTTGAATTGGATGTGAACCTTAAGTTCTAATAATAGAATATCTTTTAACCGCGCAAACCCAAATTGCGCGGTTTCTTTTTTCTGAAAAAGTAAAAAGAGAAAAATCTTTGTCAATTAAAATTTCATCTCTATATTTGAGGCAATGAAAACTTTTACAGTACATACTTGGTGGTGGAGCAACTTACGTCAAACGTCGTGAAGTAACATTGCTATAGTATAAAACATATACAAAAGGCTTGTCTCACGACAAGCCTTTTTTGTTTCTTTTCTTCCTTTGTCAATATTAATTTTTGATTTAGTGCAGGAAAAAAATAACTAAGATAAAATTTACCGGATTTCCGGAAATGTAAATATTTATAGATGTACCAGCTAACTACGACCCATACAAAACTACTTGCCGATACAATCACACCTGTGAGTGTATATTTAAAGGTGCGGGATAAATATCCAAACAGCCTGCTCCTGGAAAGTAGCGATTACCATGCCAGCGACAACAGCTTTTCGTATATCTGCTGTAATCCAATAGCTTCTATTAAGATTCAAAATGAGAAAATTTTTGAAAGTTTTCCAGATGGCACCCAAAAAACGACAAATATCGATCAGGACATAAATGTCCCGCAAAAAATTCAGCAGTTTTCGCAGCAGTTTAAAGCTGAAAATTCAGGATTTAAATTTATTAATAATGGACTTTTTGGTTACATCGCCTATGACGGAGTAAGATATTTTGAAGACCTGGAAATCACTAAAAAGAAAGGAGATCTTGGATTGCCGGATATGTATTATGCCGTGTACCAGAATATAATTGCCATTAACCACTTCAATAACGAAGCTTATATTTTTGACCATACCTATAATACGGAAAGTAAAATTGAAGAAATAAAGCAGCTTATTAAAGTTCGTAATTTTGCTACCTATAATTTTACGCGTCAGCAGGAGCCTGTCTCTAATTTAACCGACGAAGAGTTTATAGAAAATGTGAAGTTGGGCAAAAAGCACTGTTATCGTGGAGATGTTTTTCAGATTGTGCTTTCCCGCCGCTTTTCCCAAGCTTTTAAGGGAGACGAGTTCAATGTTTACAGAGCACTGCGCAGTGTGAATCCTTCTCCATATTTGTTTTATTTTGATTATGGTGATTTTAAAATCTTCGGAAGTTCTCCCGAAGCGCAGCTTGTGGTAAAAGATGGCCAGGCAGAAATTCACCCGATTGCCGGAACATTTAAACGCACCGGAAATGATGAACAGGACGCCGAACTCGCCAAAAAACTTGCTGCAGACGAAAAAGAAAATGCAGAGCATGTGATGCTCGTGGACCTTGCAAGGAATGATCTTAGTAGGCATGGTAGCAATGTTAAGGTGGAAAATTATCGCCAAATTCAGTTTTTTTCTCACGTCATCCACCTGGTGAGCAAAGTCACTGGTACCAAACATAAAAACACCCCAACAATGCAGGTTGTGGCAGATACTTTTCCCGCCGGCACCCTTAGTGGCGCTCCCAAACACAGCGCGATGAAGCTTATCGAGAAGTACGAAAATGTAAATCGTGATGCCTATGGCGGCGCAATTGGATTTATGGATTTCGACGGCAATTTTAACCACGCCATTATCATTCGCTCCTTTGTGAGCAAAAATCATCAGTTACATTACCAGGCAGGAGCCGGGGTGGTTTCAGAGTCTGTAGAAGAGAACGAATTACAGGAAGTTTATAATAAATTAGGAGCATTAACCAAAGCATTGGAAATTGCAGAAGATATTTAATTTAGGCGTTACCCTGCGGGTCGGGCTTTCGGCAGTCGCTTTTTTAAAGGAAAAACTTTAAAAAGAGCTTCACAAAGCCTCAATCCCTAACGCAAAAGCATCAAAAGAATGAAAAAGATATTAGTCATAGACAATTACGATTCTTTCGTTTTCAATTTAGTTCATTATTTAGAAGATCTGGATTGTGAAGTAACTGTAAGAAGAAACGATCAATTAGAACTGGAAGACGTGGAAGAGTTTGACAAAATCCTGCTCTCACCCGGCCCCGGAATTCCTTCAGAAGCAGGCCTTCTAAAGCCAATTATCGAAAAGTACGGAGCTACCAAAAGTATTTTCGGCGTTTGTCTCGGCCAACAGGCAATAGGCGAAGTATTCGGTGGAAAATTGGGAAATCTGGATTCGGTTTACCACGGAGTTGCCACTAATATCAACCTTTGTGTAAAAGATGAACCTTTATTTAAAGACTTGCCCGATGGGTTTATGGTGGGACGCTATCACTCTTGGGTAGTACTAAAAGAATTACCCGATGTTCTTGAAGCAACTTCTTACGACGAAAACGGACAGATCATGTCCCTTCGCCACAGAGAATTTGATATTAGAGGAGTTCAGTTTCATCCGGAATCTGTCCTGACTCCTGAAGGGAAAAGAATTATTAAAAACTGGGTAGAAAGTCCCTCCTTCAACCTTACCAAAGGGAAGAAAGTAGCAGACACAAATGCATAAGTTTAACCTTAAAATTGCCTCGACATTTTTCTCATTTTTGGGAGACAGAGGAGAATTATGAAAGAACTACTCAATAGACTTATCAACCACGAAACGATTTCCAAGGAAGAGGCGAAGCATGTTATTTTCAACATTTCAGATGGGGAATATAACAGCAATCAGATCGCGGCTTTTCTCACTGTTTATATGATGCGGAGCATCACGATAGAGGAATTGGAAGGTTTCCGTGATGCGCTACTGGAACTTTGCATTGCTATAGATTTAAACGACTACAATCCTGTAGATCTTTGTGGAACCGGTGGAGACGGGAAAAACACTTTTAATATTTCCACAACGGCATCTTTTGTTACGGCAGGAGCAGGCGTGAACGTAGCCAAACATGGAAATTACGGGGTGTCCTCAGTAAGCGGAAGTTCCAACGTGATGGAGCACCTGGGAATAAAATTCAGTAATGATCCTGACTTTCTCGAGCGGTGTATAGATAAAGCCGGAATATGTATTTTACATGCTCCCCTTTTTCATCCTGCGATGAAAAACGTAGCTCCAATCAGAAAATCTTTGGCGGTAAAAACCTTCTTCAACATGCTGGGACCAATGGTAAATCCTGCTTTTCCACAGAATCAGCTTGTGGGCGTTTTTGACCTGGAACTGGCAAGAATGTATGGATATCTTTATCAAAACACTGATAAAAATTTTACTATTCTGCATGCTCTTGATGGTTACGACGAAATTTCGCTTACTGGAAAAACAAAAATTATCTCCAATCATTCTGAAGCTATGGTGGGACCTGAAGATTTTGGTATTCCGACTTTAGATCCATCAGAAATTGCCGGCGGAGGTTCCGTTGAAAGTTCTGCAGAAATTTTTATGGATATCCTGAAGGGAAAAGGAACCGAGGCTCAAAGCAACGTGGTTTGTGCAAACGCGGGAATGGCCATTGCAACTACCCAAAACGTTTCACCACAGGAAGGATTTGCAAAAGCTAAAGAATCCCTGAATTCCGGATACGGACTCCAGGCTTTAAAGAAGTTACAGGAAATAAGTCGATAATTGTCACTTTAGAGGCACGACCTGGAATTAACAGCATATAAAAAATGAATATTTTAGATAAAATAATAGGCGACAAACGCAAAGAAGTTGCATTAAAGAAAACTATAGTACCTGTTTCACAGTTAGAGAACACTGCGCTTTTTGAGCGGGAAACAATCTCTCTCGCCGAAGCGTTGCGAACGAGTAAAAGCGGAATTATTGCAGAACACAAGCGAAGATCTCCTTCAAAATCTGTTATAAATCAGGATTTGAACGTTCAGGATGTAGCTACGGGATATGAGAATGCCGGAGTTTCAGGAATGTCTGTTCTTACCGATGGAAAATACTTTGGTGGCTCGCTGGAAGATTTGCTTTTTGCAAGAGCAAGTGTCAAAATGCCAATTCTGAGAAAAGAATTCATTATTGATGAATATCAGTTACTGGAAGCAAAAGCTTATGGTGCCGATGTGATTCTACTAATTGCTGCCGTTTTGGAGAAGGCTCAAATAAAGCAATTATCGGAGTTTGCAAAGAATTTAAAGCTGGATGTCCTACTCGAAGTTCACAATGAAGAAGAACTTCAGAAATCTATTATGCCAAGTATAGATATGCTGGGAGTAAATAATAGAAATTTAAAGACTTTTGAAGTAAGTACCGACATAAGTAAAGAGCTTTCAGAAAAAATTCCTGAGGATTTCGTTAAAGTTTCTGAAAGCGGAATAAGTTCTGTAGAAGCTATTAAAGATTTGAAGAATTATGGCTACCAGGGCTTTTTAATCGGTGAAAACTTTATGAAAACCGATAATCCCGGAAAAAGTGCAACAGAATTTATAAAAGATCTGACCAAGTAATATCTGAAAAGCGAACCTCAAAAATTGGCAAATATCAGGCTTAAAATATGTGGAATGAAGCAACCGGAAAACGTTCGGGAAATTGCGATGCTTCAGCCGGATTATATGGGACTTATATTTTATGAAAAGTCACCCCGATTTGTCGCTTCAGAAGTGCCGGAAATTTCTTCAACAATTAAGAAAACTGGCGTTTTTGTAGATGCAGCGCTGGATTTTATTCTGAAGAAAGTACAGGAGTATAAATTAAAAGCCATTCAGCTTCACGGGCAGGAAACCGCGGAATTTTGCAGGAAACTTCGGGACAACCTAAAAGACGATAATGTTGAAATAATCAAGGTCTTTTCAGTAAAAGAAGAATTTGACTTCAGCAAATTAAAGGAATATGAAGAGGTTGTGAATTTCTTCCTTTTCGATACCAAAGGAAAAAATAAAGGCGGAAATGGGGTAACCTTTGATTGGGAAGTTCTTAAAAATTACCCCTCCTCTACTCCATTCTTCCTTAGCGGCGGAATTGGCCTTGAAGAAATAGAAGAGATTAACGAGCTGATGACGTGGTTTCAGAAAAATGGAAAGGAAAATCTGCTTTATGCAGTTGATGTAAACAGCAGGTTTGAAGATGAACCGGGACTAAAAAATGTCGAAAAAATGCAACTTTTTAAAGATCGCTTCTCGATTAAATAACAAAATATAACCCAAAAAGTCTTTTAGACTTTGCAGGAGAAATAGAAAATAAAATGACTTACCAGGCAAACGAAAAAGGATATTACGGCGAATTTGGAGGCGCTTTTATTCCGGAAATGCTTTATCCAAACGTTGAAGAACTGCGCTCGCAGTATCTTGACATTATGAAAGAGGAATCCTTTCAGAAAGAATTTAAGGATCTACTCCGGGATTATGTGGGGCGCCCTACTCCACTCTACTATGCGGAACGTTTCAGCAAAAAATACAATGCGAAAATTTACCTGAAAAGGGAAGATCTTTGTCATACCGGAGCTCATAAAGTAAATAATACTGTGGGCCAGATTCTTATGGCAAAACGCCTTGGCAAAAACAGGATAATTGCAGAAACCGGCGCCGGCCAGCATGGAGTTGCAACGGCTACCGTTTGCGCTTTAATGGGAATTGAATGTATTGTTTATATGGGAGAAATAGACATTGAGCGACAGGCTCCCAATGTTGCCCGTATGAAGATGCTGGGTGCGAAAGTAGTTCCTGCAAAATCAGGAAGCCGCACCCTTAAGGACGCCACTAATGAAGCGATTAGGGATTGGATCAACAATCCGGTTGATACTCATTACATAATAGGATCTGTTGTTGGACCGCATCCTTATCCAGATATGGTCGCGAGGTTTCAGGCAGTTATTTCTGAAGAAATAAAAATTCAGCTCAAAGAGAAAGAAGGCCGCGAAAATCCCGATTATGTCGTGGCTTGTGTTGGTGGTGGAAGTAATGCTGCCGGGGCTTATTTTCATTATATTGATAATCCTGAAGTTGGCATTATCGCTGTTGAAGCTGCCGGAAAAGGAATCCAGAGTGGTGAAAGTGCCGCGACCTCAGCACTGGGAAAAGAAGGAATCATCCACGGAAGTAAAACTTTGCTGATGCAAACTGAAGATGGACAGATTACAGAACCGTATTCAATTTCTGCCGGGCTGGATTATCCGGGAGTGGGACCTATGCACGCAAATTTATTCAGAAGTGGCCGCGGGGAATTTATTTCGGTTACCGATGAGGATGCCATGAAAGCCGGTTTACATCTTGCCAAACTCGAAGGAATTATTCCTGCTATCGAAACCTCCCATGCGCTCGCAATTTTTGAAGACCGGAAGTTTAAAAAGGACGACATTGTAGTGGTAAACCTTTCGGGACGCGGTGATAAAGATCTTAATACTTATATCGAATATTTTAATTTATAACATTTGACCTCACAGGTTTTAAAAACCAGCGGGTCTGGCCAACCATTATTATGAATAGAATTACTCAAAAACTGCAGGAAGACAAAAAACTGCTTTCCATATATTTTACCGCCGGCTATCCTGAACCTGAGGACACGGTACAAATTATTCAGGATTTAGAAAAAAGCGGAATCGACTTTATAGAAATCGGACTTCCTTTTAGCGACCCTTTAGCCGATGGCCCAACAATTCAGGAAAGTTCTACCAAAGCTCTAAAAGCTGGAATGACTACTAACCGACTTTTTCAGCAATTAGAAGAAATCAGAAATTCTGTTGAAATTCCGCTGATTATCATGGGATATTTTAATCCCATACTTCAGTTTGGCGTGGAAAGATTCTGTCAAAAATGTGAAGAATCAGGTATCGACGGACTGATTATCCCCGATCTTCCGGTAGATGTTTATAATGAAGAGTATAGAGCAATATTTGAAGCTCACGGACTTCAGAATATTTTTCTTATCACTCCGCAGACTTCCGAGGAAAGGATCAGGTTTATAGATTCTGTTTCCGACGGCTTCATATATATGGTGAGTACAGCGAGTGTTACGGGTTCTACCAAAGGATTTAGCGAGGAAACTAAAGATTATTTTAAGAGAATTGATAGTATGAATCTTAAGAATCCGCAGATTGTAGGCTTCGGAATTGGAGATCATGAAACTTTTGAGCAGGCCACACATTATGCGAAAGGAGCAATTATTGGCAGCGCTTTTATAAAGCATCTCAACCAGCACGGGATTGGAAAAACTGCGGAATTTGTTAAAAGTATTCGCTAAGCTTTAACCAAAGTCTAACATGGTTTTAATACAGTTTTAGTCAGTCTTTACGTATCTTAATTAAGAATTATAAAAAGGAAAATTATGGGACGTATAGATGAAAGTAGAAATAAGAGGAAAGAACAGAGACGGAGCGATAATGATCCTCTAAGTGGTGAAATTGGAAACCGCGATACCGAAACCAATGACTTTGATATTGATGACAAAACCATCAAAGACCAGCAAAATAAGAAGTAATGGGTAGAGGTGATAAAAAGACCAAACGCGGAAAAATTGCTATCGGTACACATGGAAAGTTAAGACCTAAACGTAAAAAGTTTAAGGTAAAACCAACCACCATGGCCGACACACAAAAGAAGAATTTGGAGCAGTAGTTTTAGAAATGCTCCTTGTATTGGAGAACCCTGAAATCAATTGTATTGAATTCAGGGTTTTTCTTTTTTAGATGTTTATATAATTCCATACTACCAATTGCTCGATTGGCAGATCCAGAAGGTGCGGTTAAAGAAACTGTTTTGATCAGCCTGCCGTCAAGCACAAACTGATGAATTTTAGGAACATCATTGGAAATTACTTTCAGCCGTATGTCGCTTCCTATTTCTCTTAAATGCCTGCGGAAAAAATATTCCGGTCCGTTTTTGCTGTTTCCGCCGGTAAACAACAGCGTATCAATTTTTGGATGATCCCCAAGAATCTGGATCATATTCCTGAGCTCTATCTGTTCCATTCCAAGATCTGAAGCATCAATTTTTTCCCTCCGGCTGCTTTCCACCATATCACAAATCCCAATACCGCGGCTTTTTAACCATTGCTTCCGATGCTCCACAGCTTCTTCAGTAGTTTCAAAACGAAGGCCAATGTCAAAGATTTTATCCAGCACCCGCCAAAGCAGTCCGTCCCGACTTCCGTAGCAAAAATCTACGTCACCTTCCTTTAATTGCCGTTTAGTAAATCGCGGTGGTGGCAATGTCCCAACGATCAACTTCGTGGCATTTTCAGGAATGAAAGGGCGATATGGATGCGTGTGGTGGAAAATGTCTTTTCTTTATTGTTTATTGTTTATTGTTTATTGTTTATTAATAAGATGCCGGCACTAAAAAGACAATTATCGACTAATAAATTATTTTTAGAATTTTTGCTCTTGCAGCGCAACAGTATTTTTTCTTGTTTCTGCTTTTGTTGTCTGATGTTAAGAAAAGGTGGTAGGCTCAAAATGGCAATTATCGACTTAATCGTTCAAAAGAATCTTTGTTCTTGCAGCGAAGCGGTCTTTTTTCCTGTTTCTGTTCGATATCAATCTTTTCAAGAATCTACAATTGTTTATAGTCTACCGGATAAAGACCGGCTCGTTTTCTTTCTCAGTATGTTCTTCGCTAAAGCGATAATTGTCATAATCGTAACCTTTTATATCGTCCAGAGACTGTGCGTCTTTATCAATTATATAACGCACCATAGAACCTCTGGCCTTTTTTGCGTAGAAACTAATGATTTTAAGCTTTCCGTTTTTGAAATCTTTAAAAACCGGAGAAATAACCGGAACTTTTAAAGCTTTAGTATCAACAGCCTTAAAGTATTCATTACTGGCAAGATTCAGAAATATTTCATCATCTTCTAAATCCACATTAAGCGCCTTAGTTACTTTCTCCTGCCAGACTTCGTATAAGTTCTTTTTTCTTTCAATACCGATAGAAGTACCCATCTCTAACCTGTATGGTTGCATAAGGTCGAGTGGTCTTAGAATTCCGTACATTCCCGATAAAATCCTTAGGGTATCCTGCAGCCGGTCGATTTTCTCTGTCGGAATTGTATATGCATCGAGTCCGGTGTAAACATCTCCAGCAAAGGCATACATTGCCGGACGGGCATTTTTCTTATTGTGATCTTCTTCAAATTCCTGATAGCGGGTATAATTTAGATCAGCCAGTTTATCACTAATTCTCATTAAATCTGAAATCTCAGCTTTTGTCATTCTCGAAAGCTTACGATTTAATTTGGCAGAGTTTTCCAGGAATTGCGGCTGCGTGCCGCGTGTAGTTGGTAATTTTGAATCATAATCCAGGCTTTTTGCCGGGGAAATTACAATTTTCATATTCTGAAGATTTTATCCAAAGATAAGCCGAATGAGATAAAACGAAAAAGCATGTTCTATTACTTCTTTATTGAATAATAGAGAAGGTTTATTTCATTTAAACAAAGTATACTTCGTGAAACCGAAGACTTCAATCAATTGCAACGCACTATTTATTCTAAAAGTAATACAATAGCCTTTAAAAGTCAGATCACGAACTTCCTCGTTATCAAAATAAATAGACTTTCTGAAAGAATAGGGATTAGAAGAAATTTTTCTTATTTCTAAAAAAAGGTCATTTTTAAACTTCCGGGCGGCTAAAGGTTTATCTTTTGCAATGTACCGTATCTGCTTTTCAAGGTTAAACCTAAATTTACCTGATAGTTTTATCTTCATATCGAGAAATAATCCTATCCAGTTCAATATCTACTTCGTCTAAACCAGATAGTGTTGAAGTTCCATTTTCAACAGCTTCCAATTCCTGATGCAACTCTGCTTTCTGCTGCTCAAAAACATTGTCTGAAATTATTTCAATTTCATTTTGATCAATTTTCTTAAGCAGGCTTAGTAGATGATCATAAGCCTCTTTGCTTTTAATTTTCAATAAAATATTTTCCATGGTACTGCAATCTGCAACTAAAGATAAATAATTAAAAGGCAGAGTTTTAGATCCTAATCCAGAATTTCCTTCTGATTCTTTGCGTAGCTCTCCCACTTTGCGATGCAATCCTGCATATCCTGCGGAATCCCGTTATTAAAGCTCATCCACTTTTTAGTTTCCGGATGAACAAAGCCAAGGGTTTTGGCATGTAAAGCCTGTCTCGGCAATACCTTGAAACAGTTCTCTACAAATTGTTTGTATTTTGTAAATGTCGTTCCCTTTAAAACTTTGTCTCCACCGTATCTTTCATCATTAAAAAGGGTATGGCCAATGTGCTTCATATGCACCCGAATCTGATGTGTTCTGCCTGTTTCCAGCTTACAGGAAATAAGCGTCACATAACCATAACGCTCCAGCACTTTGTAGTGAGTAACGGCCGGCTTTCCTTTCTCTGCATCCTCACCTTCATATACCGTATTCTGAAGTCGGTTTTTTGGGTGTCTTCCAATGTTTCCTTCTACAGTACCTTCGTCTTCTTCTACATTTCCCCAAACAATCGCAACATACTCGCGCTCGCTGCTTTTATTAAAAAATTGCTTGGATAAGTGCGTCATTGCCTGCTCTGTCTTAGCTACGACTAAAAGTCCGCTGGTATCCTTATCTATTCTATGTACCAAACCGGGACGGTCACTGCTGTTATTGGGCAAATTTTCGAAATGATATACCAGGGCATTAATTAGGGTCCCGCTGTAGTTTCCGTGCCCGGGATGCACCACCATACCCGCCGGTTTGTTTACAACCAGCAGCGTATCGTCTTCATAAACAACATCCAGCGGAATATTTTCCGGAGTTAGTAAAAACTCATATGGTGGATGTTCAAACATCACCTGAACTACATCTCCAGCCTTTACTTTATAATTTGATTTTACAGCAACTTCATTTACGTAGATATTCCCCGTCTTTGCTGCCTTTTGAATCTTGTTACGGGTAGCTTTTTCGATATAATTCATCAAATATTTGTCCACCCGCAACGGATTTTGTCCCTTTTCGGCTACAAATTTATGATGCTCATAAAGCTCATCATCCTGCTCTTCAATATCGTGACCTTCTTCTTCTTTCATTAAAATTCAATTTCTTCTTCTACACCCGTCTCGCTTTCTTCCTCTTCTTCGCCTTCCTGCCTGTACCTGCCAGAACCATCACCCAATACAAGGTCGATAACTGACGTTTTCATAAGCTCATCTCCCGGCTCTACCAGCTCTCCCCTATGACGCATTTCCAGCACTGCATCTTCAGCAATATCTGGTTTATAGGTAACTTCACCAATTTCAAATCCTAATGAGCGCAATGTTGGCTCTACCTGTCTTCTTGTTTTCCTGATTAAATCATTCGGAATAGTTACTTTTCGATATCCTGAAGGATTCAGCGTTAAATAAATTTTCCGGTCTTCTTTCACAAATTTCCCGGGCTCCGGCACCTGTTCTATTACTGAATAGCGGGGAAAGTCTGGATTAAAATTGGCAGAATCCAAAATTTCAAACCGAAGATCCAGTTCATTAAGTTTGTCATCTACATTATCTAAAGACATTCGCGCCAGGTCAGGTACTTTTATACGTTGATCCTGGTTAGTAGAATATTCCAACCACTGAAGTGCCAGAAAAACAATAACCACAATGGCTATTGCGGCCAAAACTAATTGTATCAAAAAAGTTTTGCTGAAGATAAATCGTATTATTCCCATAGATTGGTTTAAAAAACAAAGATATAAAACCCTGCGGTTTTGGATGCACCCGTTATTAGTGATATTTTTGATAACGATTTTAATCTCTACATATTGAACATGAAGAAAAAAATTGCCATCGCCATGGGTGGCTATTCCAGTGAATATCGCATTTCCATCAACAGTGGAAACATGGTATATCAACATCTTAGCCGCGAATTATATGAACCTTACCGTGTTCATATCTTAAAAGGTGAATGGTTTATGGTGGCAGATGATGACACACCTTATCCTATTAATAAAAGTAACTTTACCGTAAGAATTCAGGATAAAACAATTTCTTTTGACTGCGTTTTCAATACGATTCATGGAACCCCCGGTGAAAATGGACTTTTACAGGCATACCTTGAACTTCTTGGGATTCCGCAAACTTCCTGTGGTTATTATCAGGCCGCTCTTACTTTTAATAAACGGGATTTAATTAGTGTTTTAAAGCCCTACGGAATTAAATCTGCGACTAATTTCTTTCTGAACAAGGAGGATAATCTCAATCCTGGCGAAATTGTTGAAAAAGTAGGCCTACCGTGCTTCGTAAAAGCGAATCGTGCCGGAAGCAGCTTCGGGATCACCAAAGTAAAAACGAAAGAGGAGCTTATTCCGGCTGCAAAAACAGCTTTTAAAGAGGATGATGAAGCAATTATTGAATCTTTTCTGGATGGAACCGAAGTTTCTGTAGGCGTGGTCACATATAAAGGAGAAGTTATTGCCCTGCCGGTAACGGAAATAATTTCAGAGAACGAGTTTTTTGATTACGAGGCTAAATACCTCGGAAAATCACAGGAAATCACTCCCGCAAGAATTTCTGAAGAGCAAACTAAGAAGGTGCAGGATATTTCTATTCTTATATATAAAAAGCTAAAGATGAAAGGTCTTACCAGATCAGAATTTATTTTTCATGATGGCGAGCCACATTTTATTGAGATGAACACAACGCCTGGGCTTAGTAAAGCTAGTATTTTACCACAGCAGGCAGCAAAAGCAGGAATTAGCCTGCAAGATCTCTACGGAAGTGCTATTGAAGCCGCTTTGGAAGAATAACTTTTTTTCAACAGAAATTTTTACCTTTAAGCTTATGAGAAAAGCAGTTTTTCCGGGATCTTTTGATCCGCTTACTTTAGGACACATAGATATCATTGAGCGCGCATTGCCCCTCTTTGATGAAATTATACTGGCAATTGGTACCAATTCTGAAAAGAAGTACATGTTCTCCCTCGAGGAAAGACTTTCTTTTTTAAAAGAAGCATTTAAAGAAGAAACTAAAATAAAGGTCACCACTTACAGTGGACTGACTGTCGATTTTTGCAAAAAAAAGGAGGCCGCTTTTATCCTTCGGGGATTAAGAAATTCTAAGGATTTAGAATTTGAAAAAACCATTGGTCAGACTAATTTTCAAATGGCCGGAATAGATACCATTTTCCTGGTGAACTCTCCGGGCAAAAGCCATATCTCTTCTACTGTAGTAAGGGATATCATCAGGCACGGTGGGGACTACAGTTTTATGGTTCCGGATGTGGTAAGGAAAAAGTGAATGAGTAGAATTAAATATTCTCCTTAATTCCATCAGTTACGTTTTCCAAAGCATTGAAGCCAATACCTAAAAATGTCCATTATCGATCTACTGTTTTTTAGCCCTCACAGGTTTTTAAAATCTGTGAGGGCTAATATCAAAACTGGCAATTATCGAAATACTATCCCGTTATTGATTAAAAATTATACCTCACTCCTACTCCTCCAAAATAGTTTCTTGGATTACCTGGGTAATAATATCTTGGAGCGGCACCTCCAAAGCCTACAGCATTGGTAACCACGCTCGCTGCGTAATGTTCATCTAAAACATTATTGATGCCGGCGTTAAAATTAATTTCAAAATAATCTGAAACATTTAAACTATAGACTGCCTTTAAATTTACCAGCTCATAGCTATCTGTATATTCTGAATTACTGTCATTCAGCGGAATTTCTCCCACCGCTCTGTAGTTACTGTAAAACGTGAGGCCCCAGGCTGTAGAAAGATCCAAACCTAAATTGACTGTAGATTTTGGAACTCCCGGCAGCTCATTTCCTGCATTATCCACATCCTCATTTATAAATTCATCGAATTCAAAAAAGTTAAAAGCTGCATTAACATAAGGTTTTCCGGTTATTCCTGCTCCAAAGTCAAAATTGTATTGTGCTAAAAATTCAATTCCGTTATGATCGGTTTTTCCGGCATTTACACCTACATATTGATCCTGACCAATACGCTGCGCAACAAGCAGATTCTCTATCTGGATGGAATACAGTGCAACTTCTGTGTATAACCTATTGTTTAACCAGTTTCCTTTAAACCCGATTTCGTAATTTATTCCGGTTTCGGGCTCCAGGTCTGTATTAATTTGCCCTTCAGGAGTCAGGGTTTCTGCTACAGTGGGAGTAGAAAATCCGTGGCTTATTGACGCATAAATATTTTTTCCAGGTGCAACTTCATAAGTTGTTCCTATACGTGGAGAAAAAATAGTATTAAAACGGTAATCCCCGGTTTGATCAACCTCATCTTCAGCATATAAATCGGTTAAGGTATACCCTGTAGTATTAATATTAAAACCTGCTTCGGCATTCCAGTTTTCGGTTATTTCCAGGCTTATCTGTCCAAAAAAATTAGCGTAGTTTCTTACCTGCTCATTGTTACTTAACCGTGCTCCCCTAACGCTTCCCTGATCTGTAAAATCTTCGAAAAGATTTTCGAAAGTGCCAATCTCGTACCATTCATTGTAATATTCTGCACCAAAGCTAAGCTGAGAAGCCAGATCACCAATATTAGTGTTCAGATTAAATTTTGTACGTGCCCCGGCTGAAAGTCGTTCCTCTTTTAAAATATCAAATGGCCTTGGCTCATAACCATTTCTGAAGTTCATATAAATACTTGTCGTATTATCAAAGTTTTCAGAAAACTGATGCGTATAAGCCAAGCCTAAAAGTCCGCGGTCATAAGATTCGTATCCTTCTGAAGCACCCCAGGTATATGCCGCTGTTTCAGGATCATTAATAAAATCCTCTTCATTTAAAGAACTTGGAATAAAAGCTTTTAATTGGGTGAAATTTGCCAAAAATGAGAGGCTGTTATTTTCAGAAGTTAAGAGCTTCGCATTTACAAGAGCAGATTTACGGTCATATTCCCCATTTTCACGATACCCATCGCTTTTTAAATGAGAATAATTGGCAAAAAAGCTTGTATTTTCTGAACTGTGTGAAGCCAGAACTGTTTTTTTAGAAGTATTAAAGCTGGAAAGTTGATAATTGACCTTTCCGGTGGTTCCCTGTGCTTCAGGATTAGCAGAGTACAGATTTATTGAACCTCCCAGACCAGCTCCATAAATACTGGAAGTAGGTCCTTTGATAATTTCTACCCTTTCCAGAGATTCCTGATCGATATCATCCAACGTGAGTTCACCTTCTGCGGTAGTCATTGGAATTCCATCAAAATATGCCTGAATTCGATTCGTGCTGTATTGAGAGCGCGCTCCAATACCACGAATATTGATCTTGTTGGTATTTAACGCACCCTGATTCACGTACATCCCCGGCACATAATTGAAATTATCCATTAATGCCGTGGCATCTGTACGCCGGAGATCATTTTCTGTGAGTAAACCTACTGAAGCAGGCACTTCCTGAAGTTCATTAGGGATAATTGTGCTTCTAACAACAACTTCTGAAAGATTATCCCGAACAGGATCCAGCGTAATTAATAGCGTTTCATTATAAGATGTAACGGTTCTGTAATTATTCTGAAAACCTAAATAGGTTATTTCCAGTTTAATCGGAAGGTCTTCAGCTTCCAGAGAAAACTCTCCATTTTCACCTGAAAAAACTACAGCATCCGAAGTAAGATTTTTAATTCTCGCATCTACAATTGCTTCAGAATTCTCCGAATTAATAATTCTACCCTCTATGTTCTGACCAAAAACTTTTCCGAAGCAGATAAAAATTAAAGCTGCTAATATTCTTCTTTCCAATAGTTTAATTTTTTTTATTCGACTGAAATTTTCCAGATTACATTCCCATCATCGTCATTTACCAGCAAAGAACCATCGGGTAAAGTGGTGACACCTACTGGTCGACCATAAACTTTACTTGAATCTTTGTCTGCAAAAAACCCGGTAAGGAAATCTTCTGGTTCTTGCGGTTTCCCGTTTTCGAAAGGTACGAATAAAACTTTGTATCCGGCGAGATCGGCCCTGTTCCACGATCCATGCTGTCCTACAAAAGCTCCGTTTTTATACTTATCAGGAAATTGATCTGCTTTATAAAATGTAAGGCCCAGAGAAGATGTGTGGGCGCCCAAAGGAACATCTGGCACGATGGCTTTTTCAACAAGTTCCAGGTGCGGATCTTCTGCCCATCGAGGGTCTTTTATATCCCCAAAATATGAAAAAGGCCAGCCATACCAGCCATCTTCTTTTACACTGGTGAGATAATCTGGAACCAGGTTATTTCCAATTTTGTCACGCTCGTTCACAGATGTCCATAACTCCCCGGTAACAGGATTCCAATCCATTCCCACAGGATTTCTTAGACCTGCACCATAAATTTTTTCACCAGTTCCATCAGGATTAATTTCAATAATGTTAGCTCTACGTTCCTCCTTTTCCATCCCGTGTTCTCCTGCGTTACTGGAAGAACCTACAGATATATAAATTTTGCTACCTTCCTTATTGGTAATTATATTTCTTGTCCAGTGGTGATTGTAACCTCCTGCAGGGAGCTCTACAACAGTTTCCCCACTTGCATCTATTGAAGTTTGTCCCTCTTTATAAGGAAACCTTTTAAGACCATCCACATTTGCAACGTAGAAATAATCATCCAAAATCAGCATTCCATAAGGCTGATTAAGTCCTTCCATAAACACATATCGCTCATCGGGCATTCCGTCTTTATTTGTGTCTCTAAACATGGTAATACGGTTGGCACTTTTTTTGGCGTCATTAGATTCTACCACAAAGACATCTTCATTTGGTGCGACATAACTCCTGCGGGGATGCTGGAGATCTTCCGCATATAAAGTCACTTTAAAACCCTCAGGTGCTTTGGGCTTATTTCCGGACCATCCAATAACTTCACTTTCATTAGTGACAGATTCAGAGGAATAGGGAGGAGGAAGCTCTAAAGAACCTACAGCTGTTTGAACCACATTTGCCGGCCTGTTCGCTATTTCGTCCTTCTTTTCTTCACTTACTTCGTTAAACTGTGCAAATGTTGTCATGCTCATTCCAAGAGCAAAAAGTACACTTAATAAATTTGATTTTCTTTTCATTTTCAAGCAATTTTCTCAAAAATACTCCGAAATTTGTGCCGGGAAAAGTTTTAGAAGCTGATTAGGTTTCCTTTAACAAGGGTTAAATCCGGCATACACCTCTGCATATATTGTAAGCTATGGTAGTTTTAACTATGTTTACCAACAATTATTAAGAAGCTTTTAAAAATTTTGAAGCAGACATCACAAGAAACTTTTTTGTGTGTAATGTCACTCTCTTAAATTCGCTCAAATGAAAAAAAAAGCAATAGTAGCTTTACTTTTTTTACCCCTTTTTATTTCCTGTGATTTATCCAAATATCGCCTGGTGGTAGACTATGATTTTGAAACAAGATTTGAAAAATCTGAAGGTAAAGAGACTGCAACGTATTCTGAAATTATTGATTTTTACGCTCAACTGGATAAAGCTTACACAACTATAAGCTTTACGGAATTTGGTTCTACAGATAGCGGTAAACCTCTGCATCTGGCGGTTTTCAGTCCTTCCGGAGATTTTGATCTGGAAAAACTGAGGCAGGAGCATACGATAATCTTGCTGAATAACGGCATTCACCCGGGAGAAAGTGACGGTATTGATGCCACGATGATGCTCTTTAGAGATTTGGCTGGTGATTCTATTGATGTACCAGAAAATACAATTATCGCCACTATTCCTATTTATAACATAGGTGGTGCACTAAACAGAAATTCCACTACGAGGACAAACCAAAATGGTCCTGCGGAATATGGATTTAGAGGAAATGCGAGGAATTATGACCTGAACAGGGATTTTATTAAAGCAGATACCAAAAATACCAGGACTTTCTATGAAATTTTCCATCAGGTAAAACCTGACGTTTTTATCGATAATCATGTTAGTAACGGTGCAGATTATCAATATACCCTCACCCATTTATTCACTCAGCACAACAAGTTGGGAGGGGAACTGGGAGAGTATCTTAATAAGAAAATGATGCCCGCTCTGGAAGATTCGCTCAAACAGAAAGACTGGGATATCACGCCTTATGTAAACGTTTTTGATAAAGTTCCTGAAGAGGGGTTTAGTCAGTTTTTGGATTACCCAAGATATTCTACCGGCTATACTACGCTTTGGAACACCCTTGGGATGATGGTAGAAACCCATATGCTAAAACCTTACGACCAAAGAGTAATGGGAACTTATGAACTTATGCGGTCCATTGTAAACATTACAGATGCTGAAAGCGCCACTATAAAAGATCTTAGGGGACGTGAAACAAAGAAATACCTTACAGAAAGGTGGTATCCTGTAGATTTTAAACCAGATATGGAAAATCCTACCACAAGAGAATTTAAGGGTTATGCAGGAGAAAGAATTAATAGCGAAGTTACCGGGCAGGATCGCTTAAAGTACGACCGCAATCAACCCTACTCAAAGGAGATAGAATATTTCGACAATTTCACAGCACAAGATAGAATTGAGATTCCGAGGGCGTATATTATTCCGCAAGGATGGTGGGAGGTAATCGATCTTTTACAGCTCAATCAAATAAAAATGGAACCTCTGGCGCAGGATACCGTAATTTATGTAGAAAAGTACAGAATCGAAGAATTCGAAACTGTAGAATCACCCTTTGAAGGTCATTATCTTCACCAGAATACGCAGGTGAGTAAAACCACAGATTCGGTTAGCTTTAGAAAAGGAGACTTCTATGTAACCACTTTTCAGGATGGGGCGAGATACCTGCTGGAAACGCTGGAGCCTACTACAGTAGATTCGTTCTTTAACTGGAACTTTTTTGACACTGCCCTTCAGCAAAAAGAACATTTTTCACCTTACGTTTTTGAAGATATAGCCAGGCAGTTATTGGATACAAACCCCAAATTAAAAGAAGAATTTGAAGAAAAAAAGAATTCAGATTCAGATTTCAGAGATGATTCCTACGCTCAATTGCAGTGGATCCACAGGAGATCAGATCACTACGAAAAAGCCCATTTACGCTATCCGATCTTTAGAGTTCCCAGATAAATATTTTTCAGAAAAAAGAAGTTTTATATTAGCGTATGACTTTTTAAGTGCTTTTTGACTCTTTTCAAAATTTTTCCATTTCGCTTTTTCTATCCCCTCTTTTTGTTCCGGTTTTAACTCTCCGTCGTAGGATGTTCGCATTTCATACCAATGCGTTACCTTAAGCCTGTAATTACCCTTGCGCTTAAAGACATGATACGTTTTCTGAATAAATTTGGTTATCTCCAAATCCTGAACACCGGTTTCTTCTTTTACCTCACGAATAGCAGAATCTTCTATGCTCTCCTTTTTTTCAGTCTTTCCTTTAGGAAGATCCCACCTTTTGTTACGGTAAATAAACAAGATTTCATCCTTATCATTTAACACCAGGCCACCAGCAGCGGTCACTACCCGTAATTTCTTCAGTAAAAACTTCAGAAGTTTTTCTTCGTCTTCATGATAAAGGTTTACGTAAAGCAGTTTTCCTTTATTGATCTTCTTTATCAACTTCTTCAGTCTTACGGTTTTAATAGGGTAAGAAGTATATGCTTCACCAATTTCTTTTTTTGTGGAAAGAATAATTGGGACATCATTTACAAAAACTTTATACATTTGTACTATGATTTTAAATAAAGAAACAGCAAAACAAACCGCTGAACTATTATTGCAAATTAAAGCAATAAAATTAAACCCACAAGAGCCATTTACATGGGCCAGCGGATGGAAGTCCCCGATTTACTGTGATAACAGGGTGATATTGTCTTACCCCCCAATCAGGAACTTTATACGCGAACATTTCGCAAAACAGGTAGAGGAACTCTATGGGAAACCAGATGTAATTGCAGCTGTGGCTACAGGAGCGATCGGAATTGGTATGCTCGTCGCAGAATATTTAAGCCTACCTTTTGCCTATGTAAGGCCTGAAGCCAAGGGTCATGGAAGAAAAAATCAAATTGAAGGTAATATTGAGGAAGGTCAGAATGTAGTTGTTATTGAAGATCTTATCAGCACAGGAAAAAGCAGCCTGAATGCTGTAAAAGCGATAAGAGAAGCAAAAGCGAATGTAAAAGGAATGCTGGCTATCTTCACTTATGATTTTATTGTTGCCACGGAAAATTTCAAAGAAGCAAAGGTAGAGCTTCATACTCTAAGCGATTATGATTACCTGATTGAAACGGCACAAAAAACAAAATATATTAATGGTTCTGAAGCTGATATTCTAAAAGAATGGCGTCATGATCCCGCTAATTGGAATAAATAATCATGAATTTAGAAAGTCCAAAAGTAACCGCAAATAAAAATCAGCAGGAAATGTTTGAATTTTTGACCAATGTCGAAAATTATGAACAGTTAATGCCAGAGAGCAAGGAAAAATTTAAAGTATTAGATCAGGAGACTTTTTTGTTCGCCCTAAAAGGCATGCCAGAGATAAAATTGAAAATTCAGGAGACCGAAGAGCCAAAGTTAGTGGTTTTAGGCTCTACTTCAGATAAACTGAATTTCTCCCTTAATATCCATATCGATAATTTGAATAAAAATAAGAGTGAAAACCAGCTTTTCTTTCATGGCAAGTTCAATGCAATGATGAGTATGATGGTTAAAAGTCCGCTACAAAAGTTTATCAATAGCCTTGCTGAAAATATAGCGAAAGTATAGGCTGCACTTCAGATAAGAGAGCAGCAAAAAATGGCAAATATCGACCTGCAGAGTTCACAAGCCCTTATGAGTTAGATAATTGCCATTAAAATAGGATTATTTTCTTCAGAAGAGAAGTTTTATTTCCTTAAGATCGAAAGTTTTATAATCGGAATCTTCTGTTTCCACGAATAATCTTCCTTCACGCGTTACCCCTCGTATAATTCCGGTTAAATGGCTACCGTCTGGAAATTCAAAGGCAGAAACCTTGTCTTTTCTAAACATTTTGGAAATATATTCGTCCAAAAGCAGTTGTTTTTGGTGAGCTGCCAATGTTTGAAGCCCTTTTTCGATAGCATCCAGTAAATTTTCCAATAGCCTGTCAAGGTTAAAATTCTGACCTGACATTTGCTGCATAGAACCTGCCTGGGGCAGGTTTTGGAATTCCATTTGATTTACATTCAATCCTATTCCCAATACCGATGCCGATATATTGGCATTTTTTAGAATGTTTTCAATTAAAATCCCGCAAAGCTTAAAGTTTGCTGACATTATGTCGTTAGGCCATTTGACCGCTACTTTTGGAATTTCATATTTCTTTAAAACATCTGCAATCGCCAAAGCTACCGCTGCACTTAAAAAAAATTGATCTTCAACCGCAAAATCAACATGAGGATACAACACACTAAACGTAAGATTTTCACCGGGGTTTGAAACCCATCCTGCACCACGCTGGCCTTTACCTTTGGTCTGACAATGAGCCACTACACATACAGGCTCAAAAGTAGATTTGCCGTGGTACAAATCACGAGCAAATTCATTTGTAGAATTGATGGCATTAACTTTGATTATACGCATGTAGAAACTAAAGGCGCAAAGGCATTAAAATGTTATAATATAACAGGCTTTAAAAAGACTAAAAAGTAATAACTTTGCGTAAAGAAATAAATTTAATGGCAAAAAAAGAAACGAACAGCGATCAACTTATTGCTCAAGTTATAAAGGGAATTGAAGAAGTAAAAGGAAATAATATAGACATCCTGGACCTAAGGGAAATTGAGAATACTGTTTGTGATTACTTTATCATCTGCAATGGTACTTCTAACACGCAGGTAAATGCCATAGTAAATTCCGTACAAAAATCTGTTAGTAAATCTCTTAAGGACAAACCCTGGCATATTGAAGGTAGCGAAAATGCCGAATGGGTACTTATGGACTACGTAAATGTTGTGGTTCATGTTTTTCAACGACATATAAGAGAGTTTTACGACATTGAAAGTCTTTGGGGTGACGCAAAGATCACCAGTATTGAGACCAATTATTAAATCTAATCCAGAAGTAAGCAAGAATGGCGAAAGAGCAACCCAAAAAGAAACTAGATCCTAAAAAGCCTAAATTTAGTGCGTATTGGATCTATGCGGCTATAATTATTATTTTCTTAGGAATTCAATTTTTTACCGGCGGCGGCTTTAACGAGCCAGCCAAGATCACACCAAACCAGTTTGAAGAATACCTGAAAGATGGTGATGTTCAAAAGGTCGTTATTGTTAATAGTCAAAAGGCAAATGTCTATCTCACCGAGGAGGCAAAACAAGAAGATCAACATCAATCCAAGACTAATGAAGAAATGTTTGCTGCGGGAGATACCCCAGCCTATACCTTTAATCTTGGGAGCCTTGAGAAGTTTCAGAATGACGTAGAAGATATTGAGCAAGAATATAACGTTTCAGCAAACGTGACCTTTGAGAGGGAAACTAATGTTTGGGGTGAAGTTTTCTTTACACTTTTACCTTTTATACTAATTATAGGTATCTGGATCTTTATTATGCGAAAAATGAGTTCTGGTGCCGGTGGTGGTGCCGGGGGTCAGATTTTCAACATTGGAAAATCCAAGGCGAAGCTTTTTGATCAAAATACCGATGTAAAAACATCTTTTAAAGATGTTGCCGGATTGGAAGGAGCAAAAGAGGAAGTACAGGAAATCGTAGACTTCCTGAAACAACCAGAAAAATATACTGCTTTAGGTGGAAAAATCCCAAAAGGAGCTTTATTGGTTGGTCCTCCGGGAACCGGTAAAACTTTATTGGCAAAAGCCGTAGCTGGAGAAGCTAAAGTTCCGTTTTTCTCGCTATCGGGCTCAGATTTCGTCGAGATGTTTGTAGGAGTTGGAGCTTCCAGAGTACGTGATTTGTTTAAACAGGCAAAAGAAAAATCTCCTTCTATTATTTTTATTGACGAAATTGATGCCATTGGTAGGGCGAGGGGAAAAAGTAATTTTTCAGGATCTAATGATGAACGTGAAAATACGCTTAACCAGTTGTTAACAGAAATGGACGGCTTTGGCACCAACACAAACGTAATTGTGGTTGCAGCAACAAACCGTGCAGATGTTTTAGATAAAGCCTTAATGCGTGCAGGACGTTTTGACCGGCAGATCTACGTAGACCTTCCCGATCTAAATGAGCGAAAGGAAATTTTTGAAGTTCATTTAAAACCGTTAAAAAAGGTTGCAGATGAGCTGGACACAGAATTTCTGGCAAAACAAACTCCAGGATTCTCGGGAGCCGATATTGCGAATGTTTGTAATGAAGCTGCTCTTATAGCGGCAAGAAAAGGAAACAAAGCAGTAGGAAAACAGGATTTTCTTGATGCCGTAGACCGAATTGTTGGTGGACTTGAGAAAAAGAATAAGATAATTACTCCTGAAGAAAAAAGAGCTATTGCTTTTCACGAAGCAGGGCACGCAACGGTTAGCTGGATGTTGGAACACGCAGCTCCTCTTGTTAAGGTAACAATTGTTCCCCGCGGGCAGTCTTTGGGTGCAGCCTGGTACCTACCGGAAGAACGCCTAATTGTAAGGCCAGAACAGATGCTGGATGAGATGTGTGCAGCTCTAGGTGGTCGTGCGGCAGAAAAAGTAACGTTTGATAAGATATCAACCGGCGCACTTAGCGACCTTGAAAAAGTAACTAAACAGGCAAGAGCGATGGTCACAATTTATGGCCTTAACGATGCTGTAGGAAACCTAACATACTACGACTCTTCAGGGCAAAGTGAATATAATTTTACAAAACCGTATAGTGAGCGTACTTCAGAACTTATAGATAAAGAGATTTCGGGACTTATTGAAGCTCAGTACCAGAGGGCCATCGCTCTTCTTACAAAGAACAAAGATAAGCTTACCCAATTGGCTGAAATCCTGTTAGATAAAGAAGTTATCTTTAAAGATGATCTTGAGAAAATTTTTGGTGCGCGACCATTTGCTAAAGATCGGGAAGAGCTTGCTAAAGCCACTAAAAACGTAACTCCGGAAGAGGAAGTAGCCCAGGCTAATCCCGATTCTGATAATTTTGATGGAGATACTGTTGCTAATAGTAACAGCGATTCCGTTAAAAAATAGTTTTTTAAGCATCTGTAAAAAATCTTAATTTGACCTAAGGTTAAATTAAGATTTTTTACCTTTGAGATAATGACGTCGAGAACCACACATAACACTTTATGAGTCTATTTAGCAGATTCCTGAACCCCAAATCTAAATCAGACAAAAAGCAGGAAAGTCCTGAAAAAGCTGATAGGGGAAAGTATATGCCTGAGGTAAAATTACCGACAGACGAGAGATTTATGCTTAACTTCAGGAATAATGGGGGGAAATTTCTCTATTGTGAGAGTAATGATGAAGTTCTTGAGGCTTTTGACAACATCCTGCTGGAAAACGACTGGTATGAGAAAGAATGTTTTTGTTTTGACCAGGGGCTTCAGGATAAGTTTAATAATTTTAACCTTGATTTTAACAGATCTTCCCAGGCAGCTTTCCTCCTTTCTACCTGTGAGTACCTTATTGCCAATGATGGGTCTATCCTTATATCCTCAAACCAGATAAAGGAAAGCAAATTGCATGATTTACCCGCTAATTTTGTCATTCTAGCCTCCACTAGTCAGCTTATTGATACTATTGGGGAAGGATTACGGGGCATAAAATTCAGAAATAAGCAACATATTCCCTCCAATATTACCACCATTAAAAATTTCGAAACGCAGAAAGAAGGTGATTTTATGAGCTATGGAAGTAGCGCTAAAAACCTATATTTGCTACTTCTTGAAGATCTTTAATATATGAGGGAAGCCATAATCAGAACTATTTCAGGATTATTGTATATATCCATTTTGGTAGCTTCTATCCTCTCTTCTGAATTTGTTTTTATTAGTTTGTTCTATTTAATTGGTCTAGTGTGCCTTGTTGAAATGCAAAAACTACTACATCTTAAAAGTTATGCATTATATGCAGTACAGGCCTTGCTTTTTTACCTCTTCAGTTATTTAAAATTTGATCAGGACGCTACGATCCTTCTTCTCTTTATTACCATGTTCGTTAATTTGTTTCTTGTTAAGGATTTAATGGTGGTTAATAAAATTCCGGTGTTTGAAAAGAAGAAATACATTATTATTATTTTCTACCTTATCTCCTCCGTTATTTTTCTTACACTTATTCCAACTATTGCGGGAGTTTTTATACCTAAACTGGTCGTTGGAATTTTTATTTTGATATGGACTAATGATACTTTTGCCTTTATTGTGGGTAAAAATTTTGGTCGCAGAAAACTTTTTGAGCGCATTTCTCCAAAGAAAACTATTGAAGGTTTTTTAGGCGGACTCATTTTTAGCTGCGTAGCCAGCTATTTTATTCACTTTTACACGGAATTTTTAACTTTCCCAATTTGGTTGGGATTAGCTGTAATATTAAGTATTTTTGGTACGCTGGGCGACCTTATTCAGTCTAAGTTCAAAAGACAGGCAGGCGTGAAAGACAGCGGAAAACTAATGCCGGGACATGGCGGCCTATTTGACAGGTTGGACAGTATTATTTTTGCCAGTCCCTTTGTTTATGCATATTTATACCTATTAGATTATGTTTCATAAAGAAGGTTATAAGATAATGATCATTACTGCAATTCTATTAATTGCAATAAATGTTCTTAGTTACAGTTTAATAAACACGTACTGGATTAAATTTTTAATCCTTATCGTCACGATCCTACTTTTCCTGCTCGTCATCCAATTTTTCAGGAATCCGAAGAGAAAAACTGAAATTAATAATCAAAATGTAGTAGCACCAGTAGATGGAAAAGTTGTCGTAATTGAAGAAGTTTACGAAAAAGAATATTTTAAAGACAAAAGATTACAGGTTTCTATTTTTATGTCCCCCATAAATGTTCATGTTACCCGGCATCCTGTGGGAGGAAAAGTAAAATTCAGTAAGTATCATCCCGGGAAGTTTCTTGTAGCATGGCACCCTAAATCCAGTGAAGAGAACGAAAGAACTACAGTGGTTGTAGAAAATGAAGTTACAGGAGAAATTCTATATAGACAGATTGCCGGAGCTATGGCCAAACGAATTGTGAATTATGCCAAAGAGGGAGAGGAAGTTATCCAGGGAAGTGACAGTGGCTTTATCAAATTTGGTTCCCGTGTAGATGTTTTTATGCCTTTAGGTACGCCACTAAATGTAGAGCTTAATCAAAAAGTTAAAGGCGGCATAAGTGTGATTGGAAAAATTCAGGAATAATTGAATTATGCCAGAGGAAAAGAATACAAAGTTTTTAAAGGCCTATAAAATGGCAAGTACAACAGATCAAAGGTTTCCACCAGATGTGTTGCTTCACTTTTATGCTTACTATAAGCGCGCTACTTCAAAAAATGGCTTTTATCTGCCACCTACCAGTGTTGGAGATTTACGCTCCGCCTTTAAAGTAAATGCTCTAGTTCAGGTTAAAGATTTGACCAAACAAGAGGCTCAGGAAAAATATATTGACCTGGTAGAAGAATATATTGGCAGCGTAGATTAGTCTCCACTGCCAAATTTCTTAAAAAATTCTTCCTCTTCTATTTCAAACTTTCCAGACTCGCTTTTAAAGCCTCTATTTTCGATTCAGCATCTGCTTTCTTTGCTTTCTCTATAGCGACCACTTTTTCCGGAGCATTATTTACAAACCGCTCATTAGATAGCTTTTTGTCAACAGACTTCAGAAAGCCTTCAGTATAAGAAAGCTCCTCTTTCAGTTTCTTTATTTCAGCATCAACATCTATGGCTCCAGTTACAGGAACAAAGTAGTCATTTGATTTTACACGGAAGGACAGTGCTCCTTCAACCTGCTTCTCCACATACTCCAGTGCCGAAAGATTACCCATCTTTCTAATAACAGGGTCAAAGAATTCTGAAGTTTTTTCGTTGTTTAAAACTTTAAATTCAATTTCATTTTTAAAAGATATATTTTTTTCTTTTCTGATCTTTCTGATTCCCGTGATCACTTCTGAAGCAACTGAAAAATCTGAAATAATTTTTTCATCGAAAGAACTTAATTCTGGCCACTTAGCTATAATTAAAGCTTCCTGCGGAGTTCTTCCTGTTATTTCCTGCCAGATTTCTTCGGAAGAAAACGGTGTGAAAGGATGCAAAATCCTTAAATTATCTTCAAGAATAGCAATAACTTCCTTAAATGTAGTGGCATCTATTGGCTCTCCAAAACCAGGTTTCACCATTTCGAGGAACCAGGAACAGTAATCGTCCCAGATGAGCTTATAAGTTGCCATTAAAGCATCGCTAATCCTGTATTTATCGAAATGATCTTCTATTTCATGCAAAACCTTTAGAAACTTCGCCCTGTACCAGTCAATTGCAATTTTTGAAGTTTTATCCTGTTCTTTTTCTTCGGAAATTTCCCAACCTTTTACAAGCCTGAAGGCATTCCAGATCTTATTTATGAAGCCACTCCCCTGTTTACAAAGATCTTCATCGAACATAAGATCGTTCCCGGCAGGAGAACTTAATAACATCCCCACTCTCACGCCATCTGCGCCATATTGCTCAATTAATCCCAGTGGATCTGGAGAATTCCCCAGAGACTTTGACATTTTCCGGCGCTGCTTATCCCGAACAATCCCAGTTAAATAGACATTTTTAAAGGGTCGTTCTCCCTGGTATTCATATCCTGCCATAATCATACGAGCTACCCAGAAAAAGAGGATTTCTGGAGCGGTTACAAGATCATTTGTAGGGTAATAATACTGAATTTCCTTATTTTCCGGCTCCAGAATACCGTTAAAGACACTCATTGGCCAAAGCCAGGAAGAAAACCAGGTATCTAAAGCATCCTTATCCTGACTGATGTCCGATAATTGCCATTTTTGACTACCCGTCTTTTCTTTAACTTTCTCAAGGGCTGCTTCGGGATTTTCAGCAACAACAAAATCTTCTTTTCCGTCACCATAGTAATAAGCGGGAATCTGCTGTCCCCACCACAATTGTCGGGATACATTCCAGTCCCGCACATTTTCCATCCAGTGCTTGTAAGTATTCAGAAACTTATCCGGAACGAGATTTATATCGTCACCAACAACCGCTTTTATTGCAGGTTCGGCAAGATCTTTCATCTTTAAAAACCATTGATCACTCAATTTAGGTTCTATAACCGCCCCTGTACGTTCGCTGGTGCCTACTTTGTTAATATGCTCTTCAATTTTAACGAGAATTCCCAGCTCTTTCAATTCCTCTGTAATTTCCTTCCGAACAACAAATCTGTCTTTGCCTTCGTAGTGCATTCCGTAGAAATTCAAGGTAGCATCATCGTTCAAAATATCGATAACTTCAAGATTATGCTTGTCACCTAACATTTTATCATTCTCATCGTGTGCCGGAGTTACCTTTAAACACCCTGTACCAAATTCCAGATCTACATATTCATCTTCTATAATCGGAATTACACGATTGTTGATAGGAACAATAGCTTTCTTTCCTTTTAGGTGGAAAAATCGTTCATCATTAGGATTTATACAAATAGCCGTATCCCCAAGAATGGTTTCCGGTCTGGTGGTGGCGATCGTCAATGTATCGTCACTACCTTCAATTTTATATTTTAGGTAATAAAGATTCCCCTGCTTTTCCTGATGAATAACTTCCTCATCAGATAGAGTGGTTTTAGCTTCAGGATCCCAATTTACCATTCGGTAGCCCCGATAAATTAACCCTTTTTCATAAAGATCTATAAAAACTTTTATGACTGAAGCAGACATCTTTTCGTCCATAGTGAACTTTGTCCTCTCCCAGTCACAGGAAGCTCCCAGTTTCTTTAACTGTTCCAGAATAATTCCACCATGCTTATGGGTCCACTCCCAGGCATGTTCCAGAAATTCTTCCCGGCTCAGGTCATTTTTATTGATCCCTTCAGCCTTAAGTTTTGCTACAACTTTAGCTTCCGTAGCAATAGAAGCATGATCTGTCCCCGGCACCCAGCAGGCATTAAAGCCTTTTAAACGAGCGCGTCTTACCAGTACATCTTGAATGGTATTGTTCAGCATATGTCCCATATGCAAAACTCCAGTTACATTAGGCGGAGGGATTACAATGGTGTACGGTTCTCTCTCGTCTACTTCTGAATGGAAATAATTATGATCCATCCAGTATTTGTACCACTTATCTTCTACTTGTTTTGAATTGTATTGGGAAGCAATAGCCATAATTTGGTCTGATTTTTGAAATAAAAGCAAAAGTAATTATAACTGAAGGATTTTGAAAGAAGTTGAATTGAATAAAATTTGGTGTAATTTTTAATTCAGAGTATCTTTACAATATCTATCTAAACCCAAAAAACATGAAAAAATTAGTACTAATTGCCACTTTTATTTTAGCCGGAATAGGAACTACAATGGCACAGGCCAAAATAGTATTCCAATCTGAGACAATTGATTATGGCGAAATTAAAAAAGGAAGTGATGGAGTTCGTGTGTTTGAATTCACAAATACAGGAGATGAACCACTTGTAATTAAAGAGGTATCCTCCAGCTGTGGTTGCACCATTCCGAAAAAACCTGAAGGCCCTATTGCGCCGGGAAAAACCGGAACTATTGAAGTAAAGTACGATACTAAAAGAGTGGGACCAATTAGAAAAACAGTTACTGTTTACTCTAATGCTGAAGAGACTATAAAAGCCCTTAAGATTAAAGGAAAAATTTTACCGGAAGAAGTTACCGAGATTTAAAACTAAATTTTAAGAAACAAAAACCTCCCAACTGGGAGGTTTTTTGTTTTTCAGAAAAGGTAAAAAGGTCAGTTTATGGTTGTGTTTAAATTCCTTCTATATATTGGCCGCAACCCTATCAATTCTACTATTATTTTTGCATTTTTGTATTCTATAAAAAATTGACAGTTATGCCTAGTATTTCCCAGAAGGGTCAAAATATGCCCCAATCCCCTATTCGAAAGCTTGTTCCATATGCAGAAGCCGCTATACGGGAGGGAAGGACGATCTACCAGTTAAATATTGGCCAACCGGATATAAAAACTCCGCAGATAGCATTAAATGCTATAAAAAATAATAACATAGAGGTTCTCTCCTACAGTCATTCGGCTGGTTTTCTTAGCTACAGGGAGAAGTTAGCAGGATATTATAAAAAGCATGATATCCCAGTAAGCGGCCAAGATATTATAATTACAACAGGAGGGTCTGAGGCACTTAATTTTACAATGGGCAGCATTACAGACCCTGGTGATGAAATAATCATTCCGGAACCTTTTTACGCCAATTACAATGCTTTTGCAGAAACTTCAGGCGTGAAAATCCTGCCCATACAGGCTTCTTTTGAAAATAATTTTGCTTTACCACCTGTAAGTGAATTTGAAAGCCTCATTACAGAAAGAACAAAGGCTATCCTTCTCTGTAATCCTGGAAATCCTACCGGCTATCTTTATACAAAAGATGAAATTCAGCAAATAGCAGATCTTGCTATAAAGCATGATATTTTTGTCGTGGCGGACGAAGTTTACCGCGAGTTTGCCTATGACGGTGTAAAACATCATTCCATCATGAGTATTGAAGGATTGGAAGATCACGCTATAATGGTGGATTCTGTTTCCAAAAGATACAGTATGTGCGGTGCCAGGATTGGTTGTCTTGTTTCCAAGAACAAGGATGTAATAGCCGCTGCCATGAAATTTGCACAGGCAAGATTAAGTCCGCCTACTTTTGCTCAAATAGCGAGTGAAGCAGCATTAGATACTCCGCAGGAATATTTTGATGAAGTAAATAAAGAATATACACTTAGAAGAGATATCCTTATAGAAGGCCTGGAAAAAATTGAAGGTGTAAAAGTTGCAAAACCCAAAGGGGCATTTTATTGCATAGCCGAGCTTCCGGTAGAAAATGCCGAAGACTTTGCAAAGTGGCTCCTGGAAAATTTTCAGCATAATAATGAAACAATAATGGTTGCACCGGCGGCAGGCTTCTACTCTACTCCAAATACCGGTTTAAACCAGGTGAGGATTGCGTATGTTCTAAAAAGGGAAAATCTGGAGCGGTCAATAGAAATTCTTGAAGTAGCCCTTAAGCAATACAACAAATAACATGCAGTTTCTGCATAATGCCTCTTTAAAGGAATATAATACGTTTGGAATTGACGTTAGCGCCAGGCGCTTTATCTCTGTTACTAATGTAGAAGATCTAAAGGAGGTGCTCGCGCAAACATATTCGTCAGAACTTTTTATTCTTGGCGGCGGAAGCAACATGCTTTTAACAAAAGACATTGAAAAAACCGTTCTTCATATTGATCTGAAAGGGAAGGAATTAATTTCAGAAAATGAAAATGAAGTTCTTGTAAAAGCCAGTGCCGGTGAAAATTGGCATGAATTTGTTTTATATACACTTGAAAAAGGACTGGGTGGCCTGGAAAACCTCTCCCTTATTCCAGGAAAAGTAGGAACTGCTCCTATTCAAAATATTGGGGCTTACGGGGTGGAACTCAAGGACGTTTTTGAAGAGTGCGAGGCGATACACATACAAACCCTGGAACAGAAAACCTTTAGTAAAGAAGCATGTAAATTTGATTACAGAAATTCAGTTTTTAAAAATAAGCTCAAAGGTCAGTATATCATTACCAGTGTTACCTTCAGGTTGACAAAAAACCATCATGTTTTGCATACTGATTATGGGGCAATAAAAAATGCGCTTGATCAGAAAGGCATTAAGGATGCAGGAGTCAAAGAGATTTCTGATGCCGTGATATCTATAAGAAAGTCAAAGTTACCCGACCCCAGAATACTTGGAAACAGCGGAAGTTTTTTTAAAAATCCTGTTATTTCAGTAGATCTTTTTGAAGAGCTGCAACGGGCTTATCCTGAAATGCCTTCTTATACTGTTTCACCCCAAGAAGTCAAAATTCCTGCGGGCTGGCTAATAGAAAAGGCGGGATTAAAAGGATACAGAAAAGGCGATGCCGGTGTGCACAAGAATCAGGCGCTTGTACTGGTAAATTATGGAACGGCAACGGGTATGGAAATTTTACAATTATCGCAAAAGGTTCAGGAAAAAGTAGAAGAAAAATTTCAGATCAAGCTTGAACCCGAGGTTAATATAATATAATTAGAAAAGAGGCTTCCTAAATAGATAGATAGCCTCTTTTTCCTACTTCGCTACTACCCTAATCAGGACTTCTTTTTCATGATAACGGCATCAATAAAATGAACAACTCCGTTGGAAGCATCCACATCTGCCTGTGTAACGGTTGCAATATTCCCATTGGCATCCCGAAGAACAATATTATCTCCACTCATCATAGCCGTAATATCTTCACCTGCCATCGTGCTAAAGGTATACTCCCCGTTATTACTCTGAATTTGCTGACTCAGTTCATCGGATGTGATTTCATCCTCCACAACGTGATACTTCAATAAATCTGCAAGTTTATCTTGATTTTCGTTCATCATTAAAGTATCCAGCTCCTCCTGACTTATCTCGCTAAATGCAGAATTTGTTGGCGCAAACACTGTAAAAGGCCCTTTTTCTGTTCTAAGTGTCTCAGCTAAATCACCTCTTTCCAGTGCATCAACTAATGTATTTAAAGAATCTGACTCCATGGTTCTGGCGACAATACTATTGTCCTCCAGCTCCTTTTGCTCTTCATCGGCTCTTAAAGCCGCCTCTCTTTTCATCTCAGCCTGTTCAGCCTGAGCCTTCTCCTGTTCCTTCTTCTTTGTGTCTTCACAAGCAGTGAATATTAGAACAGAAAAAACACATATAATAAACAAATTTTTTATTTTCATATTTAAATTATTTATTGAAAACATCGAAGATATCTCCTAACTGTTAAACATTCAGTTAATTACCTTTAAATTTTAGTTAAAGAGAGACAATATCGGCATAAATTGTCTTCACATTTCCCCAGACCTATTTTTATTCTTATTTTTGCATTAGAAAAAGGAAAAAAATGGAAGTCTTTATAATTAGCTTTATACTCATAGCACTTGCTTTTGCCGGAATTGCAATTAAAATCTGGGGGAAAAAAGATGGAAAATTCGCAGGTACCTGCGCCAGCCAAAATCCTTTCTTAAATAAAGAAGGTGAGGCTTGTAGTTATTGCGGAAAATTACCTGATGAGATTGGCGACTGTTCTACTACTGAAAAGGCCAGGTAAATTTAATGTCAACAATTTTACTATTCTTTTTCCTGCTGATTGCAGCAGTTAATCTTGCCTATTTCATTAGCTTTTTCAGTTTTGCCTCCCCGAAGAAATCTTCATCTTCACCTGCTGCCCAACCAGTTTCTGTTATTATTTGCGCAAAAAATGAAGCACAAAATCTTAATTCTTTTCTTCCTTCAATATTAGACCAGGATCATCCCGATTTTGAAGTCATACTCATAAATGATGCATCAATGGATGAAACGCTGGAAGTAATGGAGAAGTATAAAGAATTGGATCCACGAATTAATATTGTAGATGTAAAGAACAACGAAGCATTTTGGGCGAATAAAAAATATGCATTAACCTTGGGTATTAAAAGAGCCAAAAACACACATCTTCTGTTTACGGATGCCGACTGCGCGCCTCAAAGCAAATCCTGGATTAGCGGAATGTGTAGAAACCTGCAGGAGGAAACATCTATTATTCTGGGTTATGGAGGCTACTTTAAAAATAAATCTTCTTTTTTAAATAAATTGATCAGGTTTGAAACTCTGCTTACTGCAATTCAATACTTTTCCTATGCAAAACTAGGAAGTCCTTACATGGGAGTAGGTAGAAATCTTGCCTATACTTCAGAACTATTTTATCAGCAAAGCGGTTTTGCCAGCCATCTGCACCTTAGATCAGGTGATGATGATCTCTTTGTTAATGAAGCTGCCACCAGCATGAATACATCCATCTGCGATTACCCCGCTGCTTTTACCAGAAGTGTACCCAAAAGCACATTTAGCGCGTGGATTAAACAGAAAAGAAGACATGTTTCCACAGCTAAGAATTATAAGAAAAAGCACAAACTTCTTCTGGGCCTTTTCTATTTTTCCCAGATCATGTTCTGGACTTTGTTCTTCGTACTACTCTTTGCCGAAAATTGGCAAATTTCGACAGTCACCTTTGGAATAGTAATTTTAATAAAGGCTGCACTGTACTACAAATCTGCGGAGAGGTTAGATGAAAAAGATGTAGTTTGGTTATTTCCGATTCTGGAATTATTTTTAATCTTTACACAAAGCGGTATCTTTATAGCTAATATTTTTTCAAAACCTACTCATTGGAAATAAAACCAGAAAGGCTTCTAATCAAAATAAGGGAAGCAAAAGGCGGTAGTCAGGCGGCCTTTAACTATCTTATGGATACTTTCTGGAATGACGTTTATGGTTTCCAGCTAAAAAAGACCAGGGACGAATACGAAGCTGAAGATATTAGTATCCAGACGTTTTCAAAGGCATTTAATAAGATTGAGACTTTTGATGAAGACTACTCCTTTAGTACCTGGCTAATAGCAATTTCCAAAAATATTCATGTAGATCTTATAAGGAAGAAGAACTCCTCTATTCGTTCCCGAACAACAAATCATGATGAAGAAAAAGTTTATGCCATTGCAGATGAAACTCCTTCAATTGAAGATAAACTTATAAGTGAGCAGAACCTTGCTCAATTATTAAGAGATATCAAGCAACTAAAACCACATTATCAGCAGGTTATTAATCTCAGGTATTTTCAGGAAAAATCTTATAAGGAAATCGCAGAGAACCTCGATGAACCAATGAATAATGTTAAGGTCAAGCTACTGAGAGCCAGAAAACTACTTGCAGAAATTATTAAAGACCGCAAACATGAGTAAGGTATCTTACTCTCTACTGTCTAAATTTATGCAGTTCGCTATAATATCGTATCTTTGAATAACAGAATTTTGCTATGAGTACAGACACTATCGCACCCATAAAAACTAAGCCACAAGCCAAACCAAAATGGTTAAGAGTTAAACTTCCAACAGGTAAAAAATATACTGAGCTACGTAATTTAGTGGATAAGTATGATTTACACACTATTTGCACCTCGGGAAGCTGTCCTAACATGGGGGAATGCTGGAGCGAGGGGACAGCAACCTTCATGATTCTTGGGAATGTCTGTACACGCTCCTGTGGATTCTGTGGAGTAAAAACCGGAAGACCAGATACCGTAGAATGGGATGAGCCTGAAAAAGTGGCCCGTTCTATTAAACTTATGAAGATAAAACATGCGGTAGTTACAAGTGTAGATCGTGATGATTTGAAAGATATGGGTTCTATTATTTGGGCTGAAACCGTAAAGGCAATACGCAGGATGAATCCTGAAACCACCTTAGAAACCCTTATTCCAGATTTTCAAGGAAATGAAAGGAATTTGGATCGTATTATAGAAGTAATGCCAGAGGTTGTTTCACACAACATGGAAACCGTAAAGAGATTGACTCGTGAAGTAAGAATTCAGGCAAAATACGAACGCAGTCTGGAGGTTCTGAGGTATCTTAAAGATCAGGGAATCAACCGCACCAAATCTGGAATTATGCTAGGTCTTGGCGAGCAGGAAGAAGAAGTTATCCAAACGCTGCATGACCTTAGAAATGTTGGTGTGGATGTAGTGACTATTGGACAGTATTTACAGCCCAGTAAAAAACACCTTCCTGTTAAACAATTTATCACTCCAGATCAGTTTAAAAAGTACGAAGCCATAGGATTGGATTTAGGATTTCGCCACGTCGAAAGCAGTGCGTTAGTTCGTTCTTCCTATAAAGCACAAAAGCATATTAATTAATTGCATTTTATTAATCTATGGCGCTACCGGCAAATATTGCCATTAACGGGTTTGGCAGGATAGGTCGTAATTTTTTTCGACTTCTCATTAACCATCCCGATTATAACGTGGTGGCAATAAATGATGTTGCCGATGCTGAAACGCTTACCCATTTACTTAAATACGATAGCATCCACGGCAAACTTTCCGAAGAAGTTATAGGAGAGAATTCTACAATTACCATAAAAGATAAGTCTACAGCCGTTCTGAATTATTCCCATCCCCGGGATATTCCGTGGGATATATATGATGTGGATTATGTGGTTGAATGTTCCGGAAAATTTAAGTCTACTAAAGACCTTAGAGAGCACCTGAAACCAGGAGTTAAAAAAGTTATTCTTTCTGTTCCCCCCGAGGATTCAGCGATTAAAATGATCGTGTTGGGAGTAAATGAGCATATCCTCGACGGAACAGAAAAAATTATTTCCAATGCCTCCTGCACAACAAACAATGCTGCTCCTATGCTTAAACTCATTCATGAAAATTTTGAAGTTGACCAGGCATATATAACTACCGTACATTCCTTTACATCAGACCAAAGTCTTCATGACCAACCCCACCGGGATCTTAGACGCGGCCGGGCTGCGACACAATCTATTATTCCTACGACCACGGGCGCGGCAAAAGCTTTAACTTATATTTTTCCTGATCTAAACAAGGTAATTGGAGGCTGCGGAATAAGAGTTCCCGTGCCTAATGGTTCTTTAACAGATATGACGCTGAATATAAAAAAAGAAACTACCATCCAGCAGGTAAATGAAGTTTTTCGTGCTGCTTCTGAAACGAATCTTAAAGGAATTTTGAATTACACTGAAGATCCTATTGTTTCAGTGGATATTTTGGGAAATAGCGCATCCTGTGTATTTGATTCGCAAATGACTTCAGTAATTGGCGGAAAAATGGTAAAATTGATTGGCTGGTATGACAATGAAACAGGATATTCTAACAGACTTTTAGATTTAATTGCAATGATTAATGATAAATAACTATATTTAACTCCTTTAAGTTGCTACCTACAAGCCCAAATGAAGAACTTAAGCATTTTAATTCTCTTTTCTTTCTTTTATACCTCCACCTTTGCCCATCAGGATCAGGAAGTAAAAAATGAAGACGAAATAAGTGAGCAGATTCAGCAATTGCTTAGCGGAGCTGAATCCTCTATCTTACAATATAATTTTGATGCTGCAATTAGAAAACTGGATTCTTCCATGGTTCTTTCTAAGAGCATCAACCACAAAAGATACATTGCTTTATCCAGTAACATCCTTGCTAACTTACGGTACATAAAGCACGAATATGAAAGTTCAAATAAGCACATAAAGAGGGCAATTGCAATTCAGGAGGAAATTGGGGACGAAATTGGCCTTGCCTATAGTTATATCCAATACGCAAAAACACTAGACCTTCAAAAAAAATATTCAGAAGCTGAGGACTATTTGGATCTTGCGGAAAAAATATATACCAATAATAATAACAGAGAACAGCTCGGCCTTGTCGCGCTCAACCGGGGAATTGTTGAACTCCACCACGAAAATGATTATAGAAAAGCATTAACATATTTTAATAATGCGGAGATTTACCTCAGCAACAGTGAAAATGAATATGAGAAGAGTCGCCTGGATTATTATAAGTCTTCTGCTCATTTATCTCTTGGAAATTTAAATGAAGCTGAAGAAAGTGCAAAAAGAGCCCTGGCTATCGCTAATAAAAACAGCTTTGCAGGAATAATTATTAGCGGCAACAGAAAATTAAGTGTTATAAATGAAGCCAAAGACCAGCCAGAAGCAGCACTTGCTTACTTAAAAACCAGTTATAGGACTAAGGATTCCGTATACGATTTAAACGAAGCAGAATTGGGCCGTGAAGCAAATAGCAGATATGGACAGGACGCATTAAAAAATACCCTAAGCGCTTTAACCCTTCAAAATGCTGAACAGGAAAAATCGCTTAAAGTTAACAAACTCACTACTATTTTGAGTGTAGCACTCATTACTATCCTATCGCTTTTAACATTATCATTATACAAAAACAATAATCTTAGAGCACGCGCTAACGACTTGCTGCAAAAAAAGAATTCTGAGCTTACGCTTGCCAAAGAGAATGCTGAAAAAGCATCCCTTGCAAAAGCGCAATTTTTGAGCACAATAACACACGAGCTTCGGACGCCATTATACGCTGTTACCGGCCTAACCCATTTACTGCTGGAAGAAAGTCCTACAGAGAATCAAAAGGAACACCTTAATTCTCTTAAATTTTCGGGAGAGTACCTGCTTTCTTTGATAAATAACATTCTGGACTTAAACAAACTGGAAGCCAATAAAGTTGAAGTAATGCAAACGACCTTCAATTTAAAAAGAAGGATATCAGATGTTCTTGTCGCTTTAAAAAATTCCGCAGACGAAAAAAACACGGTTATACACCTGGACTTTGATAAATCTATTCCGTCTAAGCTCAAGGGCGATCCACTTAAGATTTCCCAAATCCTTATCAATTTAATAGGTAACTCAATAAAATTTACTGAAAACGGAGATATTTGGATCAATGTATTGAAATTGAAACAAGTAGAAAAAACAGTTTACCTCGCTTTTGAGATTAAAGATAATGGTGAAGGCATTAGCAAAGAAAAGCAGAAGGCAATCTTTGAGAACTTTACCCAGGGATCTACCGAGATAAATAGAAAATTTGGAGGAACAGGTCTTGGTTTATCCATTGTAAAAAATCTTTTGAGCTTATTGAACAGTGAAATTAGAGTAGAAAGCGACTTAGGAAAAGGTTCTAAATTCATCTTCGATTTAAAATTTGAAGCCCTGGAAAATCCAGCATTAGGACAATCTGAAAATTTAAAGGAAGAAAAGCCGGTAGTACTCTCCAACGACATAATGATGGACAAGCGTATTTTGATTGTTGAGGACAATAAAATTAATCAAATGATTACCAGAAAGATCCTGGAGAAGAATAAGGTTATTTGTGATGTAGCCGATAATGGAACCATTGCGATTGAAAAAGTACACAATAATCACTTTGATCTCATCCTGATGGATATCCATATGCCCGGGATAAGTGGAATTGAAGCCACTATTGAGATAAGGAAGTTCAATGAAACTATACCAATCATTGCCCTTACAGCAGTCACGCTCGATGAAAACCTGGATGAATTTTACCTAAATGGATTTAATGACATTATCCCAAAACCATATAAAACAGAAGAATTCTTCAACAAAATTAACAAATACCTCGCTGCAAATGCAGAAAGCACAGTATAAGGTTTTATAGAGAGGACCTTTAAAGACATAAGAATTGATGCGGCTTATTAAATAATACAGTCAAAAATTATTTTAATACTAAGGTATAATTGCACCTCATTCTGTTTTTACAAAATTTAATATCAAATCATTAAAATCTTTTTCTCCCTCAATAAATTTTGTCTCGATTGGCAGGTAAAATAATTTTGAGGGTAAAAGCCGTTCCTTTAGTCTCACAAAATCTTTTTCTGTAGCCAGAACCAGGTTTTCCTTTAATAATTGTTGTATTTCATCTTCTGCAAAATGATGATGATCTGGAAATTTTCGATGCTGGAAATTTAGATCTTTATCCTTCAAATAATCTACCAGCGGCTTTGGATTTGCAATTCCTGTGACCAGCACAAAATCTTTTCCTTTTAACTCATCTAAGGCTACTTTAGAGTTTTCTGAAGTAATTTTTTCAGCATAAGAAATATAGCTAAAGAGCAGTTTCTGATTTTTATTCAGTTTAAGAGCTGCCCTTATTTGTTCCATCTCTGCCGTTTCAATATTGGGCGGACATTTAGTTACCACCACGATATTTGCCCTTTTTGCACCTTCTCTGGATTCACGCAAATTCCCGGCAGGCAATATTAAATCTGAAGCATAGAGATTGTTATAAGAAGTGAGCAAGATATTAAGTCCTGCCTGCACTTTACGGTGTTGAAAAGCGTCGTCCAGCAAAATAACCTCAGCCTGCTCCCCAACCAATTGAGCAATTCCGTTTCTTCTGTCTGCATCTACAGCTATAATAGCATCTGGAAATTTCCTTTTGAACTGAAGTGGCTCGTCCCCCACTTCTGCCGCAGTTTCTTTGCCCGATAATTGCCAAAATCCGCTGGTCTTTCTTTTATAACCCCGCGAGAGCGTGGCAACACGATATTCTGAAATAAGAAGTTGTACCAGATACTCGATCATAGGAGATTTCCCTGTACCACCGGTGTTCAGATTTCCCACGCAAATCACCGGAAGATCGTATTTTTCCGATTTTAGTACTCCCTGATCGTAAAGTTCGTTCCTGGCGCGTGTAATCCCATCATATATCAGGGAAAACGGAAAGAGTAATTTTCGAAATATCGCCATGGAACCAAGGTATAATATTTATATTTGAAACGCTTTTACTTAAGCCGATAGTAACTAAATCGGAATCCAAAAATAGGAAATTATGCTTATAAAGGAGATTATACAACACCTGGAAGAATTTGCCCCTCTAAACTATGCTGAAGATTTTGATAATGTAGGATTATTAGTTGGTAATGCTGAAATTAAAGCTACCGGGGCTTTAATAACTCTGGATACGCTTGAAAGCGTAGTGGATGAAGCTATTGCCAAGAATTGCAATCTTATTATCAGCTTCCATCCTATTATTTTCTCCGGGCTTAAAAAATTAAACGGAAAAAATTATGTGGAGCGGACTGTCATAAAGGCAATTCAGCATAATATTGCCATCTACGCGATCCATACTGCACTGGATAATCAGCATAAAGGTGTTAACGACATGATCGCCGAGAAGCTGAACTTAATTAACAGAAAGATTCTAATTCCCCGTAAAAAAAGCATCAGGAAACTCACCACCTTTGTTCCTAATAAAGATGCTGAAGCATTGAGAATTGCACTTTTTGAAGCCGGAGCAGGAAGCATAGGAAATTATGATAATTGTAGTTTTAACCTACGGGGACTGGGTAGTTTTAAACCAAATGATGAAGCCCACCCTACCATTGGAGAAAAAGGTAAACTTCACTTTGAAGAAGAAACGCAAATCGGAGTTACTTTCCCCGTTCATCTGGAATCAAAAGTCCTTCAGACGTTATTTAAGAAGCATCCTTATGAAGAAGTTGCACATGAGATCACAACTCTGGAAAACACACATCAACATCTGGGAATGGGAATGATTGGCGAGCTCGAACAGGAAATTTCCGAAGAAGATTTCCTCAAATCTGTAAAAGAAACCTTTAATGCTGGAGTAGTTCGACATTCTGAATTGCTGGGAAAAACCATAAAAAAAGTAGCAGTGTTAGGCGGTAGTGGAAGTTTTGCTATTGAAAATGCGAAACGTGCCGGAGCAGACATTTATATTACTGCAGATTTGAAGTACCATGACTTCTATAAAGCTGAGAAACAGATAATTTTAGCAGATATTGGTCATTATGAAAGCGAGCAATTCACAAAAAATTTACTATGTTCTTTTCTTAGCAAAAAAATTCGTAATTTTGCACTTATTTTAGCAGATACAAACACCAATCCTATCAAGTATATATAACTATGGCAAAAAAAAACGATGTTACTGTAGAAGAGAAGTTAAGAGCATTGTACGATCTTCAGTTAGTCGATTCCAGAATTGACGAAATTAGAAACGTACGCGGCGAACTTCCTTTAGAAGTTGAAGATTTGGAAGACGAAGTAGCAGGATTGAACACGCGTTTGGAAAAATTAGAAGCCGATATTGAAGTAATCGAGAATGATATCAAAAGTAAGAAGAACCTTATAGATGAGTCAAAAACTGCGATGAAAAAGTATTCTGAGCAACAAAAGAACGTTCGAAATAACCGTGAATTTAATGCTTTGAGCAAAGAAGTAGAGTTTCAGGAACTGGAAATCGAACTTGCCGAGAAAAACATTAAAGAATATAAAGCTCAAATTGAACAGAAAAAAGAGGTTATTGCCAAGACAACAGAGCGTGTTGACGAAAGAAAAAAACATCTTGAACACAAGAAAAATGAGCTAGATGAGATCCTTGCTGAAACTGAGAAGGAAGAGCAGGCCCTTATCGACAAGTCTAAGGAATACGAGCAAAACATTGAAGAACGCCTTGTAAAAGCATACAAAAGAATTAGAACCAACGTTAAAAACGGTCTTGCAATTGTTCCCGTAGAACGTGGTGCTTCAGGAGGTTCCTATTTTACTATTCCGCCGCAGGTAATTATGGAAATTGCAGGTAGAAAAAAGATTATTACAGATGAACATAGTGGGCGAATCCTGGTTGATGAAGAGCTAGCTAAGGAAGAGCAGGAAAAAATGGACGGCCTTTTCAATAGGTTTTAGTTCCATTCTTTAAAAATAGAACACAAAGCTGCCGGAAATCTGGCAGCTTTTTTTGTTTTACACCTTTGAGCATTGGGATTAACATCTGTTTTACAGTATTTACTGTCCAAAAAGTTATATTTAAAGCAAAAAATAATTCGCGCAGTAATTCCCCGAAATAGTACAACTGTGAATTTTAAATCTAAAAAACTATGAGAAGTCTTTTAAGTGTAATCCTAATATTTTTTATGGCCTGCGGAAATCAGGCACAAAAAGAATCTGTTACAAAACCAGAAATTGCCAATGCAGAGCCTATAGAAGTGGCTACTGAAGATGGAATGGCACGTGCTTATTTTGCCAGTGGTTGTTTTTGGTGTGTAGAAGCAATTTACGAAAGTATTGAAGGAGTGGATGAAGCCATTTCAGGTTATGCAGGAGGACACACAAAAAATCCTACATATGAAGAAAGCAACACCGGCAGGACCGGTCATGCCGAAGCTGTAGAAGTTATTTACAATCCTGAAGAGGTCGATTTCAGAACGTTGGTAGAGGTTTACTTTGGATCTCAGGATCCAACACAAGTTAATGGACAGGGACCCGATATAGGTTCCCAATACCGTTCTATTGTTTTTTATCAAAATCAGGAACAAAAAGAAATTATAGACGAAGTGAAATCCCAGGTAGCTCAGAACTACGAAGAACCAATAGCGGCAGAAATTCTTCCGTTTCAAAAATTTTGGGTAGCAGAAGACTATCACCAGGACTACGAACGAAACAATCCTAACAACCCTTATATTCAGAATGTTTCTATTCCAAGACTTAACAGATTCAAAAGCAACTTTCCGGAGATTTTAAAGTCTAATGCTCATTAATTTGCATAGGTAGTTTTTCTCTCAAAATCAACAACAAGAATGTCCCGGGAGACAGGAATTATTTTGTTTTGGCAAGCAGCTCGAGTATCCTGTCTTCTACTTCCTGGTTATTCCATCTGTTGCCGATATTGTCCATTTCCATGACCTCATCCATAATTTTTCGTTGCCTCTCACCTAATGCTAAAGCTTCAGAATAAGGTTTATCTGAAAAAGTTACTCTGGAATACATAGGAATCCAGCTTTCAGGATGTTTTTCTCCCATTCGGTTTTCTATTTTTTTCCGAAGAAGAAAATCGGGATCAGCTGTTTTGCTGCTCATTTCTATAAAATTCCTATAGCTAAGCTCGGCAATAGCATCTGTATTAAGCTTTCTTTCATTCTGATATTCCTCAAAAATCAATTTCCAGTTATCATTATGCTTATGGATTTTTTCAAATAATATCGAAATGTCTTCAAAACCGGCATTCATTCCCTGTCCATAAAAAGGAACAATAGCGTGTGCCGAATCTCCAACCAGAGCCACCTTATCGCCAAATGTCCATGGAAAACATTTAATTGTCACCATTGCACTGGTAGGATTTCTGAAAAAATCACCCTTTAAATTCGAGATTTCATCTTTTATATCCGGAAAATATCTCTCAAAGAAATCATCTGCCTTTTCTTCTGTAGAAATACTTTCAAAAGAAATCTCCCCTTCAAAAGGCATAAAAAGCGTACAGGTAAAACTGCCATCCTGGTTAGGCATGGCTATTAACATGAATTTGCCACGCGGCCAAATATGAAAAGAGGCATTGTCCAGTTTATGGCTACCATCTTTATTTGCGGGTATCCGAAGTTCTTTATAACCTACATCAATAAAATGTTGGGAATAATCAAACCGACTCTGCCGCTGCATCTTGTGACGAATGCGGGAAAAAGCACCATCTGCTCCAAAAATGAGATCAAAATCGTATTCCTCCCACTCTCCTTTTTCCGTTTCCCCGGTATAAAGTTTAGCATTCGGCATATCGATATCCCAAACCTTTTCCTCAAATTGAAACTTTACTCCGGCAGCTTCAGCAAGATCGATCATCTTTCGGTTTAATACTCCGCGGGAAATAGAAAATATGGCTTCTCCTTCTTTACCATATTTCTGAAAGTAAAGTGGTTTATTATTTACATGCATTGCTCTTTTATCCAAAGGAAGAGCGAGTTTTCGAATTTCTGTCTCAATTCCTACTGTTTCCAGAGCTTTCCAGCCCCTGTTAGACATTGCGAGATTTATGGATCTACCTGAAAATTCTACCTTCCTAACATCAGGTCGCCGATCGAAGACAGTAACCTCGTGGCCAAGCTTTTTTAGATATAGGGCCAGCAAAGATCCCACAAGTCCGGAACCGACTACTGCAATACTTTTTTGTTTCTGCATGTATTAAGCTTTGTTATGCGTAACCTGACGGGACAACATATCACCTTGCGAAAATACTCATTATTTATGAATTATAATGAAAGGAAGCCCTGGATGGCATGTTGAGCTAGCGCAAAGCGTTTAATTGACAGAATTTCTAATAAAAACCATAATCCAGTGATAAATTCTTCTTTACCCGCAAAATTTGCCCTAAATTATCAAGAAACTTAAAATACTAAAAAATGGATAAACAAAATTTGGATCAAATGCGAGCGACATTAAGTAAACTTGAAGACATCAAAAACAGTCAGGAAAGCATTATCGATAAGATTAACCATGTTATCACCGATCTGTTCCAAAGCCCGGATAGCGAGCTGGAAAAGTCGATGGAAGCTGCACATCAGAAATCTTCTGACAATGTTGATGCAATACGCGAAGCAATTGACGCGTACGAAATGAAGATCAATAAACTCGAAAACCAAAACTAATTTAAAATAGCATTAACAACTATTTATGCGGGGTATTACTAACTTGGAGTTAGATTTTAATCTTTTTTTAATCTTTAACCTTTTTGATGAAACATATTAATGCTGAAGATATTCGGGAGATGGATAAAATTTTCCGACTCAACCTTATTAACAGTTGTACCGGCTACAAATCTGCTAATCTTATAGCCACAAAATCTAACTCAGGTGCCGCTAATGTAGCAGTATTTAGCTCAGTCACTCATATGGGAAGTAATCCCCCGCTCCTTGGTTTCATAACGAGGCCCAGGGATGTGGCGCGTAACACCTATAACAACATTAAAGAAAATTCATTCTTTACAGTTAATCATATTCAGGAAAATATGATTGAAAGCGCGCACCAGACTGCGGCAAAATACGAGGAAGAAATATCTGAATTCCAAAAAACAGGACTTGAAGAAGAGTATCTGGATGAATTTTTTGCTCCTTATGTAAAACAGTCCGCTGTTAAACTGGGTTGTAAATATTTAAATGAATATGCAATTAAAGAGAACGGTACCACTTTAATCATTGGTGCGATTGAGCATGTTTATTTTGATGAAAGCATCCAGGCTCCAGATGGATGGTTGCGGTTAGATGATGCCAGTACTGTGGCAGTTAATGGACTTGATGGATACGCATTGCCAACACTCCTGGATCGCTTCCATTATGCCCGTCCGGGACAGGAAATCAAATCCTTCTTTAAAAAAGAGGATTAGTTTTTCATATCAAAAAGGAAAAAATATTATGCTTCATCTTGAGGGAAATCAGTTAAACCCACGAAATGGAACAGATTGAAACAAAGGCTAAAGTGAAATGGAGTTAAACCGTAGTTAAAGCTTAATTAATCCTGCTTTCTATTTCCTAAATTCGTGAAAGCTAGCAACATTAGTTATACCTAAAATTTTGATTATGAAAGATTTAATTTGGCTTATCATCCTATTGCTGGTCATCGGCTGGCTACTGGGGCTTTTTGCTTTTGACCTTGGTCAATTTATTCACGTCCTGATTGTTCTGGCCGTTTTTCTTCTCTTGTATAAATTACTAACCGGTCGTAGACTTTAGGAGTATAACCCTTTGATTTCTCAAAGGGTTTTTTATTTTTAAAAATCATCGCAGCAAATATGTGGAGCTTAAAAAATAAAAAAGCGGTTATTACCGGAGGAACAAAAGGTATTGGTAAAGCTGCTGTTATAAATTTTGTAGCGTTGGGAGCAGAAGTTCTTTTCACGGCAAGAAATATCGAAGAAGTTAAAAATCTCGAGGAATCATTGAGGAGTGAGGGTTACAAGGCTAAAGGTTTCGTTTCAGATTCAAGTGTTAAAAAGGACCAGCTGGAATTACAGGAATGGCTGGAGAAGAACTGGGGTGTTGTAGACATATTGGTTAATAATGCCGGAATAAATATTAGAAAAAAAGCCGGGGAATATTCTGAAGAAGAACATCGGAAAGTTCTTGAAATTAACCTCATTGCTCCTTTTGAGCTCAGTCGTAAATTGTATCCGCTTTTAAAGAAATCAGGGAAAGTCACCATTATTAACGTCGCTTCTTCTGCAGCCACACAAGATGTAGGCACAGGTACTCCATATGCGATGTCCAAAGCAGGTTTACTGCAGCAAACACGTAGCCTGGCAGTAGAATGGGCTGATGACGGAATAAGGGTTAATGCTGTTTCTCCATGGTTCACTGAGACCCCGCTTACCCGGGGTTATCTTACGCAAAAAGATAAAATGAATCCTATTATTAACCGCACTCCTTTAAAAAGAGTAGCACAGGCAAAAGAAATCTCTTCTATAATTGCTTTTCTAGCAATGGAAAAATCATCTTATATCACCGGCCAGAATATAGTTGCCGACGGTGGCATGAGCATAAATGCAATATAACAATTGAATTTTGTACATTTAGTGTAATCTAATTCCGAAATGCGCCGGAAGATTAAATTCCCTATAATATGAAAAAGATATTCTTCCTTTCTGTTCTAGCCATGGCTGTATGTAGCTGTAATCAGAATACTAATAATTCAAATATTACAAGCAATTCCTCATCTGAAGAAGTAAAAGATTTGCCGCAAGAAATTGCAAATGCAAATGGTTTGCAGTCCTTCGATAATGTTGAAAAGCTCAATTTCACATTTAATGTAAAGGTTCAGGATAATTTAAGATCTCAAAGAAGCTGGGAATGGCACCCAAAAACCAATGAAATCAGTTTAACAGAGAACGGTACGACAAGTAGCTATACCCAGGATGAGGATTTGACTGAAGACGAGAAAAAAATAGATCAAAAATTTATAAATGATACTTACTGGCTGTTATTCCCTTACCAGCTGGTCTGGTCTGATGCAGAGATTACAGAAGAAAAAGATGCAACAGCTCCCATAAGTGGCAATACAATGGACAAGCTAGTTGTTTCCTATTCAAGTGACGGCGGTTATACTCCAGGTGATACTTATGATATTTATTACAACGACGATTTAATGGTCCAGGAATGGGTTTATAAATCTGCCGATGGTAAACGCGAAATGCCTACCACCTGGGAGGACTATCAGGACTATAATGGGATGAAAATTGCCAAATCTCATAAGTCACCTGATGGTAGCTTTGAGCTCTACTTCTCAGATATCGCTGTGGAATAGATCTTATAAAAGACAGAGCCTTAAAAAGACAATTATCGATATTAATTTATTGCTTTTTATTCAGAATCCCCTGTTTTAATACCTGTCCAAAGCAAAAAACATCTAAAAATGAACAATAAAATGGTGCAGGAGCCAACCTTATGACGTTGGGTTCACGCCAGTCCACAAAAACGCCATTTTTCATAAGATAATTGAAGATTTCTTTGCCTTCACCATGTAGAAATACCGAAATTTGAGTTCCCCTTTCCGACTGGTCCGAAGGAGTGATAATTTCAAAAGAACTTTCTACTTCTTTATCTATTTCTTGCAGTACAAATTCCAGATAAGCGACAATTTTATTCCGTTTTTGGATAAGAGCCGGCATTCCAACCTCATCAAACATCTCCAGGGAAGCCAGATAAGGAGCAAGTGCCAAAACCGGAGCATTACTAATTTGCCATGCATTTGCATCGGGTTCCGGTTGAAATTCAGGTTCCATTAAGAACCGTCTTTCCTTATTGTGTCCCCACCAGCCTTCGAAACGGGGTAAATCTTTGCGATTATGATATTTTTCATTAATGTAGCACCCGGAAGCATTTCCAGGACCGGAATTCATGTATTTATAACTACACCAGGCGGCAAAATCCACCTTCCAGTCATTCAATTTAAGCTCGACATTTCCAGCCGCATGAGCCAGATCCCAACCTACAAAAGAGCCAATATCGTGTCCTGCTTTAGTGATTTCTTTTATATCAAAAAACTGCCCGGAGTAATAATTTACTCCTCCAATCAAAATTAAAGCACACTCCTCTCCTACTTCTCTAATTGTTTGAAGAACATCTTCAGTCCTAAAATGGTTCTCACCCTCGCGTTTCTTTACTTCCACAATAACTTCGGAAGGCTCATAACCATGAAATCGCACCTGACTTGCCAACATATACTGGTCACTTGGGAAAGCTTTTTCTTCACAGATAATCTTACATCTATTTCCTGATGGCCTGTAGAAGGAGACCATTAATAAATGAAGGTTTACTGTAAGCGTATTCATCACCGTAATTTCTGAAGGCTTTGCGCCCACGACTTTGGAAAGCTTTTCTGAAAAACGTTCATGATAGTCCCACCAGGATTTTTCGGCTTTAAAATGACCTTCCACAGCCAGTTCTGCCCAATCCTGCATTACCTCATCTACATACTTTTTTGCGGATCTTGGCTGTAGGCCAAGTGAATTTCCCACAAAATAAACAACTTCTTTCCCATCTACTTCAGGAAAGATAAAGTGCTCTCTGTATTTAGCAAGATCATCTTCAGCATCTAACTTTAGAGCAAATTCCCTGTTATTTTCAAATTGCATAGCATCTTTTTTTGTGTAAAAATACAATTTACCAAAGAGAATAATTGGTAAAATTTGCCTGTCAAAATTATTTAGATTTGTAAGAAAGTAAAGCAATGAATTTTCTGCCCGATAAAATCGATAACTACATAATTGCCAATTCTCAAAAAGAACCTGAGTTTCTTGCAAAGCTTAATCGCGAGACAAATCAAAAAATACTACAGCCGCGTATGTTAAGCGGACATTACCAGGGGCGGTTACTAAGTATGCTGTCTAAGATCATTCGCCCAAAAACTATTCTTGAAATTGGAACCTTCACTGGTTATTCTGCTTTGTGCCTGGCAGAAGGACTGGCAGAGAATGGGACAATTCATACAATTGATGTAAATGAAGAGCTATATGATTTTCAGAAGAAATATTTTGAAGCATCTGATTACAGCAATAATATTCAGCAATATCTCGGGGATGCCCTGGAAATAATTCCGCAGATCAATAAAAAATTCGATCTGGTTTTTATAGATGCAGATAAGCCAAACTACCCGGCATATTTCGATTTGATCATTAACAAAATGAATCCAGGAGGAGTTATTTTATCTGATAATGTATTGTGGAGCGGAAAAGTCGTCGAAGAATTAAAATCAGATGATGAATCTACAAAAGCGCTGTTGATGTATAACGAAATGCTGGCTAATGATACCCGCGTGGAGACAATTATACTTCCTATAAGGGATGGACTTACCTTAACCAGGAAGAAATAGAATAACTATTTTAAGCTGCAATTCTATAAAGCAAAACGCTTACCTGATCTTTGGTAAACCCAAAAGAAAATAAAGGCCATTATTATGCCTACACACGCACCCACGAAAATATCTGAAGGATAATGGACTCCCACGAAAATTCTGCTCAGCACAAAAATTAGAGGCCATATATAGGCAAGAAAAATCCACGCCGACTTTTCTTTTAGCACCAACACGATAAAAGTCACGGCTGCAAAAGAAGTAGAGGCATGTCCAGAGAAGAAACTATAGTTAGTAGGTTCCTGAAGGATACGTATAATTTCTATAAGGTCTGGATTATTATTGGGCCGTAATCTAATAGCAATCCCCTTTACCAGATTTGTGAATGCCAGAGTAGTTCCAACTGTGGCAAGCAGAAAAAGTGAAGCCATTAATCCTTTTCTCCAATGAAAAGCGATAAAAAAAAGGATAAAAAACAGAATGTGTAGCGGAATCCAATTCTCTGGTTGGGTAACAAATATCCAGAAGTTGTCGTGAGATTCAATTCCTAAGCTATTCAGATAAACAAAGAGTTCCCTGTCCCATGTTTGTAGCTTATCCCACATGCTTTTCTACAGAGTAATTATAATTTGCGCCTTACAGAGCCGGTGATCTCATCGATATCTTCCCGTACCTTATCTATTTCACCTTTAATATCGTTAGACATATTTTTATCTATCCCCTGCTTTTCTGCACTTCGTTGGATTTCACCTTTAATATCATTGGAAGCATTACGGAGGGTCTTCATTCCTTTCCCTAAACCACGGGCAATTTCCGGAATTTTGTCTGCTCCAAAAACCATGACAAGGATGAACATAATAAAGGCGATTTCAGCACCGCTAATAAATAATGGTAGTAATAACATAGCACACAAATATATATACAAATATGACCAAAAAAAAAGCCGACTCGTTAAAGTCGGCTTAATATTTTAAGTTAAAATTTTTACTCTGCGTTTTCCTTAAATTGTTCAAATTGGTTCTTTGTCTCCGTCTCTGGCCAAACATTGTTGGACAGATCAACATCTGCAGTTTCCAGATCTGGATCAATGGTGATTTTTACAATTTCTTTGTCCGTAGCAATTGCTTTACTAACCCGATCATCATTTTTCCTCCAGATTTGAGCAGGATAAGTAACTTTCTCTGCAGTACCATCGGCATATTCATACTCCACAATAAGTGGCATTACTAAACCTCCCGGTTTTTCAAAAACAATTTGATAAAAGTATTTAGGTGCTTTAAGGTTACGGCGCTCCTCTTCAGAAAAATTATCCATGAGATATTCCTTAAGGGAAGGTGCATTTTCCAATACAGATTTTCCCTTCATACTTTCTTCAAAACCTTCGCCACCTTCTTCCACTACATAAAGCGCATCAATATCATCGGGATTGGATATACCCTGACTTCGTAGAAACTCCACAGCCTTCTCTGTTGGTTTATCTGTCACAAAAAGCTTCTGAACCTGCTCAATTCCAATATCTACATTATCGGTTCCATAGAACCAGCCGTTCCAGAACCAATCCAGATCTACACCTGAAGCATCTTCCATAGTTCTAAAAAAATCTTCAGGAGTTGGATGTTTAAACATCCACCTTTGAGCATACGTAGCATATGCATAATCAAATAACTCCCGCCCCATTACGGTCTCCCTAAGAATATTAAGTGCTGTCGCAGGCTTTCCATAAGCATTATTACCAAGTTGGTGCACTTGTTCAGGATTGGACATAATTGGAGCAATAAATTGCTGATTCCCCTTCATATAAGGAATTATTTTAGAAGGTATGCCTCTTCTGGAAGGATACTCCTCCAATGGCGTTATAGCTTCCGGATATTCTTCAGCAAATTTTTGCTCTGCCAGAAACTGTGTAAAAGTATTTAGACCTTCATCCATCCAGCCCCACTGGCGCTCATCACTATTCACGATCATCGGGAAATAATTATGCCCTACTTCATGAATAATTACACTTATCATCCCAAATTTTACACGATCGCTATATTCACCATTTTCATCTGGCCGTCCATAATTCCAGCAAATCATTGGATATTCCATACCCTGATTCTTTGCGTGTACTGAAACTGCTTTATGGTAAGGATACTGGAAAGTATAATTTGAATAACTCTTTAAGGTACTGGCAACTGCTCTTGTTGACCACTGTTCCCAAAGCGGATTCCCTTCTTTAGGATAAACAGAAACTGCCATAACATCTTTCCCCATCACATCTACAGCCATCATATCCAACAGGAACTTTCTTGATGTAGAGAAAGCAAAATCCCTCACCATATCAGCTTTATAGGTCCAGGTCTTTGTTTTACTGGTTTTTCCCTGCTCAGCCTTTTCTGCCTCCTCCTGAGTAACAATCATTACAGGCTCATCATAAGATTTTTTTGCCTGCTCATACCGGTTCATCATTTCACGAGAATACACTTGTTTTCTATTCTGAAGTTCGCCGGTAGCCTCCATGATATGATCTGCAGGAACTGTAATATTTACTTCGTAGTCTCCAAACGGAAGTGCAAACTCCCCGCTTCCCCAAAACTGCATATTTTGCCAGCCTTCTACGTCGTTATAAACTGCCATTCTGGGAAAAAACTGAGCGATTACATAGGCCCTATTGTCATCTTCAGGAAAGTATTCGTATCCTGAACGTGCTCTGTTAGTAACATGGTTATTAATGTTATACCACCATTTAATGGTGAAAGTATAGTTATCTCCAGATTTTAAAGGCTCGGAAAGATCTATCCGCATCATGGTCTCATTGATGGTATAATCCAACGGTTGTCCGTTTCTGGATACTTCTTCAATGTTAAAACCACCATCAAAAGGCTCTTCAAGGTATTGACTAACAAAACGACCCGGAGTAGAAACAGGTGTCATTCCACTTGGATCCTTCTCGAGGGCAGGTGCATCCTTTTTTCGAATGTTTTGATCCAGCTGCACCCATAAATACGATAATTCCTCCGGAGAATTGTTATGGTAAGTGATGACTTCCTCTCCATCTAATCTCGTATTTTCATCATCCAGCACTATATCCATTTTATAGTCTGCCTGATTTTGATAATAAGCAGGACCCGGAGCTCCCGATGCAGCACGGTATTGATTGGGGGTTGAAAAAATCTGGTAAAGTTGTCTAAATTTGTTCTCATTTATATGCCCCTCCTGTCGCTGCGGCTCCTGACCTTCGCCATTGTTCTCCTGAGCATTAACTCCGGCAAACAGGAACATCGCAAAAACTGAACATACTAATCTCATTGTTCTCATTAAGTAATTTTTAATTTAAAGATTGCTAAAAGTAATATTTTCATTGTTAATGAATAAACACTACCCAAAATTTATAACTCCTTTATCCCGGTCTTTATCCAGTAAAAGGCTTTTTATTTGGTCGTCCATTTTTACATGTACCACGTTTTTCTGATCATCATAGAGATCGGTTAAAACAGCATTTTGTACTTCAATCTGCTTAAAATCAGGCACGTTCTCTACCTCAACATATAGAATTAATTGATCCCCATCATATTCTTTTCCCAGGTAATTAAGCTTCAATTTTTCATCATTGATCATAAGATTTAGCTTTTGCGAAAGATATTTATCTATGCTGTTTCTAACATCCCCTGTCTCCTTTTCATGAGAAAGACTGATTTCTTTACCGTAACGCTGATTGAGTACTTTCTGAAAATCATCAATAAAAACCCTACTGATAATTTGGAGAGCACCTGAATCCTTTTTGTATTCAATTTCCGTCACACTTAAAAAAAATTCGTGGCGGCCATTCGTCTTAAAGGAAGAAAACATTACGAAGCAAACCAAAATCAGAGTTAATTTTTTCATTTAGAATTTTTTGTAATCTTAGCAAACATCAGTCCAAATTGTACATTTGAATAAAATCAGGAGCACGTCTTTTATACAGCTCCATAAGTTCTATTACTTTTTCTTCGCTCAGCAGGTTTTTAAACTGCGGTTCTTCAGCACAGAAATAGAGAAAACTAGTTACATTAGCCTCAGGAATTTTAAGGTCATCTGTGTAGAAAGAAAATGGCACCATTTTCTCGGCCTTTTCCACCACAGCCCGAAGTTTTTCATTTTTTCCGACCTTCTTCAGCATCTTTATTTCTCCGTTCAAATGTCCAAGAAGCAAATCCACAGGGCTGCCCCCATAAACCGTCAGTTTTCGTTCACTTACAGTTCGAACATCCGGGCCTATACGTTTAAAACCATAATTTTCTTCGATAATGTCCATTTCAGAAATGTCACTTACGAGATTTCCGGTCAAAGAGATATTGCTGATCTTTACTTCCTCCAATTCGTTCATTCCGGGTATCAGCTCCACTTCAAGATAACCCGTTTCAAAAATCATCCTGCTAATTTCGACTTCAAGTTTTTCGTATTGGATTGAGGAAAATTGGAGGGTGTCATTTTCCCTTACCACAATTTCAAATACTCCTAAAGTAGAATTAATGGTACCCCTATTAGTACTTGTATTAATGATATTTATAAAACTTCCTTCCAGGGAATCATTTAAAATTCTTCCCTGAAGTTTTATACTTTCCTGACTCCATGCCGATGAAAGATTCGCAATGCAAATAAATCCAAAGAGGATTATGCTCCATTGGAAATTTTTAATTTTAGAAATAGGTCCCATTAGCAAAAAGTGATGATGGTGATGATTATAAAAGTAATGAGCAAAATTTTATTCTGAATCTTTCACATTCAGAAATTCAGGAGCATATTTTATATAAAACTCCAACAGATCCAGCCTGTTTTCCTCTTTTAAAAGATACTTCAGCTGATGATTTTCTGCACAATAATAAACGAAATTAATAATTTTATCTTCCGGAATTTTTAGCTCTTCAACAAAAAAACGGGTAGAAAAAGCAGCTACACCCTTTTCTACCATCTGCTGAAGTTTTTCATTCGCAACTATTTTCTTCAGCTCCTTTGTCCTTCCCGTGATGGCATTGATCAAGGGATCCAGACCAGCTGACGCTCCTGCACCATTTGAAACAGATGTAGATATATTGGTAGCAGTAGCCGTATGAAGTCGCCTTTCTGCAGCACTAAGAGGTGTCCTGTTAGCATTGGGAATTCCAAACTGGGAAATACTATAGGTATCCATTGCACCTATATCCCTGCTCAAATTTCCAGTGAGATCGATATTGCTGATTTTTACCTCGTCCAATTCGCTTACTCCCGGCACCAGAAGTACTTTTAAATATCCTGATTCGATCACCAATGGAGTTATTACAACTTCCAGCTTTTCATATTGAATTGAAGAAAACTGAAGGGTATCATTTTCTTTTACCTGAATTTTAAACTCACCCGAAGAAGAGTTTATAGTTCCTATATTTGATGTTTTATTGATAATGTTGATAAACGAACCGTCCAGAGAATCGTTGACAATTCTTCCGTTTAACTGAATACTCTCCTGGGCAAAATTCAAAAATGGAATAAAAAATATAAGAACAATAAAGTTTTTCAGCATAAAAATTAGGTAGATTTTCTGCGTCTCTAAAATTCCTGCCTGTACTGCTCCTTCTGTTCAAAAAGAAACTGCATAATTTCCAAATCATTTTCGGTATTCAGGAATTCCTGGGTTAGACCATTATCTATAACGTATAAAAGGAACTGGTTGGTATGTTCCCCGGCAATATTAAGGGTTTCTACGAAATAATCCTCCCCCATACGTAGCCAAATTTGATCTGCCAGCTGCTGGTGAGAAAGCTTTTCCTCTTTTCTGCCATTTTTGCCGTATTCGCTAAAAAGTGCTCTAAAAATGTTTGCAAAATTTAACCCCTGATAATCACTTGCCGTTACATTTCCCATCGCATCATTGCGCACATAACCAGAGCGGTAACGTTGCGGCGTACTTTTTAACCTCTGCAGTTCTGGGGTAGAGACCCATTCTTTCTCACCACCTATCACCCTGATTCTTTTCACATCTACTTCTATGATTCCTGAAAGGTCGCTTATTTTAACCTCGGGAAGGTCATTAACTGCAGCATTTAAGTTAACGGTCATCACCCTTTCTTCCATTAAATTTTCTGTCACTGTTATTGTAAAATCCTCAAACTGTATTGCCGAAACGACAAGACTGTCGCCTTGCCTGGCCATTATCTGAAAATCACCATTTTCAATTGTAACCGTTCCTAAGCGTAAGTTTTTATTGAAAATTGTAATTCCACCGGCAGCATCACCAGGCGGTACAAGAATGCGTCCATCCAGAACAGTCTGGCTTTCCTGTGCACCCACCACAGCAGGTATCAGAACCAAAAAAAGGATAAAAAGATTACGTACCGAGACTTTCATTCTTTAAAGTAACAATAGTTCCCTCTAATAATGACAAATAGTACTTTAAATTCCTCTTAAAAAAGCAATTTTTCTACTTTTACAAAAATTAGACTATGAAAAACGCCATTCTTGCAAGTACTTCAACTTTACACGACCAGAAATACCTTGAATACCTCCTTCCGGAGATAAAAAAGTTATATAGCGGAGCATCTGAGGTGATTTTTTTTCCGTTTGCAAGACCCGGAGGCTTATCTTTGGATGAATATACCGAAAAAGCAAGCGAGGCCTTTAAAATGGCAAATATCGACCTAAAGGGAATACATGAATATTCCAATCCCGCTGAAGCTCTGGAAAATGCAGAAGGTATTTTTACCGGTGGCGGCAATACTTTTCTTCTGGTTTCAGAATTATATCGTAATAAACTGATGCAGCCCCTAAGAGAGGCAGTCTTAAACGGAACTCCTTACCTGGGAACGAGTGCAGGAACCAATATTGCAGGTTTAACGATGCAGACGACTAATGATATGCCTATAGTGTATCCACCAAGCTTTAAAACGCTGGGAATTATCCCTTTCAACATTAATCCGCATTATTTGGATCCCGACAAAAATTCCACTCATAAAGGGGAAACCAGAGAGACCAGGATCAAAGAATTCCATACGATCAATACTCAACCTGTAGTAGGCCTTAGAGAAGGTAGCTGGCTTGAAATTATGGATAATAAAATATCGTTAAAAGGAAGCCTTAGCGCCAGAATTTTTGAAAAGGATAGGTTACCTTACGAAGTAGATGCAAACAATACTTTAACGGATCTTAATTAAAATATGGATTATCAGAAAATTCTTGACACTATTTATGAGGAAATGAGTTATCGCGATGTGACTGGCAAAGTAGCCTCTTACATTCCTGAACTTGCTAAAGTAGATCCTAAGAAATTTGGAATGCACCTCTACTGCGGGGAAAAGCAGCACTACGGTTTTGGTGATAGTGAAGAGAACTTCTCTGTACAAAGTATCACCAAAGTTTTTACGCTGGCCATGACGATGAAGATTATGGGAGAAGACCTTTGGAAACGTGTAGATGTAGAACCTTCAGGAAATCCTTTTAACTCTCTTACTCAATTAGAACAGGAAAGCGGAATTCCGCGGAATCCTTTTATAAATGCCGGAGCCCTTGTAATATCTGATATTCTTGTAGATCACCTGGATAATCCTAAAGAAGATCTTCTCAATTTTGTACGGAAAATTACCGGTGACGATGACATTCATTATGATCCAACTATTGCTGCTTCAGAAAAATCTACAGGATATAGGAATATTGCGCTGGCAAATTACATGAAAGCATTAGGAAATATTAAGTGTGATGTAGATCCAATCCTGGATTTCTATTTTCACCAATGTTCCCTGGCGATGTCGTGCAAAGATCTCGCTAAAGCTTTTATGATTTTTGCAAACAAGGGCAACATTCTGGAAACGGGAGAAAACGTCCTAAAACCGGAAATTGTAAAACGAATAAACGCGCTTATGCAAACCTGTGGCTTTTATGATGAAGCCGGTGAATTCAGTTTTGAAGTTGGTCTCCCGGGGAAGAGTGGTGTAGGCGGTGGAATTGTAGCTATACATCCAGAAAACTATTCTGTTGCGGTATGGAGCCCTATTTTAAACCCCAAAGGAAATTCTGAATTAGGGATGAAAGCACTAGAAAGATTGACAACACTCACTGGGGTTTCGGTATTTTAAGCTCTATAAATTGAGATAAAAGATTTTTTACAAATCAAATCGAATCCTCTATAACTCCTTTTATTTCAGATTTGGGCAAAAAAAAGCTCCTTAGTTTCCTAAGGAGCTTCTAAAGGGTGGAAGACCGGGTTCGAACCGGCGACCTCCTGAACCACAATCAGGCGCTCTAACCAGCTGAGCTACAACCACCATTTTAATTGCGGTTGCAAATGTAAGTTATTTCTATAATTTCCCAAAGAAAAAATTATTATTTATATCAAGTCAAATACTGAATCTACGGCTACATGCCGCTCTACGATAAAGCCTTCAGCATGTTCTGTATTAATAAGTCGACCTAAATCCCTTGCCCGATACGTGATACTCTCCAAAAAGTTACTACTGGAAATAGGAGTCTGAGGTTCTTTACTTTCCGCATCAAAAAACTGAGTTCTATAGGCTTTGACAGCAGCCATCTTGATATCTATATAACCCGAAATATCCACCACAAAATCAGGCTCCAGATTCTTCCATTGGATGTAATGGAAAACATGTTTTGGGCGCCAGGCTTCCTGCTTTACCTTTTCATGATAGGTTTCAATCTTTCTTAAGCCGCTTAAAAAACATGCGTCACTTACCAATTTTGCTCCTTTCCCGTGATCGATATGACGATCTTCTACGGCATTGCAAAGCACTATTTCAGGTTTATATTTCCTTAGGATTTTAATGATTTCCAGCTGGTGTGAAGTGTTATTTACAAAAAACCCATCACTGAATTCGAGATTATGGCGCATTTTAACCCCGAGAATTTTCGCTGCGTCTGCTGCTTCTTTATCCCTTGTCTCTGCAGTACCACGGGTACCAAGTTCTCCCCTTGTCAAATCCAGGATTCCCACCTTTTTACCCCGGTCTACTTCTTTTGCTATAGTTCCTGAACAACTAAGCTCCACATCGTCTGGATGTGATCCTACAGCCAATATATCTAATTTCATCTTTTCTTTTTACTTTTTGCTAATACTGATAAATTCAGAATAGCTTTACGGTCATTTTCAGCTTCTCTTAAGCTTTTACTGCTTCAATGGCTTGTTTAATATCCTCAATAAGATCTTCTTTTTCTTCAATGCCTACTGAAAACCGCAGCAAACCGTCTCTTATTCCTTGTTTTTCCCTTTCTTCAGGAGTTAAAAGTCCGTGGGAAGTTTTTGATGGAGACAAAATCGTTGACTCGACGCCGGCAAGGCTCATTGAGGATTTGATTAGTTTTAGTTTCTTCTGAAATAAATCTGCATCCAACTTTTCATTTAGTTCAAAAGAAAGCATTCCGCCAAAACCTTTCATTTGAGCAGCCGCAACCTTGTAATCTGGATGAGATTGCAAACCGGGATAATAAACCCTTGCCACATCTTCATTTTTATCCAGAAATTCTGCCAATTCCTGTGCGTTTTCGTTTTGCGCCTTAACACGAAGCCCCATGGTCTTTAAACTTCTTTCCAGGAGCCAAACTGTATAGTCACTCAGACTGCCACCGAAATTTTTGGCTAGTTGAAACACTTTGTCGATATGTTCTTCCGAAGAAATTACAGTACCGGCGAGAATATCACTATGCCCTCCCATATATTTAGTTGCGGAGTGGATCACGATATCAATACCAAAATCTATAGGATTTTGATTTACCGGTGAGGCAAACGTATTATCGATCATGCTTACCAGCCCATGTTTTTTGGCAATTTTCGCTATAGCTTCTATATTTGTAACTGTAAGCAGCGGATTAGAAGGTGTTTCAATGTAAATCACTTTCGTATTATCTTGTATCTCCTTCTCAAATGATTCAGGACTATAATCTTCTGTAAACGTATATTCAATCCCGAATTTGTCGAATTCTTCCACTACCAGGTTGCTGGTCCCTCCGTATAAAGTGTTCTGGAGTACCACGTGATCTCCATTATGTAAAAAAGCCAACATTGAAGTACTCACTGCAGCCATTCCGCTACCGAAAATAAGTGCAGCTTCACCATGTTCCAATGCCGCCATTTTTTGGGCCAGCGCAACCTGGTTTGGAGTATTAAAATAACGTGGATATCGTTTTACCTCAACATCTTCAAAAGCATAGGAAGTGGACATGTAGAGAGGGGAAACTGCTCCTTTAAACTGTTCGTCCTTTAGTTCACCCACGTGGGTACAGATGGTATTAATACCTTTATATTTCTTCATCATATTCTGATTATTATAACCCGGTTTTTTAATTTTTTTCTAAAGTAAAAAGAATAATTTAAAAAAGGTTCTGTTTTCAGCTCGTTTGGATATGTTTGGTATTTACAAAAGTTAAAATTAGTTAAACCAAATTCTCAGTTATTGAAAACATTAAATTTGAGGTATATTTAAGAAAATTGGAATTGAAATGAACATAGTAAAAGCTTACGCAGCGCATAATAGCGGTGCGAATTTAGAACCACTTGAATTAGAACGAAGAGTACCAACAGCAGAGGATGTAAAAATTAAAATTCTTTATTGTGGTGTTTGCCATAGTGACATTCACCAGGTGAGGAATGACTGGAAAAATTCCAAATATCCCGTTGTGCCGGGACACGAAATAATAGGAAGAGTAACAGAGATTGGGAAAGAGGTTTCTAATCTTAAGGAAGGAGATCTTGTTGGTGTGGGTTGTATGGTTGATTCCTGCCAGCATTGTGAGTCCTGTGAGGAAGGCCTTGAGCAATATTGCGAAAACGGGATGATAGCCACTTATAACGGAAAAGATAAGCATTTGGGTGGTCACACTTTTGGCGGATATTCTGAAAAAATCGTAGTGGATAAGAAATTTGTCCTTAAAGTTCCTGAAAACATAGATGCTAAGGCCGCGGCACCTCTTTTATGTGCCGGAATTACCACTTATTCGCCGCTTAAAAAGTGGAATGTAAAAAAAGGTGATAAAGTGGGAGTTATTGGTCTTGGAGGTCTAGGCCATATGGCGGTGAAATTCGCTCATGCAATGGGTGCTCATGTAGTAATGATTACAACTTCGCCTGAAAAAAGAAAGGATGCTACCGAGCTTGGGGCAGACGAAGTGTTAATTTCCAAAGATCAGGATGACATGAAAAAGCAGAAAGGCAGCTTCGATTTTCTGCTAAACACTATTCCTGTCGGACATAACATGAATCCGTACATTGCCTTGTTGAAGAGAGATGCAACCATGGTACTCGTAGGAGCTATTGAACCTTTGGATCCTATACATGGCGGCGGACTTATCGCCGGTCGTAAAAGAATTGCAGGTTCTAATATTGGCGGGATTGAGGAAACCCAGGAAATGCTCGGCTTTTGTGGAGAGCACAATATTGTATCAGATATAGAGATGATCGATATCCAGAACATAAATGAAGCCTACGACCGCGTGGTAAAATCTGATGTAAAATATCGTTTTGTTATTGATATTAACTCGCTAAGTGAAAATTAACATGAGTATACTTTCTTCCCTTTTAGGAAATGCCGGTGCGATTGATAAAGATCAACTTCAGGCAGATTACGGTAAACTTCTAATTCCTTCCGAAACTCTTGAAGCAGGATTTAAAATTATTAGAGACACCTTTATTTTCACCAATAAAAGGTTAATTATTATTGATGTGCAGGGGTTAACGGGTAGAAAAATTGAATATTTTTCAGTAATCTATAAAAGTATTTCCAGGTTTAGTGTAGAAACTGCAGGAAGTTTTGACCTGGATGCAGAATTAAAAATCTGGATTTCAGGAGAACAGACACCTTCCATATCAAAACGTTTCAACAAAAAAGTAGACATTTATGAAGTTCAGAAATTGTTAGCTGAATTTACACTTTAAGATGATTGGAAAATAACCACTTCTGTATATTAAAGAGCAAAACATCATTAGTTTTTTACTAATTCGAAGCGGCTTTTTAAGTAAAGCCCGTTTCAATTTCAAGAACTGAAAATCTTTTTTAATCCTCCTTGTCAAGTCTTGTTTCATGGCTTTCCCTCTGCCAGGGAAATTTACCTTCAATTTCCAGTTCAATAGAAAAACTAAGGAAGGTCCTAATTAGTACAATTACTGCAAGAGCCAATACCCTATCCATGGTTGGCTCTGTTACCACAGTAGCGATTATATCTCCCGCTACAAGTATTTCCAATCCCAGGAGAATTCCTTTACCTAATTCCTGTCTTAGCAGCCGGTAAGAACGTGGTTTGGTTCCCTGTATAGAAAAAAGAAATCTACCAAGGGCAATTGAGGTCCAAATCACAATAGTGAGTATACCCGCTACTTCTATAAATTTTGCTGTGTATTCTATATAAACTTGTAGCTCTTCCATAAATACTAAATGATGCTTTTTTCTTAAAGTTATAAATTAATCATTAAACCAAACCACTACTTTTCACCAGATAACTTTTGATATACGCCATTGGTCCATCCAAAACCGTCCTGTGTAGGATATTCTCCCCCGCCACTTTCCTTGGTTAGGTCTTCTACATTATATTTTTCCAGCATCTTATAAGTGCGGGCATAAACAGCTTTATTAATCTCCAGCCAACGATTTCTAATTCTATTTGCCAGTGCCTCCTTTCCATAATTCCTTAGGTCCTTTATACTAATCCATTGTAAGGGCGCCCAGCCATTTGGAGCATCCCACTGCTCCCCGGTATGATTAAGCGTGGTCACTACACCTCCTGATTTCAAAAAATCACTCTGAATTTTTTCTGCTACTTCGTTGGCCTGCCCGGGTGCAGAAATTTTAAAAAAGAGCGGATAAAGTCCTGCGAGTGATACTACTTCAGTATTTTTATTTCTTCTGAAGTTATAATCCATATAGAATTCTTTTTCACTATTCCAGCAGAATTTATTTATAAGTTTTTTTCTCCTTTGCTGTTTAATTCTAAATTCTTCAGCTTCGGAAGTATTGCCGGTAAGTTGGTATGCTTTAGCAATTGATCCTTCCAGGTTATACAACAATGAATTAAGATCTACGGGAATAATATCTATAGTATGAATTGTATAGAGACTAAACTCGCCTGAAGCATCTGCATCCAGCCATCTGCTGGAATAATCCCAACCGGACTCTGCGCCGGCCCTTAAATGTCTATAAACTTTCTCTTTACTTAATTCAGGAAAAGCGGCTACGGCCTCTTCTGCAGTTTTAACATCTTCGCGATAACTTTCCGGTCTTGGCTCGGAATTATCATCCCAATACCTGTTCAGGATTTTTCCTTCAGCAACCTGAACCACTCGACGATGGGCAGGATTTTCCTGACTCAAATGTTCCACACCGGCCATCCAGAAATTATATTCCTTCTTCATTTCCTCGAGATAATCCACGTAAACCTCATCTCCTTCCTCTTCAGCCAAAATTTCGACCATCATTGCAAAAAATGGCGGTTGAGATCTCCCGAGGTAATAAGTTCTGTTTCCGTTCGGAATAAATCCATAAGTGTTAATGAGGTATGCAAAATTATCCACCATATTCCGAATAATCTCTGTCTCTCCATCTTCCTGTAGTCCCAACATTGTAAAATAACTATCCCAGTAATATATTTCCCTAAATCTCCCGCCGGGCACGATGTATGGATTGGGCAAAGGTAAGAGTGTACCGGAAACTTGTTCATCTGCCGGCCTCTTTAGAACCTGCCACAACTTTTTTATGTGTTGATTAATTGACGAAGAATCTGACTGGTAAAAGTCACCACCACCACCAGGAATTTTGAAATTGGCCATAACAAATTCTGAAATTGAGTTTACAGATTTATCATCCAGCTTACGATATTCTTCTCTAATCTCCTTTACGTCCTTTTTTGGTATGGCATCTACAAAAGCTTTGCTATCAGGAAAGATTTCTTTGGTTTGCACGTCATAAAAAAGTTCTCCGTAAAGTTCCTCCGGCGGCAGAATCATAATTTCGTCCTGCTGTTCTGTTGAAGCTGCAGAACAGGACGAAAGGAAAATGACGATTAAGGAATAAACGAGGCCAATGTGCTTTGCTTTATACATAAAAGAAGGATTTTCAGCTTAAATTAAAAATTTTAATCCTGAACCGCAGCTTATGTATAGAATAGAAGTTGAAAATTAACTTTTCAGAAATAAGTAATTCCTAAATTTGTCTGAAAAATTGGAATCAATAATGGAAATACTCTCCTATGCTCCCCGATATGCCGAAAACTTTAAAAATTTGAACCTCGCATGGCTGGAACGACTGTTCTCTGTAGAACCACATGACAAAGAAGTACTGGAAAATCCCGATAAATACATTATTCAACCTGGAGGCAACATTTTCTTTGTAAAAGACGCCGGTAAAATTATTGCTACCGTGGCTTTAATGAAAATGGAGGAAGGAGTTTATGAACTCACTAAAATGGCTGTCGCACCAGAATATCAGGGAAAGAAGATTGGGCAAAAACTATTAAATCATAGCCTGAAATTTGCCAAAAATCAGCATTGGGATCATCTTATTATATATTCCAGTCGCAAACTTGAAAATGCCCTTTACATCTATAAAAAATACGGTTTTGAGGAGATCCCCATAGAGGAAAACAACCCATATGCGCGTGGAGACATTAAATTAAAGCTGAACCTTTCTTAAATCTTTACTAAACGAAAACTCATTCACTATCAGGTTGCGTAAATTTACACCTAATCTGCTGTTATGCAGCGCATGCAGCTATAATGTTTAATAATTGTCATTTTTTGATACTCTTCTTAAGTTCAAGAAATCACATTTAAACTTCAAATTATGAAAGGAATATTTACACTTCTCACGCTTGCTATTTTATTTGTCTCCTGTAAAAATGAACAAAAAGAGCAGGCAGAAAATGACGTTACAGAAATGACAGGAACCACCGTAGAGGAGGAAATGGATTCTGTTTCAATAGACATTGAGCCCATTTCTCATGCTACTGCAGTGTTTAAATGGGGTGACGCAGTATTTTATACAGATCCTGTTGGTGGATCTGAAGCATTTAGCGGTGCTGAAGAGCCTGACTTTATTTTAATAACCGACATTCATGGAGATCATATGGATGCCGAAACCCTGCAGGCGATGGAACTGGACGATAGCCTTAAAATTATAGTTCCACAGGCGGTAAAAGATCAATTACCTGCGGAAATGAGCGATCGGCTTGTTGTAATGAACAACGGAGAAAGCATGGAGCATATGGGCTTTACTATTGAAGCTGTGCCGATGTATAATTTACCTGAAGCTGAAGACGCCATGCACGTGAAAGGCCGCGGAAATGGTTATGTGTTAGAAAAAGACGGTACACGCCTTTATATTTCTGGTGATACTGAAGATATACCGGAAATGAGAAATCTGCAGAATATTGATGTAGCACTGGTTTCGATGAATTTACCATACACAATGCCGGTAGATCAGGCTGCGGAAGGAGTTTTGGCATTTGCTCCAGATAAGGTTTATCCTTACCACTATAGAGGACAGGACGGACTGGCAGACGTTGAAAAATTTAAAGAACTGGTCAACCAGGGAAATGAAGATATTGAAGTAGTTCTTGCGGATTGGTATCCGGAGAGGGAATAACTCACAGATCAAAATGCTCAAAAAAAGATAAGGAGCCGTCTCATTTTCCAAAATGGGACGGTTTTTTGTTTTTAATTCTTATCCCGTTCTGAAATAAGGATACCCTAAATGGTAGTGTAATGAAAAAATCAACAAAGACAGGGTCTTTAAAACATAGCCCAAAAGGATTAATCGATTTCCTTTAAACTTTAAATTGTTCAGGAATTGATTCCGGGTAGTTCGGAAGAACTCAAGCCTGTTATAAATATGATATACAAATAGCACCAGGATATAGTCCTAATGATCTCTATAAGGAATCTGTCCAGGATGGAAACGAGAAAACTACATATGATTTCTCGAACAGTTTCGGGGTAAATAGTTCAGTACAGGCTCCTGAAATAGCCTAAAAAAGAAAAGCTACAAGCTTTACCCTTTGATACATCATTCGGACAGGGGCTTACAGTAATATTCAAATGGATATTAAGGAACCTTAAATGATAATGTTATAGCACAAGTATGACAGAGGAGTACGCCCCACATGAAAACGCTTGCTGCGCAGGTAAACGGGATTTTGAAGAAAAAATTTAATAGCTTATTCTATAGAACTGGCAACAAAAAAGTGATGGGGTCAGAGATACTATTAATCTATTCAACTCGTTAGGACCTCATTTATCTAGAGGTTGACACCAAACAAAATGCACAACCATAGTGAACTGAAAAGAAAACAGTATAAAAAAAAGCTGAACAGTGACACCATTGTTCAGCTTTAATTAATCCTTCAAGAATATCCGTAACGGTTATTCAGGACTAGACAATCTTATTAATTTAAATTTTCAAGAAGAGAATCCATTTCTTCAACTTTTTCCTCATTCCCTAATTGGGTATAAATATTCTTAGCTGTTCTTACAGCTTCAACATTAGAATTATCCTTTGCTATAATAGCTTCAAGATATGGAACGGCCTCTTTATAAACATCATTACGTTCTTTTTGTAACTCTTCATATCGTTTATTATCATCCTGGCCCATCCCCAGATTGTTCATTTCTTCAATGATTTCTCTTTCTTTGCTCAATACAAGGGCAACAATATTTAGCTTTGCTTCAGTCATATCAGGATCAAGTTCAATAGCCTTCTCATAATAGCTCATGGCTTTTTCCTTGTTACCAAGATCGGCACTATTCACACCAAGGTTATAGTATAAAGAAGCATTGTCTGGAGCCAACTCTATAACTTCTTCCATTATTTCGTTATACTTTTCTTTCTCACCCATGTTATAATACATATTAGCCTCTGCCTGCATTAGTTCTATATCATTAGGATTTTCACGTTTTGCATCTTCCATTGCTGCAATTGCTTCATCGTATTTCTCCTCACTGATGTAGATCCTGGCAATAAGACTGGCGATATCACCTTTTTTAGAAGGAATTTTCCTTACTGAAGGGTCTGAATAGTTTCCGGTTTTTACCATAAGATCCATTTGTTCCTTATTGGCCATCATTTCCTCTTCTCCTGTTTCAGTATTAACAGCTATATATTCTGCTCCCGAACCGTCATATCCTTCTTCTTTTAAAATATTAAGATATTCTAAGCCCATGTCATAATCGCCTGCCTGTACTGCATTATTTGCAGCATAATATAAATGAATAGTATCTTTTTTTCCACTTAATTGGTAACTGGTGTGTAATTTTTCAGCAGCTTTGGTAAATTCCTGAGAATTTTGGTCGTTAATAGCTCCCTGAACAAGACTATTCCTCACAGCAACCAAACCATCCTGAGCCTCTTCAGCTCCCATATCTGCTGCTTTCTGAAAAGCCTGTGCAGCAGTATTTAGATCTTCAAGAGAAACATTTTCTCCCGAACCTAAATAAGCCTGACCTTTGTAGAGATAAAATCTTTCTGTCCATTTGTCGTTAGCCTCAGAAAGCAGGGGTTCTGCCTGGCTTATGGCTTGTTGTGCCTGAGAATAATTGCCATCTTCGACAGCATCTCCCGCGTCTCTTATTTCACTTTTTTGTGCAAAGGCTGTCAGCGATAAAATTGACAGCCCTAAAGTCAAAATATTAGTCTTCATTGTTTTTGGTTTAATGATTTTTATTTATTCTTCACTATCGTCAGCAATAGTTGTGCCATTGCTTTCCGGATTAGTAGGCTCAGGCGTTTCAGCATCTGCCATTGCATCTACGTCATCTTCATCACGAAGGACTTTGGCTACCGCTGCAATAGAATCTTTACCTTTAAGATTTATAAGCCGAACTCCCTGGGTAGCACGACCCATAACTCTCAGATCTGCCACACCCAACCTTATTGCAATTCCAGATTTGTTAATAATCATTAGATCATCCTCGTCTGATACATTTTTAATAGCAACCAAACCTCCTGTTTTTTCAGTTACGGAAATAGTTTTGACTCCTTTTCCTCCCCTGTTCGTGATCCGGTAATCTTCAAGGCTGGAGCGTTTGCCATAACCATTTTCTGAAACCACCAGGATATTTGATTCCATATCGTTAACAGAAATCATTCCCACGACTTCATCTTGATCATCAGCCAATGTAATACCTCTAACTCCGGAAGCATTTCTTCCCATTGGACGAGTTTTCCATTCTTCAAAACGGATGGCTTTACCACTTCTTACAGCGAGCATTACCTGGCTTTCACCATTAGTCAACCTTGCTTCCAGAAGTTCGTCATCCTCTTTAATAGAAATGGCATTTATACCATTAGCGCGCGGACGTGAATATTGTTCCAGGGAAGTTTTTTTCACCTGACCTTTCTTGGTGGCCATAATGACATAATGCTTGTTCACATAATCCTCATCTTTAAGATCCTGTGTACATATAAAGGCTTTTACTTTATCATCTGGTTCAATATTGATAAGATTTTGAATAGCCCTTCCCTTAGAGGCTTTACTTCCTTCAGGAATTTCGTAAACTCTCATCCAGAAGCATTTACCTTTTTGAGTAAAGAAAAGCATGTATTGATGATTTGTTCCGGAAAAAAGGTACTCCAGAAAATCTTCATTCCGGGTGGTAGAACCCTTTTGCCCTACTCCTCCTCTATTTTGAGTTTTATACTCGGTAAGGGATGTCCTCTTTATGTATCCTGCATGAGAAATAGTAATTACTACCTGTTCATCAGGTATCATATCCTCAATACTTAGATCACCTCCTGCATATTCTATTGTTGAACGACGCTCATCACCATACTTCTCCTTCACTTCAAGAAGCTCATCCTTAATCACCTGCATTCTTCTTTCCTTTCTTGCAAGAATGTCCTTAAGATCTTCAATCGTCTTTAATATTTCATCATACTCGGCACGAAGCTTATCCTGTTCAAGACCGGTAAGTTGTCTCAATCGCATTTCTACAATTGCCCTGGCCTGAATTTCAGTAAGTTCGAAACGTGTCATTAATTTCTCCCGAGCCTCTTCAGCATTACCCGAAGACCTTATAAGAGCAATTACTTCATCAATATTGTCTGAAGCAATAATTAAACCTTCGAGTATATGTGCTCTGTCTTCTGCTTTCTTAAGTTCATACTCAGTTCGTCGGACCACAACTACGTGACGATGTTCCACAAAGTGGTAAATAATATCCTTTAGGTTAAGCATTTCAGGACGTCCATTTACAAGTGCAATATTATTTACACTAAAAGAAGACTGTAGCGCAGTATGCTTGAACAAGGTATTAAGGACAATATTTGGAATAGCATCCCTCTTAAGCTGATAAACAATACGCATTCCGTTTCGATCGGATTCATCCCTGATCAGGCTTATACCTTCAATTTTTTTATCGTTAATAAGGTCAGCAGTTTTTTTGATCATATCTGCTTTATTGACCTGGTAAGGAATTTCCGTCACAATAATACTCTCCCTTCCATTTACCTCTTCCAAAGTAGATTTGGCACGTACAACCACACGGCCACGACCTGTCTTAAAAGCTTCCCTTACACCATCATAACCGTAAATTGTACCACCAGTAGGAAAATCAGGAGCTTTGATATGCTCAATTAACTCATCTATTTCTATATCGTGATTCTCAATATATGCAATGGTACCGTCTATAACCTCTGAAAGGTTATGAGGTGCCATGTTGGTTGCCATACCAACAGCGATACCACTTGCCCCATTAACCAGAAGGTTTGGAATTCTTGTAGGTAAAACTACAGGTTCATTAAGAGAATCATCAAAGTTTAGCTGGGTATCAACTGTTTCTTTATCGATATCTGCCAGCATATCCTCACTTATCTTGCGCATTCTGGCTTCGGTATATCTCATTGCTGCAGGACTATCACCATCTACAGAACCAAAGTTACCCTGGCCATCTACAAGTTGATAGCGCATACTCCATTCCTGAGCCATTCTCACCATGGTATCATATACAGAAGAATCACCGTGCGGATGGTATTTACCTAAAACTTCCCCAACTATCCTAGCCGATTTTTTATATGCTCTGTTGGAGAGAACTCCCAGTTCATACATCCCAAAGAGAACCCTTCGGTGTACTGGCTTTAAACCATCACGTACATCCGGAAGAGCACGTGACACAATGACCGACATCGAATAATCGATGTAAGCCGATTTCATTTCATCTTCAATGTTGATAGGAATTAATTGTTCTCCTTCAGCCATATTAAAAAAGTTTATTTTATTTCAAAATTCTAACAGGGCAATTTACGCATTTTCCTCATGTTTTATGCCGCATTAGCCGCTTCTTTACGTATATTTTATTAACAAATTTTTAGTGCACTTTCGTTAATAAGTTCGTTATTTTGAATTTTGATTAATGGAAGTAATTTCGTCAATTAGCTTACGACTGATCTTAGGTACAGTTTTTGAATTCTAATGATTAGTAATTTAATGAGAGAAAGGAAAATAACATGGATGATAATTTTTCGCCAAGAGTAAAAGATGTAATTTCTTACAGTAAGGAAGAAGCATTACGACTCGGCCACGACTTTATAGGGACAGAACATCTTATGCTTGGTTTGCTGCGTGACGGTGATGGTAAAGCAATAGAAATATTAAATGCACTTGATGTAGATCTTAGTCATTTAAGAAGAAAAGTAGAAATATTAAGTCCTGCCAATCCTGGTTCAGGATCAATTTCTAACGAAAAGAAAAATCTTCACTTAACAAGACAGGCAGAGCGTGCGTTAAAGACAACTTTTTTAGAAGCAAAGCTTTTTCAAAGTACGTCTATAAATACCGCACACCTGTTATTATGTATTCTAAGAAATGAAAACGATCCTACCACGAAGCTTTTAAACAGGCTTAAGATCGATTATGACGGAGTTAAGGATCAGTTTAAATATATGATTGCCAATGATGAGGATGACTTTTCTGATATTCCTTCTGCAGAATCCTTCTCTGATGAAGGTGATACAGATGATGCTACCAAGGACAATCCATTTAGTGGCGGAGGTGGTAGCGGACCTGGCAAAACTTCAAAGAAATCTAAAACCCCGGTACTAGATAACTTTGGCCGTGATTTAACCGCAATGGCTGAGGCTGACAAGCTTGATCCTGTAGTAGGAAGAGAGAAAGAGATTGAACGGGTCTCACAAATTTTAAGCAGACGTAAAAAAAATAATCCGCTTCTTATAGGAGAACCAGGTGTCGGTAAATCTGCCATAGCTGAAGGTTTGGCACTAAGAATTGTAAAAAGAAAAGTATCTCGTATTCTTTTTGATAAACGTGTGGTAACATTAGATCTTGCAAGTCTGGTTGCAGGCACCAAGTATCGCGGGCAATTTGAGGAACGAATGAAGGCTGTAATGAATGAGCTGGAAAAGAATGAAGATATTATTCTTTTTATAGACGAAATTCATACAATAGTTGGAGCTGGCGGCGCTACAGGTAGTCTGGATGCAAGTAATATGTTTAAACCGGCTCTTGCAAGAGGGGAAATTCAATGTATTGGAGCTACCACTCTTGATGAGTACAGGCAATATATTGAAAAGGATGGTGCCCTGGAAAGAAGATTTCAGAAGGTAATTGTTGAGCCTACTACGGTAGAAGAAACAATAGAAATCCTTAACAATATTAAGAACAAATATGAAGAGCACCATAACGTAGCTTACACAGATGAAGCGATAGAAGCCTGTGTGAAACTTACAAACAGGTACATGACCGATCGTTTCCTTCCCGACAAGGCTATTGATGCTTTAGATGAAGCAGGTTCGAGAGTTCATATTATAAACATAGACGTTCCTAAGCAAATTCTTGATTTAGAACGAAAGCTTGAAGAAGTAAGGGAGAATAAAAATTCCGTCGTTAAAAAACAGAAATATGAGGAGGCTGCCAAACTTCGGGATGACGAGAAAAATCTGGAAAAAGAACTAAGCCTGGCGCAGGAAAAATGGGAAGAAGAGTCGAAGAAACACAAAGAAACTGTTAGCGAAGATAGTGTTGCTGACGTGGTTTCAATGATGACTGGTGTTCCTGTAAATAGAATTGCACAGACAGAAAGCAATAAACTGGTTGAACTGCCTAATAAAATTAAAGGCAAGGTAATAGGACAGGATGACGCCGTATCTAAAGTTGTAAAAGCTATACAAAGAAACAGAGCTGGTCTTAAAGATCCTAATAAACCAATTGGCTCCTTCATTTTCCTTGGCCAGACAGGAGTTGGTAAAACACAATTGGCAAAGGTACTGGCCCGGGAATTATTTGACAATGAAGACACTCTTATCAGAATTGATATGAGTGAATATATGGAGAAGTTTGCTGTATCAAGATTAATTGGAGCACCTCCGGGATATGTAGGATACGAAGAAGGTGGACAACTTACTGAAAAAGTTAGACGTAAGCCTTACGCCGTAATTCTTCTTGATGAAGTTGAAAAAGCACACCCCGATGTATTTAATATGTTGCTTCAGGTTCTTGATGACGGATATTTAACAGATAGCTTAGGTCGTAAAATTGATTTTAGGAATACTATCATTATAATGACCTCCAACATTGGAGCACGAAAACTGAAGGATTTTGGACAGGGCGTTGGTTTCGGAACTGCCGCAATGAAATCTCAGGTAGATCAGAACACCAGAGGAGTTATTGAAGGTGCGCTGAAAAAAGCTTTTGCTCCGGAATTCCTAAACCGTATTGATGATGTTGTAATTTTTAACTCTTTAGAAAGGGAAGATATTCATAAAATTATTGATATAGAACTGGCCAAATTGTACGGACGTATTGGAAGTCTTGGTTATACCTTAAAATTAACAGACAAAGCAAAAGATTTTATTGCGGAAAAAGGGTTTGATAAACAATATGGTGCAAGACCTCTTAACCGGGCAATTCAGAAATATATTGAAGATGCACTTGCTGAAGAAATTATTACGGCTCATGTAAATGAAGGAGACACTATAATGATGGATCTTGATGAAGAGAAAAATGAGCTAACGATAAATGTTGATAACACCGTTAAGGAAACTAAATCCTAATCTTAAACTTAGTTTATATTAAATAGAAGCCGTCTCATTTACCAAAGTGGGACGGTTTTGTTTTTTAACTATTGTCCCGTGTCCTAAAATAGAGCTACACTTAAATGCTAGTGTAAAGAAAAAACCAACAAAGACAGGATATCTGAAATGCACCAAAAAAAATTACTCAATTTCTTATAAACAATAAGTTGTTCAGGAAACACGTTAAATCTTAATGAGGAAAAACAAGTAAAAATAACGGTGACAAAGCACCTGAACAGAAAATACTTGAACCGGAATCAAAATTAGAGCTGCTAAAAAAGCACAGGGCTAAAGCTGAGCACTCTACCGAGCGGATAAGAAGGCAATCATCTGCGACATGCTCTATCTATTTTATAAAGATCCAGATTTCCTTTTCGAGGATTAAAATATACTTTTATATATTGAATTGACTTCCTAAAATGTTCTGTATAAATGTTGCCCAAATCCCTTCCTTTACTCTACATGTGTAATTGTCTGCTCTTTAATCGCCTCTATAGCTACTTTAGCCTTGAAAGATGCACTATACAAAAAGAAGAGCAGCTGCAGCCATAAAACAAAAAAGCTGAATCAAATAAATGAGACAGCTTCTTTTTTATGTGATAACGTCTTTTGACTGAAATAAGATAGATGAATGATGTTAAGCCTTTATTCTAACAGGCATTACAAAATTTTCAAATTTGCTCTCCATAGAGGATTTGATTTTCCTGTAGTTTAGCCTGCTTTTAATATAAGCCCTCACATCCTTATTTTCGCATTCAATAAGCAAGACTACCAATTCTTTGTCATCATTTAAAGTTAAAAGAACGTTGGTGACCACATCCTCCTCCAGTTTCAGGTCGTGATCCTTAAGAAGCTTTTCAATTTCATTTTTTACAGCACTGGGATCTTCTGTAGTAATCTTAGCATTTACAGATAATACGCTGCCGACGCAAAAAATGAACATCAGCATTAAAAAATTAATTCTTTTCATAATAAATAAAATTTAAAGGTTATACGTAAAAGACTGACCTTCAGTATTCATCGTTACAGAAGTATCCCTAATTCACAAAGTTTTAACGTTTAATGGGTTTTTTGATCTCCGTATTTTTTCAGGTTTCATTTCCGAACTTTTAAAACTGCAACATAGAAAAGAAAGATATCGGCGTGTTCAGAAGAGGAATAAAAAAAGGCTGCCCATTAGGGACAGCCTTTCACTTTCTGAAAAATATGTTATTCTAGGAAAGTACTTCCTGTACTTTATCTGCAGCTTCCTGGAATTGTACAGCACTGTGCACTCCCAGTCCGCTTTCATCTATCAATTTTTTGGCAACATCTGCATTAGTTCCCTGTAACCTTACGATAATTGGAACATTTATGGCATCACCCATATTTTTATAAGCATCTACAATACCTTGTGCAACACGATCACAACGTACAATTCCACCAAAAATATTTACAAGAATAGCTTCTACTTTTTCATCTTTAAGAATTAGGCGAAAAGCCTCTTCAACTCTTTTGGCATCTGCCGTACCACCAACGTCCAGGAAGTTGGCCGGCTCACCACCTGCCTGCTTAATAAGATCCATTGTTGCCATTGCAAGCCCGGCTCCATTTACCATACACCCTACGTTTCCATCAAGTGCAACATAATTAAGTCCGACTTCCTTAGCCTCAACTTCAGTAGGGTTTTCTTCACGAATATCTCGCATTTCAGCATAATCCTTGTGACGGAAAAGTGCATTATCATCTAAAGTCACTTTTGCATCTACCGCCATAATTTTGTCATCACTGGTTTTTAAAACCGGATTGATTTCAAAAAGCGAAGAATCAGATTTATCAAAAGCAGTATAAAGAGAGCTTACAAATTTAACCATCTCTTTAAAAGCAGTACCGCTAAGGCCAAGATTAAAGGCAATTCTACGTGCCTGAAATCCTAAAAGTCCAACAGAAGGATCAATTTCTTCAGTAAAAATTAAATGCGGAGTTTCTTCAGCAACAGTTTCTATATCCATTCCACCTTCCGTAGAATACATAATCATATTGCGACCTGTAGAACGATTTAACAATACAGACATATAATATTCCTCTGGCTCGTTTTCTCCCGGATAATATACATCTTCAGCAACAAGTACCTGGTGTACCTTTTTACCTTCAGCACTGGTTTGTGGAGTTACCAGGTCCATCCCGATAATGTTTCGTGCAATTTCCTCAACCTCTTTAAGGTTTTTAGCAAGTTTCACCCCGCCACCTTTACCACGTCCACCGGCATGAACCTGTGCTTTAATTACGTGCCAGCCAGTTCCGGTCTGTTCGGTTAATTCTTTTGCAGCATTTACTGCCTCCTGCGCATTGTGAGCAACAATCCCTCTTTGGATTCGAACTCCGAAGCTATTCAGTATTTCCTTTCCTTGATATTCGTGTATATTCATAATCAGGTATTTCTTCTGTATTATTTATAGTTCACAAAAGTAACAAATACAATACTATTGTACCAATCTTTTTTAATTAACTCATAACCGCTCAAAAGTTTCTTAAAGACCAAAGCCCTACGCACCTCTAATTGTATGGCAGATATTTAAGCACCCCCCGTCAACTATATGGTTATCGTAACTTTCCCTGTCTATTTTGTTCTAACCAGGAATTCTCCCGTATTTTTGCGCTTTTAATTTTCTTGCATGAATAAAGCACTATTAGCTCTGGCAATTGGAGGATTTAGTATTGGAATGACCGAATTCGTGATTATGGGAATCCTACCGGATGTCGCCACTGCTCTCAATATCACAATTCCACAGGCAGGCCATTTCATTTCGGCTTATGCTCTTGGGGTTGTTGTTGGCGCTCCTTTGCTTACTGGAATAGGATCAAAATGGCCTGCACATAAAGTTTTAATGTTGCTTATGGTTTGGTTTACGGTGTTTAACACCCTTTCTGCCTTTGCCAATTCTTATCATTTATTACTTATTTCCCGCTTTTTATCTGGTTTACCTCACGGTGCTTTCTTCGGAATTGGAGCCGTGGTCGCAGGGCAACTTGCGAAACCAGGGAAATCTGCCCGGGCCATTGCCACAATGTTTACCGGGCTTACCGTTGCTAACGTCCTGGGAGTACCTTTTGGAACTTATTTAGGACATAACTATAGCTGGAACGTCTCGTTTATGGCTGTGGGTGTAGTCGGAGTTTTGGCAGTTCTGAGCATTAAATTCTGGATGCCGGAATTATCCCGTCCTTCCAACAACGGAATTATAAAAGATTTGAAAGTTCTGAAAAGACTGGAACTATGGATGGTAATATTACTTACTACCGTGGGAACAGGAGGATTTTTTGCCTGGTACAGCTACATAGCCCCACTAATCACAGAAGTTGCAGGTCACCCGGAAAGTATAGTAAGTTACGCCATGATTCTTGCGGGGCTTGGTATGGTGCTGGGTAACCTGATTGGCGCTAAACTTGCTGAAAAATTTTCTCCTATATATTCTGTTTTAATCAGTCTCGCTTTAATGGTGATTGTACTTATTGCCAATACTTATCTGGCTTCAGATAAAATTGCAGTCCTCGTGATGACCTTCATTATCGCAACGGTTGCCTTTACGCTTTCCACTCCTATTCAGATGGCGGTGATAAATTCAGCTAAAGGATCAGAAATGCTGGGTTCTTCCTTAAATCAGAGTGCTTTTAATATGGGAAATGCATCAGGTGCATATCTTGCAGGATTGCCAATCGCCTATGGTTATGGATTTACTTCTGCAGACTGGGTTGGAGCGGGAATGGCAGGGGCAGGTATCTTTATTGCAGTGGGCGTGATCTGGATTAGAAAAAGGAATACACAAAGAGCAGCGCTACAAACCTGATTTATATAACAAATTTACTGAATTGGTTATTTTTCAAATCCGGTTTGCCGAAAATCAAATTTCTCCTGTATTTTTGCCACCTCATAATTCAGAACAAATGAACAATCAAGACCTTTTAGCTGTAGCCGAAGAATTTGGAAGTCCGGTTTATGTATATGATGCCGAAAAAATTATTTCGCAATACAACCGGTTAACCAGTGCTTTTAATGTAGAAAAACTGCGTATACATTATGCAGTAAAAGCCCTGTCTAATATTTCTATTCTGAAGCTTCTAAACTCTCTTGGCTGCGGACTCGATACCGTGTCGATCCAGGAAGTAAAATTAGGTCTTGAAGCCGGCGTGGATCCTTCCCGGATCATCTATACACCAAACGGCGTTTCTCTGGAAGAAATTGAAAAGGTTGCCGCTCTGGGAGCGCAGATAAATATCGATAATTTATCCATTTTAGAACAATTCGGGACGAGACATCCTGAAACTCCGGTCTGCATCAGGATAAACCCTCATGTAATGGCGGGAGGTAATTCCAAAATTTCTGTTGGCCATATTGATTCGAAATTTGGCATTTCCATACATCAAATGCCGCACCTGCTTAGGATTGTAGAAAATACCGGCATGAATATCAACGGTATCCACATGCATACAGGAAGTGATATTTTAGACATTGGAGTATTTTTACACGCTTCAGAAATTCTTTTTGATGCGGCAAGGAATTTCAAAGACCTTGAATTTTTGGATTTTGGCAGCGGATTCAAAGTTCCGTATAAAGAAGGAGATATTGAAACAGATATTGAAGACCTTGGAGCGCAACTTACCTCAAAATTTGAAGCATTTTGCAAAGAATATGGTCGCGAACTTACGCTCGCTTTCGAACCTGGAAAATATCTTGTAAGTGAGGCCGGGAAATTCCTTGCAAAGGTCAACGTGATAAAACAAACCACCTCAACCGTATTTGCAGGAATAGATACCGGGTTTAATCACCTTATTCGCCCGATGTTTTATGGCTCACATCACCATATTTCGAATATTTCCAATCCTGAAGGCAAGGAACGCTTCTACTCTGTTGTGGGATATATTTGCGAAACAGATACTTTTGCCAGCAACAGGCGTATTGCTGAAATTACCGAAGGTGACATTCTTGCCTTCAGCAATGCCGGGGCTTACAGTTATTCTATGTCCAGTAATTTTAATTCCAGGTACCGCCCTGCAGAAGTTTTGTGGTATAAAGGTGAAGCACACCTTATTAGGAAAAGAGAAACTTTTGAAGATTTAATTAAGCACCAGGTTCCCGTAGATCTTGACATTAATGTGGAAAGTGCACAGTCTTCATAAGCCATAAATCGAACTGTAGGTCGATAATTGCCATTTTAGAGCAGTCTCTTTTTTCTGTTCTTACCTACTAAAAAGTTGAGGAATCTTGTAGAAGTATTTGCTCACCATACCTACAAGGTTCAAAAAAACCCTGCAGGAACATATAAAATGTAAATAAATCCTGTTTTCTATAATTTCTTCTGAAGTTTTCTTGAAAATACGTTTATTTCACCCGAAAAACCTTCAGTTTTAATAAAATCCTAACCTATTTCTTTTAAGCTATTCAGTATCTTAAGTGAAAAATCGGGAAATGAGCTACAAACTGGAAAAACAGGAAGACCTTAATGAAAACATCAATAGAATTGCTTCCGAAGAAATAGAAGCCTGTCTTACTTCACTCAAAAAGGCTGAAATTAACGAAGCAGTTCACGATATTCGCAAACGCCTGAAGAAACTCCGCGCCCTTGCAAGGCTCGTCCGGGACGAAATGGGCGAAAAGCAGTACAAGAAAATCAATATTTATTTTCGGGACCTGGGACGTGAACTGGCGCCAATCAGGGATCTTACCGCGAACATGGAAACGGTGGACAACCTTAAAGAAAGGTATGGTGATCATATCTATGTAAAATTTTTTGACAGCATCAAACAAGAATTAGAGAAAGAAAGAGACAAGGTCACAGAAGAGCTTCAGGAAAAAGATTTCTTTTCAGAATATCTTGTGGAAAAACTTGAAACTGCAAAGGAGAGATTAGAAGACTGGCCGGTGAAATCTACTGATATTGCAGTTATACTTCCCAGCCTGAAGAGGGTTTACGAAAGGGGAGCCGATGCCCTGGAGGAAGCTTATGCCAACCCTAATGCCGCAACTTTCCACGAATGGCGAAAAAGGGCAGAATACCTGTGGCATCATAGTGAATTGCTTCAGGACGTTTGGCCGGGATTATTTAAAACCCTGGAGGCAGAAATTCATCTTTTGGCAGATTATTTGGGCGACGATCACGATCTTATGGTTCTGGATGAAAAATTATTAAATAGCGATTTCAATTTTAAGGATGAAAAGCAAAAAGAAATGATTCATGCTCTAATCAAGGAATATAGCGACCATTTAAGGACTAATGCTGAGCTGCAGGGAGCGTTGATTTATGCTGAAAAACCTAAAGCCTTTAAAAACCGTATAAAAAAGTACCTAAAAATAAACTGGAACTAGAACAACTGCACGAAAATGGCAAAAACAAAGGCTCCGCTTTATTTTATCGCTCTTGTTCCTGATGATGAACTGGAAAATCAAATACGGAAGTTAAAAGAAGAGGTCAAAGAAAAGTATAATTCTGAAAAAGCATTGCGATTACCTGCACATATCACGCTTCAGATTCCATTTAAGATGGATGAAAAAAATGAAGATGTTGTTATTGAAGCTTTACAGGAAGTCGCCGTTAAAGCCGATGCTTTAAAACTACAATTATCGGGCTTTGGAAATTTTTCGGGTAGGGTAATTTATGTAAATGTATCTAATCCTTCGCCGGTCCTTCAGTTACATAAAAACATTCAGGAGATTTTAGCTTCAACAATCCGTATGGAAGATCGGGAAAAGAGTTCAGATATTCATCCGCATATTACTATTGCCACACGTGATCTTAGCCGGAAAGAATTCAAGAATGCCTGGCCGGAATATAAGAAACGTGACTTTAATGCTTCTTTTATGACCGAAAATCTTACGCTTTTCAAACATAATGGAAAAACCTGGGATGTTCTGAAGGAATTCGCTTTAGTAGATTAGCTTCAACAAAAGAAAAACCAGACTATTTTCTGATTTTACAATTTTTAGAATATCTTAGTGACTTCATCTTTTAAAAACTTCAAAAATGATCAAACCTACCGTTGCTTTTTTACTCCTTTTACTATTTACATCAATTACTAATGCACAAGATCAGGAATTTTACCAGTTAAAAATTTATCATTTCGAGGATGAAGCGCAGGTAGAGCGAACAGATGATTATCTTAAAAATGCTTATTTACCTGCTTTAAAAGAAACGGGAATTCAAAATATTGGAGTATTTAAACCTCGCCAGTACGAGGAAAACGACACCATTAAAAAAACTTATGTGCTTATTCCTTTTAATTCGCTGGAGCAATGGAAAAATTTAAATCAGGAACTTGGACAGAATCAAGACTTTCTCGATCAAGCTGAAAGTTTTATGAATTCCGCTTATGATGATGCACCATATCTTCGGTTTCAGTCCATCTTATTAAAAGCTTTTGAAGATATGCCGCAAATGCAGGCTTCTGCTTTAGAAGGTCCACGGGAAGGCAGGATTTACGAGTTGCGTAGTTATGAATCTCCAACAGAAACGCTTTTCCAGAATAAGGTGGACATGATTAACAACGGCGAAGTGGAAATATTTGATAAACTTGATTTTAACGCTGTTTTTTACGCTGAAGTCATTTCTGGACCAGACATGCCCAACCTTATGTACATGACCACTTTCCCCAATAAGGAAAGCCGTGACAAACACTGGAAACAATTTAGCGCTTCTGAAGACTGGGAGGAACTTAGTTCCCGACCTGAATATCCTTCTCAAAATGTTTCTCACGCAGATATTCTATTTTTATATCCAACAGCATATTCAGATTACTAATTCCTGAGTAGCCGTTATGGATGAAAGCTACTCAGCAGATCAGGAGTACGAACGCTTGGATTTTAGAAACGAGAAACTTCTTACTGAATATGAAAATTGCCATTTTAGAGGGTGCGTTCTTTCCAATCTGAATTTAGGAGAAGTTATCTTTTCGGAATGTGAATTTGAAGATTGTGATTTTAGTTCTTCAGCATTAAACGGAACTTCATTTAGAGACTGTAACTTCAAAAACTGTAAACTTTTAGGCCTAAGATTTGAAGAATGTAGTGATTTCCTGCTTTCCTTCAGTTTTGAAGCCTGTGACCTCAGTTTTTCTTCATTTTTTCAGCTTAAAATTAAAAAAACGAGATTTAATAACTGCAAACTGGAGCAGGTAGAGTTTTCAGGAGCAGATTTAACCGGTGCTATTTTTACGAATGCGGACCTGAGCAATGCTACCTTCCTAAATTCTAACCTTGAAGGCGCAGATTTTCGAAAATGTGAAAATGTTACGATAGATCCTGAAGAGAACAGGCTTAAAAATACCAAATTCTCACTAGAGAACTTACCGGGCCTTCTGACCAGATACAACCTAAAGATTTCCTAAAAAGTGGTATATCTTTTATAAAATGTACCTAACGCATTAGCAGGTTTCGAAAGCCTTACGTAACATTGTCCGTTACAGATGTTTCAACAAAAACGAAATAATTATATACCGGCGTGAGCGAAAAGATAAAAATCAGGAAAACCGAAGTATTATCAAACAGATGGGCTTTATTAAACGAAATAACTTACAATTTCCAGAGAAGGGATGGTTCCTGGGAAGTGCAGAACCGGGAAGCCTATGACCGGGGGGATGGTGCCTGTATTCTTTTATACAACAGGTGCACAAAAAAAGTAATCCTTACAAGGCAATTCCGTTTGCCAACTTATCTGAACAACAATCCCGGCGGCATGATGATAGAAGCCTGTGCCGGATTATTGGATAAAGATTATCCGGAAAAATGCATCATTAAAGAGACCGAAGAGGAAACAGGCTACAGAATTCCCAAAGCTGAAAAAATTTTTGATTCTTATATGTCGCCGGGGTCTGTCACAGAACTTATTCATTTCTTTATTGGTGAATATTCAGAAGACATGAAGGTGAGTGAAGGCGGTGGACTACAGGAAGAGCAGGAAGATATTGAAGTATTGGAAATGGATTTTGAAGAGGCCTATGCTAAAATAGCGAAAGGAGAAATTAAAGACGGCAAAACCATTATGCTCCTGCAGCATATGAAAATTCATAATATTATAAGCACTCCTGTGGAAACTAAACTGGTTCAGGAAGAAGAGCGCTAATCCTCTGATGCTGCTTTAACGAATTCTTAAACATGAAGACTTAGTTCTTTTGTATCTTCATAAAAAATCAGATTAAAATGTCCAAAGGCAAAAAGTTTCTCCTGTATCCCACGATAATCATTGTGGGAACATATTTTTTATTTCTTGGACTCTCAAAGGGGGAAGGCTTCTTATCTCCCTTCATAACTGCCGTTATCCTTTCACTCTTAATGCTCCCTCTGGCCAGAATCATGGAGCGAAAAATTAGCCGGTCTGCGGCATCTTTAATAAGCGCCTTCCTTATTTTTCTTGTTTCTGTTGGATTTCTGGCGTTAGTTTCTTTTCAACTTAAAAACTTTGTAGAGCAGTGGCCGGATATTAAGAAAACCATGAAACCCAAAATTGAGCAGTTAAAGGATTTTGCACAACAAAACACTCCTTTAAATGAGGAGCAACTTCAGATATCAGATTCCACAAGTAAATCTAAAAACACTGATATTCCTATTGTAGGAGGTTCTGAAGAAAATTCAGGAAAAAAAGCAGCCAGTTTTCTTGGTACGCTAACGGGAGCCATAGGTAATTACCTACTTACCTTCATCTATATTTTCTTTCTTCTTAACTACAGGCATAAACTGAATGAGTTCATTCTGCATTTATTCCCCAAGGAAAAGCGACAGAAAGTTAAGAAAGTTATTGCGAAGTGTACCAAAATTGCACCCCAATACCTGGTTGGAAGATTAATGCTTATAGCCTTTCTTGCAATTCTGTACGCTGTAGGTCTGGGAATATCCGGTGTTGATAACTTTGTTTTAATCAGTATTATTGCTGCATTTTTAAGTCTAATCCCTTATATAGGAAATATGATAGGGCTCGCCATGGCCATGGCTTTTGGTTATCTTACCTCGGGAGAAACGGGAGTTTTAATTGGAGTGCTAATTACCTTTGGAATTGCACAATTTCTGGAAAGTTATGTGCTGGAACCTTACGTGGTTGGCGATCGTGTAAATCTCCACCCCTTTGTTGTAATTCTGGTTGTAGTAATTGGCAACTTAATGTGGGGAATTGTAGGAATGGTATTAGCCATCCCGATTATGGCAATTATCACTGTAATTCTGCTTCATGTCCCTGCTCTAAAACCCTATGGGATTTTACTTAGCAAGGAACCTTTTCCGAAGGATCGATAGAGCAGTTTCCGCTAATATGAGAAGCATTTTTCCTGTTGAATTATGTAACTTGCGCCAAAATTTACTACACTTTTTGGCAGATGGAAAGCAAAAAACAAGTAGCAATAAGGACTACCTATTTCAGTATACTCGGGAATGTTCTGCTGGCCCTTGTCAAAGGTATTACAGGGATTTTCGGGAATTCTTATGCTCTTATTGCAGATGCGATAGAATCTACTACAGACGTCTTTTCTTCTGTTTTAGTACTGTTCGGGATAAGATACTCTACCAAGCCGGCAGACGAAAATCATCCCTATGGCCATGGAAAAGCCGAGCCGCTAATCACATTTGCAGTAGTCGGATTTTTGTTAGTTTCTGCTACCATTATTGCTTATGAAAGCATTATTAACATCCAGACACCGCATAAAATCCCGGAAAGATATACACTTATAGTTCTTGGAATTATTGTAATCATTAAAGAACTTTTTTATCGTTTTGTTTCAAAAAAAAGTGACGCTACCAACAGTACTTCTCTTAAAGCCGATGCATGGCACCACCGCAGCGATGCCATTACTTCCCTTATGGCTTTTGTCGGAATTTCCATCGCCGTTTATATGGGCAAAGGTTACGAAACTGCAGATGACTGGGCGGCTTTATTAGCTTCAGGATTTATCGTATACAATGCGTTTCTAATTTTTCGTCCTGCTTTAAGTGAGATTATGGACGAGCACCTTTATGATGATTTTATTGATGACATCAAAACGATTTCAGATTCTGTGGACGGTGTCATAGCTATTGAAAAGTGTTTTGTGAGAAAAGCCGGATTATTTTTCCATATTGATCTTCATCTCATCGTTAAAGGAGATATTACAGTTACTAAAGGTCATGCTATTGCTCATAACCTGAAAAATGAATTGCAGGAAAAATTTCCTGAAATTTCTGATGTGCTTATCCACGTGGAGCCAGATCAACAATATGTGTTGAAGTAGCGGGAACTTTAACTCCCTTGCCGAAAGATCAGGATTGAATTTATAATTCGGAAAGTAACAGTACCCTGATTTCAACCTTTAATTAGTTGTTTTCCAAAACTGAGGTTAAAAACTTACCTGTAGTTGTAATTTATATTAATTTGGCTTAAGAACTATTACATAGCCTATGCTATATTTATTACATCAACCCGAAGACCAGGAACAGGTAGAAGAAGAAATCTTACCACTACTTGAATCTGTAGAGGTTAAGACCGTCCCTTATCCACCAACAGAGCTGTCTCCCCTGGAAAATGATATAATTTGTTGCTATCTAAACAGTGAAGATTTACGTGACTTCCTGCCACAGGCATCCAAAAACGAATGGAAAGTGGGGATACTTCCACATCCCGAAAATACACATACAATAAAAGGTCTGGGCCTATCCAGCGATCTGGGAACAGCAATAGAAGAAATTGTAGAGACGGGAGAAACAAGACATTTAGACATGCTTTTCTGCAATAATATTCCAGTGTTTCAGTCCGTTAACATTGGTAATGTCTTTATTTTCTCAAAAGATAATAATTCAAATAATTTCTTTTCTGAAGTATATTCTTTTCTGAAAAATATCCGGAGGCTTTCTTCTCTTTCCCACCAGGCTTTTACAATAAGCGCTGGCGACGAGAAAATAATTACTACTTCTGCTCTTGGCATCATCGTGGTAGAACATCCATTGGGTTCAGTAGTAGCCAAGCGTTTAATTTCTGAAAACGCAATGAATGACGGGTTATTTAACACTCTTGTTCTTAGCCCTCAAAATCTCCTGGAACTTTTATGGTTCTTATTCCAGAGCCTGATCCCCCTTCAAAAAAAACTTAGTAATTTACCTCCTTTTATAGGACATCTGCGAACTGCCGAATTAAAAATTGACAATCCTGCTCCGGTGGAATTCACACTCGATGGTAAGAAGGAGGAAGCTAAGGAAATATTGTTTAGAATCCAGCAGGAGGCACTGTGTATACAGCAAGCAAGTATTTATTGCACCACCAAAGATGGACCTGAACAAAAAAAGAGTTTAAAAACGGAAGGCTTACCCACAGGAGAAAAACGGAAAGAATTAACAAAAAGAACAATTCCAATCCTTCCCAGAGCAACAGCTGAAGAGTTCCAGGACCTTTTTAAAGTTTTACGTGAAAACTCCAGAACCACATCTATTTACGTAGTGATGATGATTCTCTCTACGTTAATTGCCACCTTTGGACTTTTTGCAGATTCCTCTCCTGTAATTATAGGCGCAATGATCCTGGCTCCTATTATCGCCCCCATTGTTTCATTTTCTATGGGAATGGTAAGGTATGATACCCGAATGCTAAAACAGGGCATACTTACTATCTTAATAGGCACAGCTGTTTCGCTGCTATTTGCCGCAACAGTCAGTATTATAATTCCGTTAAAGATCACTACTTCTGAAATTGCTGCCCGTCTCTCCCCTACCCTATTGGACATGGGTATTGCAGTTGCCTCTGGTATTGCCGCAGCCTACGCCCATGCTAAAGAAGGAATTGCGAAAAGTCTTGCCGGAGTCGCAATTGCAGTTGCACTTGTCCCACCCTTAGCAGTAGCGGGAATTGGTGTGGGCTGGTGGGATTGGGAGGTTTTTTCAGGTGCTTTTTTACTTTACCTTACCAATCTTGCAGGAATTATAATGTTTGCCGGAATAACTTTTCTCGTACTTGGTTTTGCTCCTTTTAAAAAAGCGCGAATGGGCCTTGTCTATACATTAATAGTTATTGGGCTGGTGATGGTCCCCCTATCACTTTCTTTTAACCGAATAAAAAAAGAAGCTAATATTACTCAAAAGTTGGAAGGAACCACAGTGAATGAGGTGGTAGTAAGGGATGTAAGAGTAAGGTTTTCTGATACCTTACGCGTTTCCCTCACCCTGGTAAATTCGGAGACACTAAAAAGTGATGAAATCAGAAAAATAAAAATAAAGATTGAAGATGAGATTGGGGAACCTATCAACCTGGAAGTGCTCTCAGCCAGAGGTTTCTGATATTCAAAACGGCAGCATCCTGGTTTACCTTTCTGTAAGAAAAGAAGAGGTAATTGTTGAAGTGAAGAAAATGACTACAAAAAAGAACCATTCATTGTTAATTTCTTAAAAAAAAGGGTAATTATCGTCTGTTTTGTTTTTGAGCCGACTCACATTTTTATATGTTTGAACAAATCGAAATAATTAAAGAAACGAAATTATGCTTAAAATGAAAAAATTTGCGAGTCTACTCGTATTTATCGCGCTTATTGGTTCTGTAAATGCCATTGCACAGACCCAACCAATGCCTCAACAGCAAAAAGTGGAAGTAGATGTCGATAACGAAGAGCTTGCTAAATTTGCAGAAGCTTATCAGGGCCTAAGGATGGTAAACCAGGAAGCTCAGCAAAAAATGGTGAAGGTGGTAGAAAGTGAAGGATTTGAAATACAACGTTTTAATGAAATGTACCAGACTTCTATGAATCCTAACGAAGAACTGGATGCAAGCGCAGACGAAATGGAAAAGTATAAAGCGACTGTTCAGAAAATCGAAGGAATGCAAGGTGAGTTTCAGGATAGAATGGAAGAAGTAATTACAGAGCAGGGTTTTACCATGGAAAGATATGAAAAACTGGCTATGGCATTACAAACAAATCCTGAGATGCAACAAAGAATGCAGGAAATGTTACAGGGTCAATAATTGTAAGACTTACTTAAAATGGAAATTTTTACCTGAAGCCTCAGATAAAAAATTTTAATAAAAAATTTATAAATATGTGGTTTTTCGATAATTATATTTATCTTTGACCAAATTAAATTTAAGTTATAATGAATAAAGGAACAGTCAAATTCTTCAACGACACAAAAGGATTTGGATTTATCAAAGAAGAAGGATCAAACAAAGAGTACTTTGTACATGCAAATGGTCTTATCGACGAAATTAGAGAAAATGACGAAGTAACGTTTGATCTCGAAGAAGGAAGAAAAGGATTAAACGCGGTTAATGTTAAACAAGCTTAACCACTAGTTTTAAATACTATATTCTTGGCCTTACATTTTGATGTAAGGCTTTTTTTATTTCTGGACATTACAAAACTGCGAGAGGTAATCTACTAATGTATATACTGGATTTTATGGTCAATTTAACTTCAGTGGTTTCGGCAACTATTGCATATTACTTAATTTTATGGAAAAGAGAATTTAAATACTCAAAACAAACAATTTGATTCGTGTAGGGAAGACATATTTATTTATGGGGATTCTCACTTTTCTTTTCTTAGCCAGCGCCTATAGCCAAAATATGAAACAAAAGGATAGCCTTAAATTTAGTAATAAAATTGTGCCCGAGGTTATATGGAGAGAAGCTTATGTTGCTCTTTCCCATTATCCGGAACTTAAAGATACCCCAATAGAATTTCGTTTTAAAAAGAATATTAAGAAGTCCTTCATGCAGGCACAGCCCAAGATCGGGGATTTTTTAAAGAGGAAGGGCAATCGCTCTTATTTTATAATGATAAGCGAACGTTTTAATATTGAAGGACAGGAATTTGATGTTACTAACGTACCTTCAGACGTATTAATTGGCTGGATTGGACATGAGCTGGGACATATTATGGATTACAAAAACCGTAGTGCGGTAAATATGTTATGGTTTGGTACAAAATACGTTCTTTCGAAACGTTATATACGTGAAGCTGAGCGAGCTGCTGACACATATGCGGTAAATCACGGATTAGGAGAATACATCATCGCGACCAAGGATTTTATTCTTAATCATGCTCATCTTTCAGAAAAGTATAAGAACAGAATTAAAAGCCTTTATCTTTCACAAGAAGAAATTATGGAATTGGTAGAAGAGCTGAATTAGCTTTCCAGTTGCTTCTTAACGAAAGCCTCCCACTCGGCAAATTTCTCTTCCTTCATTACTTTTTCCATTTTGACCTGACCGCCTTTCTTTTTATTCGCACCACTCCATTCGGGAAATAGTCCTGGTGGAATAGTAGTTACTTTCACTCCTTTAAGTGATTTAGAACGGGCTACTTTATAATTTTTATTAGCTCCCTTGAGCTCTTCATCCAAAGCCTGTGCAAGTTTCTCTTCCTCAATATTGGAATCTGTACCAAGATACCAGGAATGATAGAATTCCCCGTCTATTCTTACGGCAGCAATGGTATATTCGGGTATTTTAATGTCAAACTTATCTTCCAGTGCCTGAATGGCATCATTCATTTTATTTACTGAAAGCTGAGATCCTACCACGTTCAGGAAAAATTTAGTTCTACCGGTAATTCTAATTTCGTGTTTTTCAACATCAGTAAATTTGACTGTATCACCAATTAAATACCGCCATGCGCCGGAAACTGTACTTATAAGCAAAACGTAATCCTGCTCCTCCTCAACTTCAGAAAGGGAAATTACCGGAGCTTCATCTTTTATAGAACCATCTTCATTTATAAATTCCGGTTTAAAAGGAACAAATTCAAAATAAATTCCGTTATCCAATATAAGTTTCATAGAATGAGAATCGGGTCTTTCCTGAATTGCAAGAAATCCTTCAGAAGCAAGATAAGTATCTATTACTTTTAAAGGATGGTCAAGAAGGGCATTAAAACTCTTCTCATAAGGTTCAAAAGCAACTCCCCCCGAGGCATAAACCTGGAGATTTGGCCAGATGTCGTGAATGTTATCTACCTTATGATACTCAATTATCTTCTTCATCATTAATTCTGTCCACGAAGGAATTCCGCTGATCGCTCCCACGTCCCAGTTTTTGGCATTTTCGGCAATTTTCTGTACCCGGTCATCCCATTCATCAATTTTAGCAATTTCTTTGCCTGGCTTGTAATAGCCCTGAAACCAGGACGGAATGTTACTTGCACTAATTCCGCTAATCTCGCCTTCCTGGTGATCACCTTCGTCATGCAGATCTGTAGAACTTCCCAACATCATAATATCCTTTTCGAAGAAATCTGAAGGAAGGTCAAAATGACTTAAAGCACTCACCTGCTTAATGCCTGCTTTTCTTATAGCTTCCACCATATCTTCGGTTACAGGAATCCGCTTACTGGTTTTTCCGGTTGTACCGGAACTAAGAGCAAAATAAGGAGGTTTTCCAGGCCACGTCACATCTTCTTCCCCTTCATGCATCTTACTCCACCACTCATTATTTATTTTATTATAATCAAAATAAGGGACCTTTTCAGCAAAGGATTTTTCAATATTATCGGACTTCAAAATGCCTTGAAAATCGTAATGTTTACCAAAAGAAGTATCTTTAGCTTTCTTCAGCAATTTTTCCAGTTCGCCGTGCTGCGCCTTCTGTGCATCAGGATCCGACACAAGTGTATCTCTTAAATCAATAAGATTTTTAATAATGGAACCTATAATAGCCATACAATTGGAGTTTTGCCTAATTAGTAAAGTGATCTAAATTATTTAAAACTACGAAAGGAGCATAACTTCTTTTGGCAATTATCAATACTTTAACTAAAACATAAACGCTTTAAAATGCACCATCTCAAAGATATCTCGAAAAGCCATGGAAAGGCCATAGTCAAACAGAAAATGAATTTATTTTACTCATAGATTTTATTTTTTATATCTTGCCCTGCACTTTTAATTTCCTGCCCGGAAAAAAGTGATTTAATCTTAACCTACTTATTATGAATACAAACAATTCCGCAATTACCGAGAGATATCCTATGGTATCCTATGAAGAAGCTTCCCCTGAAGTAAAAGAAATATATGACGACACAAAAAAGACGCTTCAACTTCCTTTTGTTCTAAACTGGTTTAAATGCCAGGGAGACAATGTCACCCTCTTAAAAGGCAACTGGAGCAAATTGAAGAATACGTTAATGGAAGGGGAAGTGCCAAACGTACTTAAGCAACTCATTATATATAATGTTTCCAAGAAAAGAGGTTGCAACTACTGCTCCCATGCCCATGGCGTTTTTGCAGACAGCATGAGTTCTATGATCTCTGAAGATGAAAATTTTAAAGCTACAGAGAATCTGGATTCCCCCACTATGCCCGCAAGTTTCCGCACAGCAGTAAATGTAGTAACAAAAGCTGCCCTAAATCACGACCAGATATCTGATGCAGATTTTGAAGAACTGCAAAATGCTGGTTTCTCAAAAAGAGAAATACAGGAGCTTATGGCGCAGGCCGACCTTGTAAATATGCTTAATACCATAGCAGATGTTTCGGGTATTAAAATTGACAATGAATTGCTGGAAACCACAGAATAATATCTAGTAAACAAATGGCTTCCGTTAGCAACAATTCCTACCAGCAATACCGCATTATTTATGAGGCTTATTCCAAATTTGCCAATGGAATTAACCGCTGTGGAAGCCTTCAGGATGTTCTGGAAAATACCAGCAAGCACTTGAAATATTTACTCAATTTTCATCTCGTCAAGATGGTATTCGATCAAGAGGATCATTTTTTAACTTTTTCGTTATTCAGAAATGAAATCACGCATACCGTTACTGAAAAGGATTCGCTGCTTTCTTACGAAGAAGAACTTTTTACCAGTGGCATTCCTTTAAAGACTGCGAAAATCCCCTTGCAACTTTTCGACGGAAAAATTACAACCGGTAATCTTATAAATCCGGAATTATGGGCATGGTCATTTCAGAAAAACGAAAGAAAAGCTTTGGTTTCTCTTATTTCTGATGAAAATAAACCATTTGCTTATGCCGATGTTGAAATTTTAAAACTGGTTACAGATTGTCTTGAAGCAAAATTTCAGGAGATATTCCTTAAAACTCAGCTAGCCAGGAAAAATAAATCCCTATCTGAAGCTTACGATACTATTAAGCATCAGAATATTCAAATTAAGGAGATAGTAGAAAATCAAAAACAGACCATAGAGGAGCGTACTCGTGAAATAAGGGAGAAGAACCAAAAACTACTTCACATTTCTGCATTAAATGCACACAATGTCAGAGAACCACTATCCAGGATTCAGGGCATAACCCAGCTTTTTGATATTTTTGATGATGAGACCTGCCGGAAAGAATTAATTCCTAAATTAGTCGCTTCTGTAGAAGAAATGGACCTTGTTTTAAAAGAAGTTATAGAAATGGCTTCTCAGGAACTGGTTAAGTTAAAAGCTGAAAAAACATGAGCCCTATATACCTCATAGACGATCAACCTATTGCAAACTTTATTACCAAAAAATTACTTGAAGTTGAAGGTTATAAAGAAAATATACAGGATTTTACCAATCCCATAGAAGCCTTTGCAATAGTAGAACAGGAAAAAAAGAATGCTTTGATCTTTCTCGATCTCAACATGCCTGAAATGACAGGCTGGGAATTTCTCGAAGAGATGCGCAGGAAAGGAGTAGCACATAAAACTATTATTCTCACTTCAAGTACCAGCGAACTGGACCAACAGAAGGCCATTGATTATCCTTGGGTCGTAGAATATGTGGTAAAACCACTTAATAAGGAAAAATTTAAACTCCTCTCCTCCTATTTAAAGCCACCTTCTAAAAATGGCAATTTTCGATCTATACCCGATTAGTTAATCCAAAATGGAAGTAAAACCAGACCATAAAGCGCTTATTGAACTGGCACATGCAAAAATGTATTTTGGAAAGTACAAAGATTACTTTCTTTCCGATATTCCCGAATACTATATGGTATGGTACAAACAAAAAGGTTTTCCCGAAGGGAAACTTGGTGCGCAAATGCAACAGGTTTACGAGCTTAAGGTTAACGGAATGGAAGGTATCCTGCGAAAAATCAGAAAAAATTACCCACAATAGCACTTCATTTTCTGAGGCTTTATTTTCTTAAAAAACTCCAAAATATTAGCTTCTGATATTGTCAGGTTTTTCTATTCTTATTTGTAATTTAGCGCCCTGAATTAAAGACGCAACAAATACTCTTAACATGGCCGAAACCAAGTATATTTTTGTTACCGGCGGCGTATCTTCTTCCTTAGGAAAGGGGATAATTGCAGCTTCTCTGGCAAAACTTCTACAGGCGCGTGGCTTTAAAACCACAATTCAGAAATTAGATCCTTATATAAATGTGGATCCCGGAACATTAAATCCTTACGAACACGGCGAATGTTATGTAACTGAAGATGGTGCCGAAACAGATCTCGATCTTGGACATTATGAGCGGTTCCTCAATGTAAATACTTCCCAGGCAAACAATGTTACTACGGGAAGAATATACCAAAGCGTAATTGAGAAAGAGCGCCGGGGGGAATTTCTCGGAAAAACCGTACAGGTAGTCCCACATATTACTAATGAAATAAAGGAACGTATCCAGATCCTTGGTAAAAATGGCGATTTTGATATTGTAATCACAGAAATTGGTGGTACCGTAGGAGATATAGAATCGCTGCCTTACATTGAGGCGGTAAGACAACTCAAGTGGGAACTGGGGGATGACAATGCTCTTGTTATCCATCTTACACTTGTGCCTTACCTATCTGCAGCAGGTGAACTTAAAACAAAACCCACCCAGCATAGCGTTAAAACATTAATGGAAAGCGGAATAAAAGCAGATATACTTGTATGCCGTACAGAACATGAACTTTCTGATGACATACGACGAAAATTGGCAATTTTCTGCAATGTTCGCCAAGAAGCAGTTATCCAATCCATTGATGCAGATACCATTTACGATGTCCCTAACATGATGCTCAAGGAAGGGCTTGATACCGTAACACTTAAAAAGCTTTCCCTGCCAGATGATAAAACTCCTAATCTGGAACGATGGAATGAATTTCTGAAAAGACATAAAAATCCAAAAGCAGAAGTGAGGATTGGCCTTATTGGGAAGTATGTAGAATTACAGGATTCATATAAATCCATACTGGAAGCTTTTATCCACGCAGGTGCAGAAAACGAGGTGATGGTGAAAATTGAAAGTATTCATTCAGAATTTATTAATGAGAATACTATTCAGCATAAAATATCGCACCTGGACGGTATTCTTGTTGCTCCCGGATTTGGAGAAAGAGGTATTGAAGGTAAAATTGATGCGGTACGTTTTGCCCGCGAGAATAACTTGCCGTTTCTGGGTATTTGCCTGGGAATGCAGATGGCGGTTATTGAATTTGCCCGTAACGTGCTTCAGCTAAAAAATGCAAATTCCACCGAAATGGATCCCAAGACTAAACATCCTGTTATCGATATTATGGAAGAGCAAAAAAATATCACTCACAAAGGTGGCACAATGAGATTGGGAGCCTGGGATTGCAAATTAACAGAAGGTTCTATAATAAATAAAGTTTACGGCAAGACCCAGATAAAGGAAAGGCACCGGCATCGTTACGAATACAACAACAAGTATAAAGAACAACTGGAAAAAGCAGGTATGGCCGCAACGGGAATTAATCCCGAAACGGGGCTTGTGGAGATAATCGAACTTACTGAACATCCGTGGTTTGTAGGTGTACAATATCATCCCGAATACAAAAGCACAGTCGCCAGTCCGCATCCGTTATTTGTAAGTTTTGTAAATGCAGCCTACAACTACTCAAAAAATAAAAATGCCAAGTTGGCATAACTTTAAGAAACGGCCATCTTTTTGAATGATGGTTCGCTATAGTACTAAGCATGGAAGAAAAGAAAATAGACGTTCAATCTATAATAGGATTTTTACTTATTGGTGCAATCCTGTTATGGATGCTGTACAACAACTCTACAGAAGAAACGGCACTTGAAGAAAATCAGGAAACAGAGCAGGTTGAAATTACACCGGACCAGCAGCCAAATAATATAGCCTCCACAGAAGATAACCTGGGAACAGATCAGGATTCAACAGCTTTGGCAGAAGCACGACAGAGACTGGGCGCTTTTGGTTACTCTGCAACCCTGGAATCAGCTTCTGAAAATTCCACTACGATATCCAATGATGTACTGGAATTAACAATAGATAACAAAGGAGGGTATATTTCTGAAGCAAGGCTTAAAAATTATAAGACCTTTGACTCTATTCCCGTATACCTGATAAAGGATGATAATGCGACTTTTAATATCAATTTCTCCACAACCGATGGTCGTACATTAGAGACTCAAAATCTTTTCTTCGAACCTGAAGTTAGTCAGAATGGTGACAATCAGGTGCTTTCTATGAAGTTAAAAGTTTCTGAAGATGAATTCCTTGAGTATCGTTATGTACTGAAACCTGGTGAATATATGCTGGACTTCAGTATTCGTTCCCAGGGACTTGATGACGTTTTCAACGGTTCCCAGGACATTAACCTGGATTGGAAATTAAAGGGTTACCGGCATGCCAAGAGTATTTCTTACGAGAGCCGGTATACAGATTTGATGTATGAGTACGAAGGTGACAAAGATGATTATCTTGGTGCCGGCGACGTTGAAACCGGCGAGGATGAAGATATTAGCTACGTTGCATTTAAACAGCACTTCTTCACATCGATTCTCCTCACCGATAACCCATTTGAAAGAGGAACTTTTAGAACAGAAAATCTTGTTGAAGATGAAGAAGTAGACACCCTCTACACAAGGGATTTTGCCGCAAGCTTTCCCCTGGAGCTACAGGGCGGTGAGCTTAATTATAACATGAACTGGTATTACGGTCCTACAGACTATAAAATCTTAAATGACTACGATCGTAATCTAGATGAAATTGTACCTCTTGGTTGGGGGATTTTCGGCTGGATAAACAAATATATCTTCATTCCGTTTTTTGCTTTCTTAAGCAGTTTCTTACCAAGCTACGGGATTGCAATTATTGTAATGACGATAGTGGTTAGGATTGTGCTCTCCCCGGTGACTTATAAGTCTTATTTATCTCAGGCAAAAATGAAGGTTTTACGTCCCGAGATCAACGAGATAAACGAGAAGTACAAGGACAATGCAATGAAGAAGCAACAGGAAACCATGAAGCTTTACAGCAAAGCTGGAGCAAGTCCTATGAGTGGTTGTTTACCTGCCTTAATGCAAATTCCGGTCTTCTATGCACTGTTCCAGTTTTTCCCCAGTGCTTTCCAGTTGCGCCAAAAAGGCTTTTTATGGGCAGATGACCTTTCCAGTTACGATGTTATTGCAGAACTACCTTTTAATATTCCGTTTTATGGGGATCACGTAAGTTTATTTCCAATACTTGCATCTATAGCAATATTTATATACATGACCATGACTACCGGGCAAACCATGCAGGCAAATCAACAGCCGGGAATGCCTAACATGAAGTTTATCATGTACCTTTCACCTTTACTGATGCTTTTCTTCTTTAATAACTATGCCAGCGGACTTTCCCTGTACTATTTCACATCCAACCTTATTACCATCGGAATTATGCTGGTAATTAAGCACGTAATTATAGATGATGAAAAAATACATGCTAAGATTGAAGCCAATAAGAAGAAGCCGAAAAAACAAAACAAGTTTACCAGAAAGATGCAGGAGATGATGGAGCAGGCTGAAGAACAGCAGAAAAAAGGAAAAAGATAGACTAAAAAAGCCCGGCATTGCCGGGCTTTTTCAATAGGACCATAAAATTATTTTTGCCAAATAAAGCAAATCCTGTAGAACAGGTTTCTTTCTTTAACGTTCTATTAGTCTGCAAACTTTTAGAACCTTACAAATCGGTCGGCCTTTCATAATGTATATATAAAACCTAACTTCTAGTGATAAAGTCACTAATGACAATAAAAAAATTAAATTTGAAATAAATACATCTTTTTTCAGTTGAAATAAGGAGATTTTAATGCCGGGCATGTATCAACAACTATGTATACTATTATTCCTTTTAATAGGAATGCAACTATTTTCGCAGGAAGAAATAAATCAGCTGGATTCTGAAGGTAGACGACATGGGAAATGGACTGTCAATTTTAAAGGAACTTCCCAGTTAAAATTCGAGGGGATTTTTGAACATGGAAAAGAAACCGGAGAATTCCGTTTCTATAAAAGAGGATTTGATAATCATCCTTCTGCCATCCTCCACTTCAAAGAACAAATAGATTCCGTCACTGCTACTTACTACACTCAAAAAGGAGAACCCATAAGCACCGGCAGGTTAATTGACCAAAAAAGGGAAGGAAAATGGATCTATTATCATCAGGCTTCGAGAGACACCATGATGATTGAAAACTATCAAAGTGACCAGTTAAACGGACTTCAGAAAACATTCTTCAAGAATGGGAAGTTGGCCGAGAAGAGCAAATATAAAAATGGAAAAAAGAACGGACAAAGCTTTGTTTATTCTGAAGAAGGAGTTCTACTGCAAGAACTTAATTATGAAAACGGAGAATTACATGGGCCGGTAACCTACTATAATGCCGAAGGTGATACCCTTATTGAAGGACAGTATATTCGGGATCAAAAGAAAGGAAACTGGAAATACTTTCAGAATAAAAAGTTAACAGAAGAAAAAGAATTATAGCTCACTTATAAATACGATATATTTACATTTAACCAAAAAACAACATAGCATGAAAAAGATATTTTTATTATTTATGTCACTCGCAGTTTTGTCCTCCTGTAGTGATGATGATGAAGCCAACGGAACTTCTGATGACCGAATCCTAGGCACGTGGTTTCTAGTCGAAGTAAATGGTATAGAAAATCTCCCTTTTGAAATTAATGAATGTATTTTGAGGTCCAATGTTACCTTTAATAGTAATAACACTGCCAATTCTAATTATTATACTGGAACCACTTCAGAAAATTGCAGTCTTGATGATGAAGAAGGGCGCTGGGAGAAATTAGAAGGAGATTCAAAATATCAATTAACCATTCCGGTTCTTGGAAGTCAGAGAGGAACAGTAAACTTTTCAGGTGATAATTCGGAATTTACGTTTATACCAGATCTTATTCCAGCGGCGAATATTGTTTTCGAAAAAAGATAGTTTCAATTCCTAAAACTGAATCAAGGGTGGCTTTTGTCACCCTTTTTTATTTCGTAATTTTGCCATCTCTTTTCCGACTTTTAATAGGAATTATAGCATATAGTAATGAAAAAGGTAGTTGTTGGTTTATCCGGAGGTGTAGATTCAAGTGTTTCAGCATATTTGCTGCAACAGCAGGGCTACGAAGTAATCGGGCTGTTTATGAAGAACTGGCATGATGATTCTGTGACCATTTCAGATGAATGCCCGTGGCTGGATGATAGTAACGACGCCATGCTGGTGGCAGATAAATTGGGGATTCCATTTCAGACGGTAGATTTAAGTGAGCAGTACAAAGAGCGTATTGTAGACTATATGTTTAATGAATATGAGCGGGGCAGAACTCCAAATCCAGACGTTCTCTGCAACCGGGAGATCAAATTTGATGTATTTATGAAAATTGCCCTTTCTTTGGGTGCAGATTATGTTGCTACCGGTCATTACTGCAGAAAAGGGGAAATTGAAAAAGACGGAAAGCCAATTTACCAATTATTGGCAGGGAAAGATGCCAATAAAGATCAGTCTTACTTTTTATGTCAGTTAACTCAGGAACAATTGGCAAAAAGCCTCTTCCCTATTGGGGAATTGCAAAAATCTGAGGTGCGAAAGATAGCAAAGGAGCAAAATTTGGTAACAGCAGACAAAAAAGACTCTCAGGGACTTTGTTTTATCGGGAAAGTGAGACTTCCGGACTTCCTTCAGCAAAAATTACAACCAAAAGAAGGAGTTATTGTAGAAATTGATGCTGATAAAGAGCTTTATGCTGAAGACAAAGCCGAATACAGGTCGAAAATTGACAAATTAGAGCACCTGTCTAAAAAGTATAAATATGCTTCAAACGATGGCAAAATTGTGGGAAAACACCAGGGAGCGCATTACTTCACTAAAGGACAACGTAAAGGTTTGGCTGTAGGTGGTACTCCGGAGCCACTTTTTGTAATTGATACAGATGTAGAGGAAAATGTGATTTATACCGGACAGGGCAAAAACCATCCCGGCATCTACAGAAAAGCCTTATTTGTTAATAACGAAGAAGTACATTGGGTGCGCAAAGATCTTGCGCTTCAGGAAAATGAAGAACTAAAGGTGAAAGCAAGGATACGTTACCGCCAGCCGCTTCAGGACGCCACGCTTTATCAGACCGGAAATGGATTGTATGTTGTCTTTGAAGAAAATCAGGCTTCTATTACTGAAGGGCAGTTTGTCGCGTGGTACCACGGAGAGGAATTGTTAGGATCTGGCGTTATTTCTTAATTCTACTAACTTTTCAACCGAAACAAATGCCCAACAGGATTACCAAACTTTTCAATATTAAATATCCGCTAATCCAGGCGGGAATGGTCTGGGCGAGCGGATGGAAACTCGCCTCGGCAGTAAGCAACGCCGGAGGACTGGGAATAATTGGCGCCGGTTCTATGTATCCTGAAGTCCTTAAAGAACATATTCAAAAATGTAAATCTGCCTCCAGTAAACCTTTTGCTGTGAATGTTCCCCTACTCTATCCCAATGTAGAGGAAATAATGAAAATTATTGTAGATGAAGAAGTACAGATTGTGTTTACATCTGCTGGAAATCCAAAGGTCTGGACAAAGTATTTGCAGGAAAAAGGGATAAAAGTAGTTCACGTGGTGAGCAGTCTCAAATTTGCTTTAAAGTCTGAAGAAGCCGGAGTTGATGCGGTTGTTGCCGAAGGTTTTGAGGCAGGAGGCCATAATGGTCGTGATGAAACCACTACATTCACGCTCATCCCGATGGTTAGGGAAAAACTGGAAATTCCGCTTATTGCTGCGGGAGGGATCGCCACCGGTCGCGGAATGCTCGCCGCTATGGTTCTGGGTGCTGAAGGCGTACAGATAGGTAGTAGATTTGTAGCCTCTCCAGAAGCATCTTCCCACCCCGATTTTAAGGAGATGGTAATAAAAGCTCAGGAAGGTGATACAAAGCTTACTTTAAAGGAGCTGACTCCAGTAAGGTTACTTAAAAATAATTTCTACGATCAAATAGAAAGCCTTTATCAGAAAAAGCCTTCCAAAGGAGACCTGCTGGAATTGTTGGGACGTGGGCGTGCAAAAAAGGGAATGTTTGGAGGTGATCTTGAGGAAGGGGAACTCGAAATTGGGCAAATTTCAGGAATCATTCATGAAATCAAACCCGCCGCCGAAATTGTAAGAGAGATAATTGAGGAATTTAAAGCAGCTCAAAAAGAAGCTGCTGCACATTCTTTTTCCTGAATTAACCAGGTTATAACTTATTCGGCGTATTTGCTGTATTTCTGGAGCTCCTTCTGTACAAAATCCCGCCACTTTAACTCTTCCTGTTCTATACGGCTGTGATTACTTTCTGCATCAAAGGCATTTTGCATGGTTGTTCTTTCCTGTTCATATTTCCTGTAGATCGCTGTTAGTTCCTTCTGAACATCTCGTCCACCCTCATATTCCGCCAGGGCTTTGCGTAGTTTTCGCGCATGTAATTCAGAAATATCAAAATGAAGCTGTTCGTGGGCCAGAATAAAATCCTTTTTCACGATATTATCTTTTTTCCAGGAATTGTTGGGGTAAAAGTTTGCTTTAACATCATAATCTACTAGAACCACCTTATTACCACTTTCACTTAAACTCCAGCCAATGGAAATCCCCGAATTTGTACTGGCTTTATAAGTGCTGGAGGAAGAAGGTTTACCTCTAAAATCTTCCCAGGTAAGAGGTCGGTTTTCATTCCATTCCATCTTTTCCTTTTCACGCTGTGCAAAAAGAAAAGAGGAATACAAAAGAAGAAAAGTCAGGAGAACCTTTCTCATCATTTATATAAAAAGGAAATATTTTTCTCTATTTCAGGATGAAGGCTATTTAATACAGGGCAGGTTCTGGCAGTATTTTCCAGGATCTTTTTCTCCTTCTGCTGGAAATCTGATTGAAATTCAATTACCACATCAATTTTTGATATTCTGCGTGGCTCTGCTGCCATGGTCTTGGTCACCGCTGCAGTCGCTCCGGTTAAATCTACCTCCATGTTTTCAGCCTTTATTCCCATAACCGTTAACATACAAGAAGCCAAAGCAGTTGCAACAGTATCTGTCGGAGAAAAAGCCTCGCCTTTGCCATGGTTATCAACCGGCGCATCTGTGATTATTGTGGAACCACTTTTCAAATGTTCTGCTTCAGTTCTTAATCCGCCTTTATAAATTACTCTAGAAGTCATTTTCTACGCTTAAACTTAAGTCCTCATTTACACTTAATATATACACCGCGTCATTCTGGAAACCACCTCCGGAAATAGGCATATAATGAAATTTGTTTTCATAGTATTCTGTATAACCCTGGTATCTTGCAAAAGAGTCATAAAGATCTTTGGCACTCGCTAATCTAAGCAATACGTCTAAAGTAAGGTCATAGCCTCTTACCGCATATTGGTTGGGTACGATTGCAAACTTTTCTACATACTCTTCTATAAATTCTCTGGTATTTTCCTGGTTATGCTGTTTATCTACAGAAGGATAATGAAAGTTTAGTCTTCCCAAATGATTGTTGGAAACATTGTCATTGTCATAACCAGCACCTTTTGCGGTAGTAAAGAGTTTAATGTTTTTGTCTCTTGCAAGCCTGTTAAGGCCTGAGGTTACACTACTTAAAATTCCAACATTGTCTGATTCCAGAATCACCCAGTTCTCCCGATTTGCATCAAGAACCTGATTCATTGCACTTTCAGAAACATATCCATTCCCGGGACTAATGAATCTTGCCTGGGGAAGGATATTGCTCAGCTTACTTTTTATCTCGTAAGACTTACCGTCTGCGATTACAACAACATTTTTATTATCGGCATTTCGCTCCAAGTATGCCACCATAGCATCTGCCAGCATTTCATCTGTTGGGCGCGACTGGAATAAATTGTCGTAAGGACGCATCTGTTTGTTTGAAAGCGGACTGATTACAGGTACATTCTCTCTTGCCAGACTGGCAGCAGCTGCCTCTGTGGTAGTTTGCAGAAGCGGGCCTATAACAGCATCTGTGTTACTGAAGTTATGTGTATTTACAATATTGGTTACCTCCTGAACATTTTGCTTGGTATCAAAAACTCTAAGATTTGTAGAAATCCCAAGCTCCTTTGCTTCTTCTACGGCCATTAAAACTCCGCTGTAGAAATCTAGGGAGATACGCAAAACCCTGTCCTCCAGAATAGCCTTCTTATAATGATCTAGGGAATCGCTTTCTATTTTCTGCAGATTGTAAGGAAGCATAACCACAAGCTCCTTTGTCCTCAGGTTAGTAAGGGAATTCTTTAAGTCAATACTTCGATCTGCAGCTTCTTCAAAATTTTCAATATCAAAGTCACCTTCTCCAGTTTCCGGATCTGCCGGAATTTTTAAAACCATACCCGACTTTACGCCATCTTTTAAAGCAGGATTCAGCGCAATAAGTGAATCGCGGTCTATTCCGAATTTTCTTGTTAAACGGAAGAAGTTTTCTTTAGGCTGAACCTCATAAAATTCGAAAGTTTCATCAGTAATTATTACAGGCTCATTTTCAAGAACGTCGGTTCCTACCTTCAGCATAATTCCCGGCTGCAGTACATCTACAGTGGGATTCATTTCTTCAAGTTCCTGAACGGTAAGACCATACTTGCGTGCAATTCCGTATTTTGTCTCTTTCGGAATTACCACATGCTCACGTGTACTTCTTGTCTCTTGTGGATTTACTCCTGAATTTTGCTGCTGTGGCGCAGAAACCGCTGCCGATACCTGTGCAGTCGTTTTCTGCACTTCAGAAATGACAGGTATTCTTATTTCTTCTCCCGTCTGAAGTTCTTCAGAATATAAATGCTTATTGTAACGCTTAATCTGGTCGATCTCTACATTATACTGCTGTGACAGCCCGTAAAGCGTCTCTTTCTTCGCAACTTTATGTGTTCTGAAACTTGCAGCATCGCTCTGGGACGATTCAGTTTGGGAAGAATTCAGCGGAATGACAAGTTTAGCTGAAACATCAATCCCATCTTTAGCATCAGGATTATATTTAAATATATCTTCTGTGGAAACATTGTAGGATCTCGCTATACTGTTAACAGTCTCCCCTGAAGTTACAGTATGATATTTAAACTGTTGTGCTACAGCTTCAGCAGTAAAAACCTGAAACAGTAAAAATAACGCAAAAATGTACTTCATCTTATATTCTTTAATTGTCCTTCCGCATTCTATTCCCACTCTATTGTGGCAGGCGGTTTGGAACTTATATCATATACTACTCTGTTAACGCCTTTTACCCTGTTAATTATTGTATTGGACGTTTTTTGTAAAAACTCATAGGGTAAATTTACCCAATCTGCCGTCATTCCGTCTGTAGATTCTACAGCTCTTAAAGCCACTACCTGCTCATATGTACGTTCGTCTCCCATCACTCCTACCGATTGTACCGGCAGTAAAATTGCTCCTGCCTGCCAAACTTTATCATACAACATGGCATCACGCAGACCTTGTATAAAGATATGATCTACTTCCTGAAGAATCCTAACCTTTTCTTCAGTAATATCACCCAAAATTCTTATTGCCAGTCCCGGCCCGGGAAATGGATGTCTTCCTAAAAGTTCAGGATCTATTTCCAGCTCGGCTCCAACTCTTCTTACCTCATCCTTAAAAAGCATTCGCAAGGGCTCCACAACTTTCAGCTTCATAAAGTCCGGTAAACCACCAACATTATGATGCGATTTAATAGTTACCGAAGGCCCGTTTACTGAAATTGATTCGATAACATCGGGATAAATGGTTCCCTGTGCCAGGTAAGTCACATCTGTAATTTCATGTGCTTCATCATCAAATACTTCAATAAAAGTATTTCCAATGGCTTTTCGTTTTAATTCCGGATCACTTATTCCTGCAAGAGCATCCAAGAAACGTGCCGAAGCATCTACGCCTTTCACGTTAAGCCCCATATCTTTATATTGATGCAGAACACTCTCAAATTCATCCTTCCGAAGGAGTCCATTATTAACAAAAATACAGTATAAATTCTTTCCTATAGCGTGATGAAGAAGAACTGCTGCAACGGAAGAATCTACACCCCCACTTAAACCCAGCACTACCTTATCATCACCGATCTTCCCCTTTAATTCTGAAACAGTTAGATCTACAAAAGCACCCGGAGTCCAGGATTGCTCAACACCACAAATTTTTACCAGAAAATTTTCCAGCAACTTCTTCCCATCTTTGGAATGATAAACTTCAGGATGGAACTGAATGGCATAAGTCTGCTCTCCTTCAATTCTATACGCCGCATTTAATATATCGCTGGTACTTGCCAGCCTTACCGCATTGGTAGGCAACTCCTTAATAGTATCACTATGGCTCATCCAAACCTGTGAATTTTCAGGAATATCCTTAAAAAGTGGTTCGTTATCTTTTATTACAGACAGGTTTGCCCTTCCATATTCCCTGATTTCTGATGCCTCCACTTTTCCGCCGTGAAAATGGGCAAAATATTGAGCGCCATAACAGACAGCCAAAATGGGAACTTCGCCTCTTATTTTTGAAAGATCGGGATGCGGCGCATCTTCATTTCTGACAGAAAACGGACTTCCGGAAAGGATGACCGCTTTAAAGCTCGAAAGTTCTTCAGGAACCTTATGAAAAGGATGAATTTCGCAGTAAATATTTAATTCTCTTACGCGCCTCGCAATAAGTTGAGTGTATTGCGAACCGAAGTCCAGGATAAGTACGTTATTTTGCATGCGCAAAAGTAATAATTTGATGCAAAAATAAAATAGCAATCGTCGGATTTTATACCTTTATTACCATCTTAATGTCAAATCATGAAATACATAAGTGCAATTATTTTTTCAGTCGCTATTGTAGTGGCTGCAGTATTTTTAGGAAATGCATATGTAAGCCGCGCCAATCCAGATGGAGTGATTTCGGTGACCGGCTCGGGTAGTGAAAATTTCACTTCAGATCTTATTGTCTGGGAAGGACAGTTTAGCCGTGTTAATCCCGATCTGGAAGAAGCTTATGAACAGCTGAATGAAGATAAAGAAACGGTAAGAAGATATCTTCTGGACAAAGGCATTAATGAGGATAATATTGTCTTCAACTCTGTCCAAACTAATGAACAGCAGGAAAATCAGTATCAAAATGGCAATTATGTGGGCAGCATTTTTAAAGGTTATGAACTAATCCAATCGGTGAAAATTGAATCTAATGAAGTAGAACTTATAGAAAGTGTTTCCCGTGAGATTACAGAATTACTTAATAAAGGCGTTCAGTTTAATTCTACTCCCCCGCGATATTATTATACAAAAATTGCCGATCTTAAAATTGAAATGATCTCTAAAGCTACTGAAGACGCTCGTTTAAGAGCTGAAAAGATTGCGCAGAACAGTGGCGGCAGCCTGGGAGACCTGAAAAGTGCAAATATGGGTGTTTTCCAGATCACCGGGCAAAACAGCGGCGAAGATTTTAGCTGGAGCGGTGCTTATAACACTGCCGATAAAAAGAAAACCGCCTCTATCACGATGCGTCTTGATTACGAAATCGACTAAACTCAGAATAACCCGAAAATTGCCAATTTTCGATCTTATTCGTTTTTTTCTTCTAAACTGAAAAAGACAATCTCACAATAAATTTTAATTTATATGCTGAAAATTATTATTTTTAACTGCCAATAGAATTAATCTGGCCGATAAGTCTGCATTCCCTACTCCGCAGCTTTACAAATCGTGCAATAAAAGTAATTCCAAAAAATCTCAGCTCGAATTGCATAAATCAAGTCTGAAGTTTAACCGGTTTTATTGCCCAATTGTAACAAAACAGAAGCTTAAGACACTAACCATAAAATCCAGAATTATGCAGCAAATCACCAGACGTAAATCGTTAATTTTAATAGCATTGGGAATGTTTGTAATTGCCGTTTCACAGTTCATCACTCGTTATACAGAAATACCCGACATTGCACAAGGTGTATTAACAGGTATTGGAATTGGCCTGTTACTAACCGCAATTTTATTCGGAAGGTTTAAAACCGCCCGATAGCCAAAAAAATTCTTTATCCCTGTTATCCCGAATTTAGTCCGACAAATCTGCTTACCCTACTTCGCTACTTGTCTATATCCGGTTTCTGAATGACATGTTCCTTACCGCATTAAGAGCAAAAATAAGAGCAGCCCGAAAATTGGCAATTTTCGATACTTGGTTAGTTTTTCTTTTAATGAAAGTTTGATTTTAGAAGGGAATATGAAAATTTTTAAGCGTTGGTTATATCCTCCAACCTTAGGATGTAATCGTAGTGGTATGTTTATTAACTTGTTAGCATTTATTGTAAAAGACCAATAATTTTAAAATCAATTTGATGAATACACGCTTATGCACATTTTTTATTTTTCTTTCTGTCCTTTCTGCTTGCAATAGAACTTACAAAGGGGAAGTCTTAGATGGTGTTTTGGAGGTGCCTGAAAATCGGAACAATCAAAATTCGCAAACCATTGAATTAGTTTACAAGGTATTAAAAGCTAATACACCCGATTCAACGAAAGTACCCATTGTATATCTACAGGGCGGGCCTGGTGGGGCTACCTTGATTATGGAGGAGTATTGGGCAAATCACCCACTAAGGAATGATAGGGATATTGTACTAATGGACCAACGTGGGACAGGCGAATCGGAAGCAATCTGTGTTAATAGTGGAAAAGCTCTCTTCACTATTATGAGGCAAGATTATAACATAGAAGAGGATTTTGAAGCTACGAAAGTGGTAATGGCGGCTTGCAAAAAAACCATTCAACAAAAAGGGAGTGACCTTGCAGGATATAACAGTAGAGAGAATGCCACGGATTTTGAGGATTTAAGAAAAGTACTAGGCTATAAAAAATGGAACCTATTTGGAGTTTCCTATGGTTCAAGATTGGGGTTGACTATAATGCGAGACTTTCCGGAAAGTGTTAGGAGTGCCGTTCTAATGGGTGTATTTCCGCCCGAATTTAATATGTACGGGGACAGGGTAAGAAGCCTTAACGGGTCTCTATTAGGAGTTCTTCAGAGTTGTAAAGAAAATAAAAGTTGTAACAAGCAGTACCCCAACCTAAAAGAACGTTTGCATAAAGTATTGACAAAATTGCAAAGCAGTCCGTTGAGTTTTAACTATAAAAATGAACCTTTTGTACTTAATTCTCACGATGCCTTTGTACTCCTTTTCGTATCGCTCTTTGATATTCATACCATAGAGAATATCCCATTTTTTATTGAGTCTTTAGAAAATGGAGAAACTGAAACTATAATTGAATTTTTAAAAGCTTATGAGCATTTAAATAACCTCCTTAATTTACCAATGAACTTTTCGTTCAATGCTTATGAAGAACTTCCTTTCTATGACAAAGAAAATTTAGATATGGCGATACAACAATCTGAATTTGGGTTCGGATTAGATTATTACAATGCGGTCATCAAAATAATGACTGATTGGCATTCATACAGGGCTTCAGATATTGAAAAACAACCTGTTATTTCAGACGTCCCTACCCTTCTTATTTCAGGCAGCTTAGATCCAGTTACTCCTCCAAAGAATGCTATTGAGGCTTCAAAAAAATTAAAAAATAGCTATGAAGTAACCTTTAAAAATGAAAGTCATAGTTTTTTTAATACTTGTCTTTTAAAAATAACAGAGAATTTTATAAACAATCCATCTACTAAACCGAATATGAATTGTAGTTCCGAGATAAAACCAATAGAATGGCATTTATCGAAATCTAGCCAATAGAAAACAACAAATG
>NZ_JAVRHN010000040.1:0-506 GCF_031846645.1 Autumnicola psychrophila
CTCTAAATGCTTTTATTTTTGCATTGAATGATTCTGCTGATGCGTTTGTACTTCTGTTGATAAAGTAATTGAGTATGGACCTGTAATTCAGTGTTATGGTGTTGGCAATGGTATTGAATGCCTTAAATCCTGTATCCTCTGCATCCTTGTACCAATGAGCGAGTTTTGTATAAGCCACTTCTACTGAATTTGCTTTGTTGAATATATCCCTGAGTCTTTGGGTAAGGCTAAATGCCAACTTTATATCCGGATATTGCTCGAAGAGGATTTTGCTACGTTGATATTGATTCTCTGTCCAGTTGGAAGGTGCTTTATAGAGCAGGTAACGGCTACGTGCTAATAATTGTTTTCTGCTGTCTCCATTTTCAAAGATTTCGGGATTAAATTCTTTTTGCTTTAATCTTGCCTGCTTAATTTGTTCGTTTTCCATGTCTATAGCATCCCATCGGTGCTTGATCCTAATATCCTGCAGCGCTTCTAAAGTAAGTTTTTGTACGTGAAAGCGA
>NZ_JAVRHN010000041.1:0-439 GCF_031846645.1 Autumnicola psychrophila
CCTGTTACTATTTCTTCCGCAGAAACCGACAATTATATGTCAGCTTCAAAAGAAGTTTCATTGGTGATCGAAAATGCAGAGATCACAGGACTGGCTTTTGAAGGTGACACTTTTACTTATGATGGTGAAGCTCATAGCATTGCTGTCACCGGACTTCCGGAAGGAGCATTAGTAGAGTATACCAATAATGGGCAAATTAATGCAGGTACTTATAAAGTGACTGCAACTGTAAGTCAGGACAACTACAATAATAAAGTTCTGACTGCTGATCTTGTGATCAAAAAAGCAGAAGCGGTAATTACTGCAGATGCTGTTCAGACTTTCACTTATGATGGAACTGTTAAGAATGTTGCTGCAAGTCTAAACCATTTTGAAACTACGTTGACGTATTCTCCTGCACAAGGATATACTAATGCCGGAACTTATGAAGTTACTGTGA
>NZ_JAVRHN010000042.1:0-404 GCF_031846645.1 Autumnicola psychrophila
ATCATCTTTTTTTATCTTTTCTTTAAGAACACTTCCTAACTCATTGAAAACTGATGTATTATGGCTGAAAGTTTTTTTGACTTAAAATGAAAACTCCGGGCTTTTCCCTAAGGGACGCTCTGAATTTGGCAATTATCGGCCTTCTCCTTAATATATGTAGCAAAAGCTAATCTTTAAAAATCCAGTTCCTGCTTCAAATGATAGTTTTTACCCTTTCGGCTTTAGCTGCTCCCACTGATAAAGCCACCTACCCTTGAAAAAAAGGGAAGGAGCTATATGCATGGAAAAGATCATACTTCCAAAATGGCCATTATCAACCTTCTTGTTATACAGAAGTCGGTTTTTTTAGTTTGGAGAAAGATAAACTGGTGAAATGTGCGCTGATTGGAAGTTAGATTTCTAGG
>NZ_JAVRHN010000043.1:0-385 GCF_031846645.1 Autumnicola psychrophila
TTGAACTTCCCTAATTAGTGTTGACCGGTTTTATATATTAATTTTCATTATCAAAAATAGTAAATACTGGCCTTTCCTTTGGGTTTAGAGCGGACCAATATTTCTCAAATTCATCAGGGTTTCTTTTTTGTAAATGATCGTGTGATCTTTTTTTGTTATAATTAGTCACAGCTCTTTTAGTTTGGTTTTTTAACTGGCAAAAGGTCTGCGGTCTCCAATGATCAAGATATTCTTCTTTTATGGTCCTGTTGATCCTTTCTGCATAAGCATTGTCCTGAGCACTTAAAGCCATGCTAATAATAGTTGTATTAGCTTTTAGCAAATCAATATAAGATTTATAAGTGTATTGGCTTCCCCTGTCAGAATGATGGATCTTCGGCGCTTG
>NZ_JAVRHN010000044.1:0-233 GCF_031846645.1 Autumnicola psychrophila
CGTTTTGAAGTTGGTATTTTAAGAAGCTGCTCTATAATAGGTTCTACCTTGGTTCCTGAGAAAATAGCTACGATACTGCCCTTTCTACCCTTAGCTTTTTTATTGGTAATGATGGTATACAACTCTCCTTTGGAGAGTGCTGTCTCATCTATAGAGAGCTTTGAGCTGATATTCTCAGGGAAGATGAGCCATTCTTTGGAATGAGGTTTTTGATCCCACTCTTTAAAATCGCT
>NZ_JAVRHN010000045.1:0-232 GCF_031846645.1 Autumnicola psychrophila
AATTTGGAGACAGGATCAGGATTTGTGCTTTAAATTGCGATTTTTACCCTTCCGTCTTTATCTGCTATCGCCGATAAAGCCACCTTCCCTTGTAAAAAGGGAAGGAACTTATTCTTAAAAAAATATCATACTTCCAAAATGGCAATTATCGGCAGTCTTTGTTCCAAGATGAGCTTCCAAAGTAATAATTGGTGTCTATAAATATAAGTGCGTAATGAGATGCACTTTTCAC
>NZ_JAVRHN010000046.1:0-227 GCF_031846645.1 Autumnicola psychrophila
GGATCAATCTCAAAAGTTGTGTGTGAATTGAAATAATAGTTTGATTTTTGTTTTTTAAACAAGAAGCATTGGACCCATATATAGACCTACTCAAAATTTTATTACCAGAATTATTGATTACCCATTTTGACCTAACCGGTCATAAAACAGATGGAGATATTCTACACCTGCATTTTGAAGAGAAACCAGACATTCCTAAAGAGTTCTCCTCTCAGCTGGTCATAGCA
>NZ_JAVRHN010000047.1:0-222 GCF_031846645.1 Autumnicola psychrophila
TGTACGTCCCTGATATAGGTTGACCACAAAATCAACTTGTATGAAACCCAATGTACGATTATTGCGAAAGCAACGCCAGTACTCTAATGAGTTCAAAAGACAGATTGTCGCAGACTTTGAAAGCGGTCAACTGAGTGTGCCACAGCTATCCAAACTTCATGGAGTAGCTAATCAGGTGATTTACCGCTGGATTTATAAATTTTCTACTTTTAACGAGAAAGG
>NZ_JAVRHN010000048.1:0-201 GCF_031846645.1 Autumnicola psychrophila
TATAAGTCCCTGCATTAATTTGCCCATTATCGGCATACTTTACGGTGGCGCCTTCCGGAAGTCCGGTAACAGCAATGCTGTGTGCAGTTCCATCATAAGTAAAAGTAGCTCCTTCAAAAGCCACTCCTTCAATTTCGGCTTTTTCGATCACCAATGAAACTTCTTTTGAAGCGGACAAATAATTGTCAGTTTCTTCGGAAG
>NZ_JAVRHN010000049.1:0-201 GCF_031846645.1 Autumnicola psychrophila
GAGGCTTTAGTACTGACTAAGTACTTTTAAAAAAGCAGCGAACTCGACGGTCATACGGGTTCCCTGTGCTACTAAGTTCCAGTCACGCTGAATCACCTGTTTGCTTTGTTTGTTGAGCCATCGACGGCGTTTTATATGCAGGAAAACCTTTTTACCACGCACAGGAAAATCCTGGATTGTTATTTCTTTATGAAACCCGTG